>DATFLI010000164.1:0-7797 GCA_035267805.1 Balneolaceae bacterium | reverse complement strand
ATCCTTATGTTGGTTCCCTTCACCATTGCTTGAATAAGTAAAGGGAAATCGTATCTTAGTACTACGGTCTATAGACAACAAAAAAATTTATAAAATAATATATAATTAATATGAATTATAGTTTATTTAGAATAAGGTTATGTTTATTAATTATAATTAGTATAGTAGTTGGAATAGGGTGTCAAAAAAAGTCTACAGAAAGTAAGTCCCAAGAGAATAGGATTGAAATAGCTGGATTCTTTATAGGTCAGAAAATGGGCACAATTAGTGAATGTGCAGATATTACCCCGGATAGGATAGTAGATCAATGGGAGTATTTTTGTGAGGTTAACAATCCCTCTTTAACACTGAATGGAATAGGGTTCGATGATTTCACATTAGAATTCAATGAAAATAAGACTTTGACTGGTATGGCAATAGGAATCTATGGCAATGATGATGTTTTGGGGGCTTTACAGAAGCATTTCGGCACTTTTAAGAAGATTATCAATTCAGCTAATGAGTACTATTTTACACAAGATAGTATTGAAATTACTTATAGACCCGGATATATAAATCTAAAGTCTCGTAACAAGAGAGTAAGATACCATACAATAAGAATCCGGTCTGACCGATTATAAAAATGGCTAACTAAAGTTATGGGAAAGAATATCGCAATTTTGTTTGGTATAATATTATTGTCAATTGTAACCTCTTGCATGACTGCAACAGGATCAGGACATTTTAGTAGTTCCTTTAAGAGTACATTCTTTTTTAACTTTATCGTATATATGGTTATTTGGGGTATTATTGGAATTAAAAGTAAGAAGTGATGAAAATTAGGTCGGCTTTTGTTTTCTTTTTATCATGATCAATGATTACTATTAGTGAACTATATAGTGACCATATAGAAAAGGTAGTTGAAAAACAGGCAGTATGGACTCCTAAGGCATATTTTTTGAAAGGTGTTGGTCCCCGCACCTCCACTCAATAATCTTCAGATGTTGTCAAATCCCTTCATATAACCTGTATGAAGGGATTTTTTATTTTACTCTTTTTTTTACCACTTTTGGCCACGGTTGTGATGGATATTGCCGGGAGTGCAATTTTTTTGCACAAAAAATATAAATTATTGCATCTTGTCTTTTCTCATCGTTTCTTTTTCAACAGGAAGCCTTGATCAAGACTACGGTTTTACTATCTCTTGTTGGAATAGTACCATGGCTGTTGAAAGGAATTTATAGCTGGATTCTTTCTGAAGTTGCTCAAAATTTAAGGTTGTAATACGTAGAAGAAACTAAAACTAAGATAAGACGGATTGGCTAATGACAGAATTAAAGAACGGTAATACAGAAAATAATTATAGACTAGGCAGGGTTATTCTTCTTTCAACCGCTGCTGCGCTCGGCGGTTTTTTATTTGGTTTCGATAGCGGGGTGATCAATGGAACTGTTGATGCCCTACAATTGGCTTTTAATTCTGCTGCCGCCGTTACCGGTTTTAATGTTGCATCGGTACTGCTTGGAAGCATGGTAGGAGCCTTTTTTGCCGGAACTCTGGCTGATAAATTTGGGCGCAAACCTGTAATGATCGGTACAGCAATAGCATTTATCATAAGTGCCTGGGGTTCGGGTATGGCCGGCGGATCATTGGAGTTCGTTATTTATCGAATTATTGGCGGCGTGGCTATGGGGGCTGCAAGTATCATTGCTCCTGCCTATATCAGTGAAATAGCCCCTTCTAATATACGGGGTCGCTTGGCAACACTTCAGCAGCTGATGATCGTCATCGGCTTGTTTATGGCTTTTATGAGTAACTACTGGCTGGCCGGTATGTCAGGCGGAGCATCCGAAGTTTTTTGGGGTGGTTTTGAAACCTGGAAGTGGATGTTCTGGGCTGAGATTTTACCTGCATCTATCTTTTTCTTTTCCTTGTTGGCAATTCCCGAATCTCCCCGGTATTTGGTAGCGGCCGGTGATGTTGATGAAGCCGGCAAGGTTCTTAAAAGCATTTCTCCGCTGCCTGATATCAAAGCAAAGGTTGCAGATATCAAGTCTACTCTCCAGGAGGGGATGAAACCCAAACTCAAAAATATCATAAGCAATTACACCGGGAAGGTTCACCCCTTGGTGTGGGTGGGACTTGGCTTAGCCATATTACAACAATTTACAGGTATCAATGTCATCTTCTACTATGGAGCTACACTTTGGAAAGCTGCCGGATTTAATGAAGCCGATGCCTTACTACAAAATGTCATAAGCGGAAGTGTAAATATATTTTTTACATTTGTTGCTATTATGTTGATAGACAGGGTGGGGCGAAAGCCACTTCTGCTGGTAGGTTCTTTAGGACAGGCTGTTATGCTGGGGGTAATGGCTTATATATTTAGTACCGCCCCCGGAAGCAGTGCTGATTCTCTGACATTAGGTCCAACCCAGGGGACAATGGCATTAGTTGCGGCCAATGCTTATATCGCATTTTTTGCATTTTCATGGGGTCCGGTAATGTGGGTTATGCTTGGTGAGATGTTTCCGAATCATTATCGTGGGGCAGCTCTTGCGGTATGCGGAATGGCTCAATGGGGAGCTAACTTTTTAATTACAATTAGTTTTCCTGTTCTGTTGTCTGCGCTCGGTCTTGGAGTATCATACGGTATTTATGCATTATTCGGTGTGGTAGCATATTTCTTTGTAAAAATATTTGTGACCGAAACAAAAGGTTTAACCTTAGAGGATATTTCCAGAAGTGAAGTCGAACGGGAGCAATCTGCTTTATAAAAGACGGCTGATTGTATCTTTGTTATTATTGTGAAACCCGGCCTGTATTGGTCGGGTTTCATATTTTCAATTAGGAATGTTAGGAAAATCAAACGAAGTCGGCTGATATGGAAACCCGTCGGTTAGGCTTTTTGTGGGATACAGGTAATTTTTAAGGTAAAAAAACTGAGAATAGCCGTGATTAGCGCCTTTCAGCATAATGATAGAGCCGATCCGAAATAAAAGTAGTAGAACCGGATATTTCTTAGAATAGCATCTTATATTTTTATATATCTCTTTACATCAATATATTTCATTTTAAAACATACTGTAGTCGCTCAAATTGAAGATTTATTTCTAGTAACGGCGATTTTGCAGAATTAACTAATGGGGTTGTATTAATCCATGCAAAAATGGGATTAATTTTTAGAGGTGTTACTGTTTTTGAATTGATATGGGTTTCGCAGTTATAAAAATTGTCTTTTTAAGTAAACAACTATGCAAAAACCTAAGGACCATAATCGAGCCAATAACTTATCAGGGCAGTATCTGCAACGCATATTAATTAAAAATGAAGAGAGAAATATTTTTATTGATGTTCATGATATACATTGGGTAGAATCATCGGGTAATTATGTGAAACTTCATTTATCCGATACCATTCACATGATTCGGGGATCTTTAAAAAGATTACAGGAAAAGCTCAATCCCCTGGAGTTTGTTCGCATTCATCGATCTTATATTGTTAACATTTATAATGTTAAAGCAATAGAACCATGGTTTTCGGGAGACTCAAAAGTGATTTTGAACGACGGAAAAAATTTAAAGATGAGCAGAAACTATAAAGACAATCTGGAAAGGTTTAAAATCTAATCTTTAGGGTAAAAATAGACAATTATGAAGTTCAAGCAGCAAGTGTACTTG
This sequence comes from Balneolaceae bacterium, assembly GCA_035267805.1. Lineage (GTDB taxonomy): Bacteria > Bacteroidota > Rhodothermia > Balneolales > Balneolaceae > Fodinibius. The sequence goes on along the minus strand of DATFLI010000164.1, from coordinate 4,138 downwards.
ATCATAAATTTGTAACACGTTGTGCCCAAATATGTCAGCTGGATAACTCAAACTGCATATTATTCACAGTAATAATGTCGTAAATGCACATTACATCGTAATATATCCATATATGTCTTCTTATACCTGTATATATCATTTTGTAACATACTTCTTAGCATCACTTCTCTTAGATAATAAATTACGCGCAACGAAATAAGTCGGGACTTATTTTGTACAAAAAAGACAACTATGCTTAGAAAATTTAAAACTTCCCACAAATTTATTAATTCGAATTTAGATTCTTCGTAACGGGGAAGGATTGAATAGTGAAATTCCACCTGGAATTTCATTATCAAATATGATTATTAGGGAAGGAAGCATTCTATTCCGTTCGCTTTCTCTTTAATATTTAATAATAACTAAAATAAAACAGGGCTATGGTTAAAAAACTACTATCTCTATTATCTTTATGCCTGTTTATGGCTGGGGCTGCGTTTGGGCAGTCGGGGTCATTAACGGGTAAGGTTACTGATAAAAGCTCGGGCGAAGCGTTGCCCGGTGTCAATATCTTTATCCCGGGGCTACAACGTGGTGCTGCCACCGATGCTCAAGGGAAATATACGATTGATGACATCGATTACGGCACGTATACCGTTCGAGCCACGTATGTTGGTTATAAGACGTATAAGAAGAAAATTACGATCAACCAGCAGACGACTACATTAAACATTCAAATTACCTCCCAGACCGAAAAACTGAACGACGTGGTGGTGACGGCTTACGGGCTGACCCGCCAGGAACGCTCGCTGACCAGTTCGGTGCAGGAAGTCAAAGGAGACCAGCTGGCCGAAGCCGGGAACAGCGACCTGGTAAGTTCACTGGCCGGGAAAGTTGCCGGTGTGCAGATTATCGGTTCCCCGGGGTCCGCTATCGGTGGTACCTCCAAGATCCGCATCCGCGGTGAATCCGGGTTATCCCAAAGCAGCCCCCTGATTGTGGTTGACGGGACGCCGATCAGTAACCAGAGTTTCAGTAGCCAGGGCCGTGACCTTGGTAACCTGGCCCAGGACTTGAACCTTGACGACATTGAGTCGGTCTCGGTACTGAAAGGTGCTGCTGCGGCAGCTATGTACGGAAACCGTGCCGCGGGCGGGGTTATTGTGATTAAGACCAAAGGCGGCTCCGTTGGAGAACGACCCTTTGAGGTTAAATACTCCAATACGACCAGTGTAAGCCAGGTAAGTACACTGCCTAATTACCAGAACAAGTATGCCGGCGGTGGAACGTCATCTTTTATTCCTTATACACCTGATGGTCAATTACTCGACCTGCAAAATGGTCAGTATTATATTGATAAGACCGGCCAACCATATAATGGTCAGGTTGACAATGCGTTAGACTATGCTACTGACGAGAGTTGGGGCCCGGAAATGAAGGGACAGATGTTCCGTCCTTGGTGGTCGTGGTATCACGCTGATTTTACCGGCGACGGTAAAGATGATTATGGCACCAGTATCCCCTTGGAGCCACATCCCAATAACGTGAAGAACTTTTACGATAACGGCGTGCAGGAGACCAACAGTATTTCGATCAGCGGCGGGGCTTCGAATTCCTCCTACCGCGTGACGGTGAAAGATGCCAACCAGCAGGGCGTGATTCCGAATTCCAAGCTGGACAAGTGGTATTTGGATTTCAACGGCTCGCTGGCTCACTCCGACAAGTTGACTTCGAAACTGAGTTTCAACTATGTCAACACGCAGTCGCAAGGTCGGCCGGCGCAGGGCTACTCGCCGCTGCCGGGGAACCCGACCCAGTCGTTTAACCAGTGGTTCCACCGAAACCTGGATATGAGCAAGTTGCGTCAATACCAGTTGCCTGATGGGACTTATGATACATGGAATATTATTTCTCCATCTAATCCTAATCCGCTGTACTGGAACAACCCGTATTTCGACGTGTATCAGAACGTGCCGCATGAAGATCGTGACCGGTTTTATGGCACGTATTCATTGACGTACGAACTGACACCGAACTTGCAGGTGGCCGGTAAGATTCACGGGGACGTGTACAAATTTAAAACCGACGACCGCGTGGCTTCGGGCGGGCTGAACCAAGACTGGTATGCTACGACGAATCGCGATCGCCGCGAGATGAACTACGAAGGGTCCATTCAATACCAGCGTGACTTCAACGACTGGTCGGTGAAAGGATTCCTGGGTGGCAACTACCGCGACCAAACGTATAATCGAGTATCTCAATCCACGGTTGGTGGGCTGTCGGTACCGAACCTGTATAACATTTCGGCCTCCAGTGATCGTCCGAATGTATCAGGCTATACACAAAACAAGAAGGTGGAAAGTGTGTACGGTACGGTGAATCTGGGTTACCAGGACATGGTGTACGCCGATGTTACCTTGCGTAACGACTGGTCGTCAGCGCTTCCTCAAAACAATAATTCGTACCTTTATTACGGTTTCTCAGGCAGTTTTGTATTCACCGAACTCCCGATATTTCAAAAACAAAATATCCTGAGCTTTGGTAAGCTGCGGGCTTCTTATTCTCAGGTCGGAAACGACTTAAGTCCCTATCAGATTGCCAGCACTTATAACGTGCAAACGCCGCGAGGCAGCAACCCTGCACTTGCCGTGCCCAACACGCGCCCGAACCCGAACCTGAAGGCGGCCATCAAGACCGATACCGAATTGGGCCTTGACTTGCGATTCCTGAAAGGACGATTCCGCGTAGACGGTACCTGGTATCAGTCGGTCTCCAAAAACGAGATCCTGAACCTGCAGGTTTCACCGGCCAGCGGTTACAGTCAAGCGTTGATTAATGCTGGTAAATTTACCAAGAAGGGGGTTGAACTCCAGGTTAACGGTACTCCGGTACAGAACAAAGATTGGAACCTGGATCTGACCCTTAACTGGTCAAAGACGCTTTCAAACAAAGTGAATGCACTGGACCCACGCCTGACTTCTCGCTTGCTTGAGAAGCCCACGTATTTCATCGGTGGTAGTGTGATTGGTCTCTATGCTCGCGAAGGCGAAACATGGGGTAAGATTATTGCTCCCGGCTATAAGCGTGTGAATGGTCAGCCTGAAGTTGCATCCTCTGGATACTTTAAGGGAACATTTGCTGAAGATCCTACAGTCGATCACGGCACAATTTTGCCGGACTGGAACGGTGGATTCCGCGCGAATCTGTCCTATAAGAACTTCTCGTTCACCGCTTTCCTGGATTTCCAAAAAGGCGGCAAGTTCTACTCACTCACCAAGCTTTGGAACAACTACTCCGGGCTGGGCGCCGAAACGGTGGGCAGCAACCCACTGGGCAATCCCATCCGCGACGATGTGGTTGATGCCAACGGCAACGTTGTTTCTAGTGTAGAAATGCAAAATGCCGGTAGCAACTCCGGTGGTGTATATGTCAAAGGTGTGGATGCCAATGGCAATGCAGTAGAGTATCTGACGAATCCAAAGGTCTATTACTTGGCTCAGTTTTATAACAAAGAGCAGTATATCTACGACGCCAGCTACATCAAGCTGCGTACGGTCAAGCTGACATACAGCCTGCCGACCAGCCTGATTGCCAAGACGCCGTTGTCGGGCATTGATGTGTCGCTGTTTGCCAATGATCCGCTGCTGATTTATGCAACCAAGATGGATCTGGATCCCTCCATTATTCAAAACCACGGAAATGGTTTTGGCTGGTGGGAAGGCGGAACGGTTCCCGGCACGCGCACCTTCGGGGCCACCGTAAATCTCACATTTTAAGGACGGGGGATATACGATATGAATTTTTATAAAAGTTTAAACCGATCAACTATGAAAAATCTACTCACAACAACGCTCGCAGCCATCCTGCTGATGGCAGGGTGCGGCAAGTTCGGGTCCACCAATGTGGATCCCAACAGCCCTTCGCAAGCGCGGACGGACCTGCTGATGACGCAGGCCGAACGATCCGTAGGTACTTATGCCGGCGATGTAGATGGGACTCTCTATACGCAGTACTTCGCGGAGACCTATTATACGGATGCTTCCCGGTATAGCAGTTCGCATTATGATTTCGGGGGCTGGTATGACGGGCCGCTGGAAGATCTGCAAACGATCATCGATCTTAATTCGAACCCGGATACCAAGAGCGCCAGCTACGTACT
>DATFLI010000163.1:0-10969 GCA_035267805.1 Balneolaceae bacterium | reverse complement strand
GCAATATCTGCAGCATTGCCGGCGGACTGTGCCAATACCATAAATATCGGCTCCATGCGTATCGAACCAAATGAAATATGCGAAGCAGATACTCCATTACAGCAAACCAAAAGATTGGCACATTCCTCTTTTCGGGGAGTTAGCGAACGATATGAAATGGCATACGGTCCGGCTGGCGTATATTCAATATTCCCTTCATTCTGTACATAGCCCTCATCGGTCACATAGCGCTGTACGTTATGCGAATCCATGTTGTAAGAGCCCAGCCCCACCGGATCATCCACCATTTTCAACCTGCGGCAATCGTGCTCAGTCATCACGTATTCACCGATCATACGTCGAGACTCACGGATATAAAGTTGCGGGGTCCATCCACCGTTATTTTCAAACTCATCCGCCGCCAGACCCCACCTACCCACCTCTTTACGAACTTCCTTCGGAACTCTGGAATGATTGGCCAAGGTCCAAATGAGTCCCTGCTCATAATTACGATGCTCATCGATAATAGCTGACCGGGCTTTATAAGCTCCTTCAGGATAATCATAATTCATCCCGATATCATCGATTGAAACCGCGAGTTTATTATTGATATCGGTTTTCCTATTCGGCATCGGGGAGTTGATCCATGGGATTCTATGATCTCCAGCTTCGAAATTACGAAATAACAATTCGTACCGAAGTTCATCGTAAGCCTTCGGCTTTTCAATGGGAATTTTATTTTCATCCACATCGGTGAGGGTCAGGCGAAAACAGTAGGCCTGAACTTTATCGTCTCCCTGCCCGTCGGCCCCGGGATATTCTTTATTTATTCCCGGTAAAAGGCCGCTACCGGTCTGTCCCGCATTCACATACGGATCAACTTTCTTGTGGAAAATATGATCATGAGATCGTCTTTTTTGCACTCCATTCAGTGTCTCGTCATACTTTGCGTTCGCTTCCCTACCCACTGTATAAGAGACGCCTGCCATTGCCAAGAGGTCTGCTTCATAGGTAGCGTCAATAAAAATATCTCCTTTATATACGTTCCCCGACTCAGTTTTTATAGCAGAAATCTTATTGGCTCGCTTATCTACCCCATCGTTTCCAAGAACGATACGCTCATTCATGACCACCGGAACCCCGGCCTCTTTCAACATCTTTTGATACACCTGCTTTGCCGCATGAGGTTCAAAGGCAAACATCCCTTCGCGGCCGGCCTGTAACCGATCAGTCTTATTCATGAACTCATCCCACGTCTGGTATTTCCAAGCCTCTTCATTTTCATAATATTGACGAATCCTGCGATAGAACTCCAGTGACATGCCTCCGATCGTTCCTTCGATTCCAAGATCAGTCTGCCCCAACCCACCGGCTGTAAGTCCCCCGAGATGACCCGTAGGTTCAACAATTATTACGGAGCGTCCTTTTCTTGCAGCCGTAACTGCTGCGATGATCCCTGCCGATGTGGCCCCGTAAATCACGATATCATAAACATTTTGTCCGGGTGCTGTTTTGCGACCAGTGATAAATCTCGGTAAAAAGAGTCCACCAGTTAATACGAATGATCTTTTTAAAAACTCACGGCGTTTGACAGGCATATTTTAGGCTTTATCATATTAAGAAAATGTACTTTTAAACTAATGATATTCATCACTTTAACAATAACGGTTATTCCCCCTTATCCTGTAACGCTTTTTTTACCTGAGACACCACCGTATCAGCAATAGCATTGGGAATTGGAATAGATAAGTTATAATGCGCTATTTTCCAATCACCTTGTTTTTTAACAAGCACTCCTGTACCTCGCGCCGGACCTAAATTGGGCGTATCCAACGCTTCATCAAACCAGGCCGTTTGGCCATTATCCGCAAAATATATATGTCGCTCCACCGGCGTAAAGTCCCATGCCTTACCACGATCAAAATAGGGCTTGGCCCACGATTTAAATTCGGCTACGGTCCATCGCTCGGTGGCATCCGTTCCCATATAAACGGCACTATCGCTTGCAAAATGATTGAAGTACCGATCAAAATCAGCCTTGGATGCCGCATCGTGCCAGTCATCAAGTACGGCATTAATGGCTTTGGGGGATGAATTTTGTTGCTTATTTGCAGGCTGGCAGCCCAAGATAATAACAATTAGTACCAAAACTCCCGATAACTTTTTCATATAATCTCCTTAATCAAAATTCACCTTGAACTTTTCCCGACTGAATGATTCATAGTACGGAATGGTTCTTAATTCACAAAACATGTACGGTAGAACCTTAGCTTTGAATTCGATAATTTCCGCCAAAATAATTAATCGCTTTTTATGTCTGTAACAAACCGGGAAATTGCTGAACGATTACGAGAAATTTACCAGCTAATGCAGCTGGCAGGTGAAAATCGATTTCGGGCTATCGCCTTTGATCGCGCCGCCCAAACCATTGAATCGCTGAATGATGACATCAACACCTACATCGAAAACGAATCGCTTACCGATATCAAAGGTATTGGCAATTCTATTGCAGAAGATATACAGTCGTATGCGGAAACCGGAAAAATCAGAGTGCTCAAAAGTCTGCGAGAACGCATCCCGGAAGGTGTCATCAAATGGCTGGATATCTCTGGATTAGGTCCCAAAAATATTGCCAAAATTCACCAGGAATTGGGGATATCCGAGTTGAATGAACTTAAAGAAGCATGCCAGGATGGTCGCGTGGCAAAGCTGGACGGTCTGGGTGAAAAGTCAGCACAAAAGATACTGAAATCTATCGAATGGATGGAACAGTTTGATGAACGTTGCCGACTGGACCAGGCCGTGGCCATTGCCAAACCGATGTATAACTTCCTAAAAAATAAAGACGGCGTAAAATCTATTGAAATAGCCGGTTCGCTCCGCCGGTCGACGGAAACCATCGGCGATGTGGATATCCTGATCGGTGCCCAAGAGCAACATATCGACGAGCTGTTTGATGCATTCGTCAACCATGACTTGGTTGTGGAAGTTTTGGGTCGCGGAGATACCAAAAGTTCAATTCGAACCGAAGAAGGACGCCAGGTTGATCTTCGGATTGTTAAACCGGAGCAATTCCCCGCAGCGCTGATGTACTTTACCGGCAGCAAGGAACATAATGTTGTGCTGCGCCAGCGGGCCCGTGAACGCGGATTGTCACTGAATGAATACGGTCTTTTCGAACTGGATGATAACGGCGACACGAATTTCGATGCCCCGATTGATTATTCATCCGAAAACGATATTTATACAAAACTGGATCTGCATTATATCCCGCCGGAACTTCGTGAAGATCGTGGAGAGATTGAATTCTATGAATCCAACGAGTCTATGAACCTGGTGGAAACGAGTGACATTCGCGGTGTCATCCACGCACACAGCACCTGGAGCGATGGCAAGTTTTCCATTAAAGACATGGCCGAAGCCTGCTTAGATCGCGGCTATGAATATCTGGGCATTACAGACCACTCACAGACCGCTGCGTACGCCGGCGGACTTTCTCCCGATGAGATCAAGAAACAGTGGGACGAGATTGATAAGTTAAATGAAGAGTTTGCCAATAAAGATTTTCGGATCTTTAAAGGCATCGAATCGGATATCCTAAGTGACGGAAGCCTGGATTACGAAGATGAGTTGCTGGAGGGATTTGATTTTGTAGTTGCAAGTGTTCACAACGGCCTTGATATGTCGCGTAAAAAAATGATGACTCGCTTCCGTAATGCCATCAAAAATCCCTTCACCCGAATTATCGGTCACCCCACCGGCCGGCTGCTGCTGCAACGCGATGGCAGCGAGCTTGATATGAATGAGCTGATTGAACTGGCAGCCGAACATCATACCGCAATCGAGATCAATGCCAATCCGCGGCGACTGGATCTTGACTGGCGTCATGGGAACAAGGCTAAAGAAGCGAATCTGATGTCATCCATCAATCCCGATGCCCACAGTAAAAAAGGAATCGATAATATCCCCTATGGGGTTCGCATTGCGCGAAAGGCTAAATTTGGAAAAGAACGCGTCCTCAATACAAAAAGCGCAGATGACGTAGCTGAATGGTTTAAAATCCGGGAACAAACATGATTATCGACCAATCGCAGTTTGATCAACATAACATTGCAAAACTGGTAAAAGGAACCGTGGTTCCACGACCCATTGCATGGATCTCGAGTATCAGTAAAGGCGGGATTCGAAATCTCGCCCCTTTTAGCTTTTTTACCGTAGCTTCGCTGGACCCGGTGCAATTTTGCATCTCTATCAGTCCCGGAATCGACTCCAACAAATCCGGTGAAAAAGATACGCTGGCCAATATACGAGTAACCGGTGAATTTGTGATCAACATGGTCTCTGAAGATCAGGCTAACCAAATGCATGACAGCAGTAAAAATTACGAACATGGAGTAGATGAATTCAATCATGCAGGTATTAAATCAAAAGAGAGTGAGATTGTTCAACCGCCCTGTGTAGCCAATGCCCCCGTAAATATGGAATGCGAGTTGAAACGTGTCATTCCCATGGGCAGAAACCATTTGGTGCTTGGAGAACTGGTCTGTTACCATATCCGGGATGCGGTATATATGGAAGGAGACAAAGTAGATCCCCATAAACTAAAACCGGTTGGCCGTATGGCAGGAGATTATACGTTTGTCAGAAACTTTTTCTCGCTGCCTAATCCCGACCTGTAATTTATTTGATGTGAGTTCGAGATAAAAAATTGACCGCATTGATTACAACTTCTTATCATTTAGGGTGTCATCCCGACCACCGGGGAGCAATCGTTGTTAATAGGATTTGTCCTTTTCAACAAAGATCTCATACGCAGGCTCCATTCGAGATGACAGTGGAGTAGATTGGTCTTCTATGCTTAGAACTCACATTATTTAGTAAGGTAAATCCCAAACAGGCACTATTATTAAGATACTCAGACACAATAAGTCGATAAATCGATTGTTTAAATATAAGAATAACTCAATCAAATTTGCGCAGGAGAACCTTATGAAATCGATTCGTCATTTGTTATTCCTGGTGTTAGCCGTCTTCCTTTTTGTCCCTTTTTCTGCCAATGCACAGCAAAGCAAGGAAGTTATGCTGGCCGGATATAAACTGCATCCGAAGGTGGGGACGACCGGCTCGGGATTTTTTACCTTAGAGCTTAACGGGGATACTCTGCAAGTTCATGGTGATTTTTCCAATTTGATGAGCAGCTATACCGGCGCTTATATCATGGCAGGTAAAATCGGCAGCAACGCCAATGCCTTATATTCGCTGGAAGTTACGACCAACGACCAGCAGACTAGTGGCAAGCTCAAAGCGTCAGACAATACTTTTGTGCTTAACGAAGCACAAAAAGACCTCCTGAAGGAGGGAAATCTATATTTTCTGGTATCTTCAAGCGAACACCAGAACGGTGAACTTGCCGCTCCTATTCCTCCGATGGGCAATTGATAATTGATTCAAAGATGGAATCTCCGATATTGGCGAACGGCATGGATCAGCAAAACTTACTGTTGTGGTTTGATTCAAAGATGGAATCTCCGATATTTGCAATGGTGATCATATCTTTTTTATATGTGTTGTGGTTTGATTCAAAGATGGAATCTCCGATATTAAATCGGCTGTATTGTTAATGGTAATAGTCGTTGTGGTTTGATTCAAAGATGGAATCTCCGATATTCGATCCTAATGCAGAATCAGCGGTTTTAAGGTTGTGGTTTGATTCAAAGATGGAATCTCCGATATTCGATGCGGCCATTGGTGGCCTGCCAAAAGTGTTGTGGTTTGATTCAAAGATGGAATCTCCGATATTCAGTTTATAGAAAAAGCTGAGAAAACGAAGGTTGTGGTTTGATTCAAAGATGGAATCTCCGATATTCCCTTGACGGCCATGCCGATATGGGCAATGGTTGTGGTTTGATTCAAAGATGGAATCTCCGATATTCCAGCAAAAATACTACTCACTAATCAATAGTTGTGGTTTGATTCAAAGATGGAATCTCCGATATTGATTGTGGTGGTGATGCTATACCGTGAGTGGTTGTGGTTTGATTCAAAGATGGAATCTCCGATATTCAGGATATCCTAAATAAGCAACAAACCAACGTTGTGGTTTGATTCAAAGATGGAATCTCCGATATTATTTCGGCTTTGCTTATGCCGGTTAATTCCGTTGTGGTTTGATTCAAAGATGGAATCTCCGATATTGCGCTTTTGGCAAAGGACGACCTTACTAGTGTTGTGGTTTGATTCAAAGATGGAATCTCCGATATTAGAAATGAACCGTTACTTAATACGATGTATGTTGTGGTTTGATTCAAAGATGGAATCTCCGATATTCTCCGACAATCCATTATGTGAATACAATCTGTTGTGGTTTGATTCAAAGATGGAATCTCCGATATTTCCCATCAGCATCACTTGGAAGTGTCTCCGGTTGTGGTTTGATTCAAAGATGGAATCTCCGATATTCGATTAAAATTTGGTAACGAAAGTGACTGGTTGTGGTTTGATTCAAAGATGGAATCTCCGATATTTCAAGAAAGGGAAACAAACTTATTTATTATGTTGTGGTTTGATTCAAAGATGGAATCTCCGATATTCAATACTATGTCAAGGAACGTCCACGCAAGTTGTGGTTTGATTCAAAGATGGAATCTCCGATATTAAGCGCAAAGCCCGCTAAACTCTTCTTCTGGTTGTGGTTTGATTCAAAGATGGAATCTCCGATATTACGGGACGTTATAAGCCTTTAATAGGCAACCACTTAACAGAAAATATCGGTATTAAGAATGCGGTTCTAGACCTTTTTACAGGTTTGGAAGCCGCATTTTTTTATTTCTATAGCTAGAACATCTCTAGCTGTGGTGGCGGCTTGTCCATCGGCTCTCTTTTTTCGCCCCAAAAGTTGAGAATGTTACTATATTGCTTATCTGTTATGGAAAATAGCGTAACATGGCCTTTTGGAGGTACGAACCCTTTAACTCTTTTGGTATGAACTTTTGCACTTTCTCGACTGGCACAGTGACGAGTATAAACTGAATACTGCATCATTGAGAAGCCGTCTTTCAATAGTCGTTTACGAAATCGGGTAGCCGCCCTCCGATCCCTTTTTTTTGTCACTGGTAAATCAAAAAATACGAAAAGCCACATAATACGATATGCATTTATCCGTGAATGCTTCATAGCTCGGGATACTTTATTTTCCGATTCTCTCCTTTAAAACACCGAGCCAGTGAAGCTGTAGTTTCCGATAATCCAACCATTAAAGGGCGCTTTTTATCGCCAATCATAATGTCGCAAGTCAAAGTATCAAGTAGTTTAGACTTTAGTTCAGTAGATAAGTCTTCTTGACCGCCCTGTCCCGTTTCAACTAATTCCCAAACCTTCTGATCTACATAAGGTCGATAGGGTTCCATAATGTCATCAGCAAGACAATATGAATTGTACCGATTCCGATGATGTATGCCCAGCGTGGGTAATAATCCTGATCCCATGAGTGCTCTTGCTACTGCCGCCCGTAATATGGTATATCCATAATTCAATAGATTATTGGGAGGAGGACCATGGCGTCGCCTATAGAATTCTTCTTCAAATAGATACCCCCAATAATGTTGAGAAGCCTGGGCCTCCTGATTCGTTGTATCACCGCTTTTTACTTGACGAGCCATATATTCTAAGGGTTCTGCTTCCTCTCCCACAAAGTCCAGCAAGGCAGCCTGATTTCGAATTTTTGCCTTTACCGTTTGCTTCCACAACTGCTTTTTCAATGGTTTCGATGCCTCTATCTGGGCTCGAAAACGCTCGGTTTGTGTTTGATGCGTATCTAAGTGAAACAACATTGAGGCCGGATGATGCTTTTTGTCACAAAAGACTACTGCCACATTATTAGCCGCCAAATGTTGGACTACTGACTGAGTGAAAGTGATTTGCTGATCATCCAACACCACAAAACCTAAATCTTCGACGGGACGCTGCGATTCTTCTCCAGTATTTTTATCAGTAATAACCAGCTGGTTATACTTAATGCTCAGATGATAAGCATTATTAAAAAACAGCGTCTTTTTAAGCATTAGAACTGCTATTAATCCAGAATTTCTATTTCTCCGAGTGCTGAAATCTCAACTTTAGTGGGATTATGAGTTTGCCATCCGCTTTTTGTATCACCCATACTGGAGATCCCTATCATTTGAGTAGGATCATCAATTGTTGAAGCGGTGTGATGTCGAAATACAATATTATACCCACTAATCGATATCTTTTGAACCCTGTACAAATAATCTCTCAAATAACTAGGATTATCTAAATTATCCCTCAGCAAGACATCTTCCAAGCCTACCAAAAACATTTCATTTTCTTGTACGATTGAAACTATTTTTTCTCCATCAAAAGGCAATTTAAAAATTGGCTGAGCTTGGTTTTTAAGCTCAACCGTTTCCCAAAAAGTAACTACGTCTAAATCTAATTCCCCTTCTTGATTTTTATATACCATCAAATGATGATTATCATAAGGATCAACAAATTGATTTACACCATCCTTTAGCTGCTGAGCCCTAGAAATTGTTTCTCTGACTCTTACTTTTTTAACTGGAATATCATCTCCATTTTTATTTGGCAAACGAATCTGAGGTATTCTCTTCTTTCTTCCGTTCCGCTCTTCAAATATAAAGAATACCTGATTACGTTTTTCTTTAGGTAAATCAGAAAGCTTCCATTTTTTGTTTTGACTTGTATTTAAACCAAGATAATTAAGTCGATTTTCAACAGCTTTTCTCACTCGCGGCGAAACTACTTTTTCCAAGTGCTTATATTTTTTAATAAAGTCTATTGGCTTTCGATGGTGATAATATGTTTCGCCATCAGGACCAGAATGTCTACCATATACCGTTTCTCTGTGAAGTCGTCCACGAGCAGCATGGCCTTCGGCATAAAGCTCATTGCCATCGTCATCCGTTTTGGGGTTTCCATCGTAATCGAATAACTGCTTTTTAACCTTGGTCAGAATGCGATCATTCTGTTTGTGGGAAACCAGGATTTGATCAATGGCGTTTTTTGCGTCTTCCCAAAACCCATCCCACGGTTGCTCTACTTCATAGTTTTCCTTGATTGCTTCATTATTCCATCCTTTTGCAGAAAGACGTGAAATTTGTTGTAAATATTTCCTTTTGGAACAGGCTACGGCTATTGCATCAACAGCATGGTGTCGATGATCAATCCGTTGCTTAAAAGGATAAAAAATACCGTTACTTACATTACCCTGTAAAAATTGTCCTTTATCTTCTAACCTTTTCTGGTCTTTATCCAACGTTTCTTCATCCCACTCTACGATTTCAATAATTTTATCTTCAGAATCTACGGCAGCTAAGTACTCTCCATCTTGCAGATTCCCAACCTCGTACTTTCCGCCTAAAATTCCGTTCATCCCCCAATAATATCGGAGCATAGCCGTAACACTGCCTTGTAAGATATCCACCCTGGGACAAATTTGCTGCAAATACGTTTTAGCTAGTTTAGAAATATAACGTGTATCATTTAATTGACGCTGGATAAAGTCGTCCAGTTCTGGTTCTTCTTCCGAAACAAACTTTTGGGCTTTATAGAAAGGAAGGATTTTAAAAATCCGGTCTTTATAGTTTTCCCATTCTTTTTGCGACATACCCTGTGACATAAAATATTGGTATGGCGTTTTGTTTCCTTTTGCACGATTTGTATTCGCCCCACACAATGTTTTATTCGCTAAACTATCATCGAGTGATATACTTTCTGGGATAATATGCTCAATCTGTACAAAACCATCTCGACTTAGAAGATCTTCAATACCAAATGTTTGTTCCGGATTAAATGGATTAACCGGCTGCCCCGCTTTATCTACAATCTCATTATACAATTTTACCTTGTGGATATTACGGCGGGTGTGCTTTAAACCAAATTCATCCAGTGTGGCTTTAATTGCAATATTTTCTTCCTCGCGTTCTTGCTGACGATCACGGATTCGCTTTCGATGTTCCTTTGAAGATTTAAGTTCTCTGGCCAATTCTACTTTTATTTCATCCGGCTTGCCATGCTTGTCAATAATTGCATTCACAACCGTGTTAACTTCATGCAAAGCCTGCTGAACAATAGGATTACGAACATTATCGGGTTCGGGTAGCTTCCCTTTAATCTCCTCTACCTCATCAGTTATACTGTGATGATAAAGATTAGGCGTTTTCTTTTTGGGTAGATTATATTGCTCTACCAATAATTGCTTAACCCGATCGATGGTTTTCTCACTATGCTCACTATCATTTGCAATACCCAACACCTGCTGCTCAATTTCTTTTTTGAGATCAGCACCCATCTGCTCCCAATTTTTTGTACCATAAGCACTTTTCAGACCTCCAAGCAAAACAGCCTTATCGTATAATAATCCACGCTCAAGATAAGGCAGAATATTCATGATGGCCTTACGGCTCAAATTCGCATAATCGTCATCAAGTTTGAAGGATTTTAGCCTTTCAATTTTCTTATCACTTAACCCCCACCTGTCTTTAGCATATTGTTCCAGCCATTCGGGATCATCTGCCATATATTTTATATGCCAAATTTCTTCTTGTTGCTCTAGCGTAAAATCATTCCATCGTCTCTTTCCAAATATTTTTCGGAAGTTGTAAATGGTATTGTTAGAAGGAAATTTATTGTCATCACTAAAGTTGTAATTCCCATCGGGATTAGAAAGCTTCTTTCGAATAGTCGAAAATGATGGATTCCTTTTTCTTGAATGAAGTATTTCTATTACTTTTTCTCTATCCTGATCTATAAGAGGATAACCGTCGACACGAATACTATTTGCTAATTGATAAGTCCTAAAGAGTTCAAAAGGAATAATAGATTTTTTACTCCGCGGTTTATGAGTTTCAAAGGTACAGTTAGAGATCAAATGCTTTTGAGATCGCAATGGCCGTTGATAAAAAAGAATACCATCCCGATCATCGCCCCTTCTCTTGCTTCCCCCTATTTTCTG
>DATFLI010000162.1:0-16411 GCA_035267805.1 Balneolaceae bacterium | reverse complement strand
AACGGTGGCCTGGCATCAAATCCGTGATTTTGTGGAAAAGGACGATGAAACGAAAACGCACTATATTTTTATTTATGGAGCCCGCCGTTCGAATGAACCTGAAGATTTGATCAGGTTGGAACTGGATGTTCCCAAAAGACGTCAGGAATCTTTTAAAAAATTGATTTCACATAAACTCGGCCGTCGAATCCGTTGTTATATTAAGGACGACATAAATGTAGAGGAATTTGAATAATCCTTATTTTAATCTATTAAAGTCATACGCTGGTGATAAGCATTAGCGTATCATTAATTTAAATTTTTTACCGACACTCATTTGTTCGAAGAGATACGAAATTCTGATATCGTACAAGAAAGAGCCCTCCTAATTGGGGTTTACGGCCCCGAAACACCGCGCTTGCAGGCCGAGGAATATTTGGATGAGCTGGAACTGCTTACATTTACGGCCGGAGGGTTTACGGTTGATAAAATATTACAGAACCGGGTTCATCCCGATCCTTCTTCCTATGTGGGCTCCGGGAAGCTTGGCGAGCTTAAACGGTTGACCGGAGAAAAGCACATTGATACGCTCATTTTTGATGACGACTTGTCACCGACCCAGATCAGAAACATTGAGCAGGCTACCAAGACCAAAGTGTTGGATCGAAGTGGGCTTATCCTGGATATATTTGCCTCGCGTGCAAAGACAGCTGCCGCTAAAACGCAGGTTGAGCTGGCCCAGCTTCAGTATTTACTGCCGCGACTGACCCGCTTCTGGACACACTTATCCCGTCAGCAAGGGGGGATAGGCACTCGAGGCCCCGGTGAATCCCAGATCGAAATGGACCGCCGGATGATTGATAAACGCATTGCCCGACTCAAAGAAAAGCTGGAGAAACTGGATCAGCAACGACAAACACAGCGCAAACGTCGCTCAAATTTGACGCGCGTTTCATTGGTCGGTTATACTAACGCCGGCAAATCCACCCTGATGAATGCGTTGACCGACACGGAGGTGTTAGCTGAAAATCGTCTTTTTGCCACCCTGGATTCTACTGTTCGCCAGTATGAAGTGGCTAATTATGATATGCTGCTTTCGGATACGGTTGGATTTATTCGCAAGCTGCCTCATGATCTGATTGAAAGTTTCAAATCAACCTTAGACGAAGTTCGGGAATGCGATATACTGCTTCATGTTGTAGATGCTTCTTCCCGGATGATCGAGGATTATATTGAGGTGGTCGAGGAAACGCTGGAAGATATGGGCGTTGACGGTAAAAAATCCCTGCTGGTGTTTAACAAGATCGACGTGATCGATGCCCAACGCATTTCAGAACTGAAACGAGCTTACTCCGATGCCGTTTTTGTATCGGCTGAACGTGGAATTGGACTGGGCAGGCTTGAGGACCGAATTCAGGAACTTGTTGAGCAGGATTTCGTTACAAAGACTATGAAGATTCCGGCGGCCAAGTACGAAGGCGTCGCTTTCTTGCACCGCGTAGCAAACATTTTAGAAAAAAAATACGTAGGATCGGATATAAAGCTTACATTTAGTATAGCAAAGCCCAACTTCATGCGTCTAAAATCAATGCTTGAAGATATGGATGTTTCTCAATCTGAATCAGTTGTTTAGTGAATGTAAAATCGATTTAAAAGATGCTCGCTAATAAATCCATAGTAAAGTCCGAATTTGAACCGCTTACCGGCAGCGTAACGGTGAAAGAGGCTAAAAGGCGTATGGGCGAACAGGAGATGAATACACTTCCGGTTGTAGACAGTACAACGCAAAAACTGATCGGGCAGGTAGCTCTTGATCAACTTGAATCCCTGGACGAGGATACCTTGATTTCGGATGTTGTTCTGGAAGAAGCACTTAAAATTTTTCAGGGCCAGCATATTTTTGAGGTGGCACGGCTTATGTTTCAATATGAGTTGTACACGATTCCTGTCGTGGATGATCAGCAGACCTATTTGGGGGTTATCACGAAACAGCAAGTGCTCGAAGCCCTGTCGAAGATGCTCAATCTGGCTGAGTTCGGATCGGTTGTTACCGTTTCATTAGACCCCATAGATTTTACCATTTCTGAGATCGTACAAATTATCGAGACCGAAGGAGCCAAAATTTTGGGACTTACGGTAGAATCTCCTGACAGCGGGAAGCAGATTTTTGAAGTATCTTTTAAGCTCAATGTCCGGGATGTATCCCGGATTAAGGCAGCACTTAATCGATACGGGTATACGGTTTTGGCTGAATCAGAAAGTACTGCCTATGGACAGGATTTAGAGAATCGCGCTGATGAACTGCTTAAATACATCGATATGTAGATATTGATATCCTTTCTTGTTTTTGTTCGGAACAAAAATGCAATTCTTGATATATTCAGAAGTAACTGAAACGGAAACTGCTTTTTCACCAAATGCTAAATATTCGCGGAATTTTCGGCTTATTATTTATTAGCCTGATTTGCACTTTACAATCGCAAGCACAGGAAGTCCAACGCTCATCAAGTTCTCATTATGAGCAGGGAATCACTTTATTTAAAAAGGGGCTATATGCAAAAGCTGCCGGCGAACTGCAGCAGTTTTTAGCTGAGCACGAAGATCACGAACTTCGACTTTCCGCCGGCTATTATCTTTCCCGGTCGCAGGCGCAAGCGGATTCCGTCGATAAATCGGCCTATTACGAACGTTTTATTGATGAATATCCACGCTCAGATTTTTCTACAAACCTTTTATTTGAATTAGCGCAGAACTCCTCAAAAGATAATAAATACCAGAAGGCGCTTGATTATTACAAGCGAGCTGTCAATTACGGCCTGTCAAAGAAAAAAGGTGCCCAAACGTATTATTGGATGGCCGAAGCCTCGGTGTCCAATGGAAATAATAAGCAGGCACGCTCTTATTTTATGACGCTTGCCGACAAGTATCCGAAGTCGGAATGGGCACCGAAGGCACTTTACGCCCGAGGGCGCCTGTACCTGAGCGAAGATGAGTATGATTCTTCGACCGTTGCTTTTGAAGTATTGAAAAAGCGCTATCCCAATGATGAGATGACCCGTCGTATCGGTACTGCATTAGGGGAATCCTATTATCAGCAGGGGAAGTACAAGCAGGCCATCAAGGCCTTCCGGAATGCAATGCCCTACCTGGATAAGGATTTGAAATCGAAAGCCGTGTACCTTATCGCCGAGAGTTATAATTACCTGAATAACTTTGATGAGGCTTCAAAATATTACCTGCAGTATATTAATATGAATAAGGGTACCGATAAAGTGCGGGTTGCTCACTATGGACTGGGATGGGTCTACAATAAGCAGAAAATATATCACTGGGCCGCTGATGAATTCGGGAAAGCTGCCAAAGGTTCCGATGAACTTGCACGCAAGGCATTGTATTACAAAGCGGTAAATGAGAAACTGGGATCTCGCTATGCCGAAGCGATAAAGACATTTAAAAATTTCGGAGATCGCTTCAAAAAGGGCATGTGGGTGGAGCGAGCGTATTACGAATGGGCGATTACGGATTATGAGATGGGCAACTATCCCGCTGCCATCGAGGTATTGCTGCCGCTCGTACGCGGCAATCGCCAGCTTGACTGGAAAGGCAAAGTGTATACGCTGTTGGGTGAATCCTACTTTGCCAACAAGGAATATACCAGGGCACTGCAGGCTTTTGATGCTGCAGAAAAAGTTACGGATGTTGATCCTTCCATAAAGCGGCAGGCACGCTTTCAAAAGGCATGGGTTCAATACAGCAACCAGGCATATAAGCAGGCCCAACCTACTTTCGAAACGCTGAATAAGGAATACCCAAATACCAAACTCGGAAAGGAAGCCCTCTTCTGGAGCGCTGATTCCTATTACCACATGGATGATTTTGGTCCGGCCAGTAATCAATTTGCCAAATTTATCCGGGAATATCCCAACCATAAACTGGTGGGGCCGGCAAACTATTCCCTGGGATGGAGCTATTTTAAGATGGGGAGTTATGATAAAGCGGTGGATCCGTTCAAAACATTCTTGACTAAATATAAGCCGCCACAGGTGGCGCTCTACCCGTACGACACTGATACCCAGTTACGAATCGGTGATTCCTATTATGCAATGGGCGACTATTCCAATGCTATTACTTATTATCAAAAGGCAATCGGAGCGGAGCCGGGAGGCGATTATGCCATGTTTCAGATTGCCAATTGCCACTATCGTGCCGAACAGACATACGAAGCAGTTTCGACTTTCCGCAAATTTTTACGAATCTATCCCTATAGTAAATTACGGGAGCAGGCCCAGTATAACATTGCTTATATTTATTTGAATTCCGGCAACTACAGCCAGGCAATAGAAGAATTCAAGACCGAAATTAACAAATATCCGAATACCAGCTGGGCAGCACGAGCTCAATACAATATCGGCGATGCTTACTATAATGCCGGGGACTACGACAAAGCTATCGATGCCTATAAGGAAGTGATGCAGAAATACCCGCAGAGTGAATATATCATAGAGGCCGTGAATGGTATTCAATATGCACAACTTTCGTCCGGCAAGTCCGATTCCAGCTCGGCCGTTCTTGAGCATTTCCTCTCGGAACACCCGCAAACATCGATGGCGGATCGCCTGCGATACCGCCAGGCAGATAATAAAATGCAATCGGGTGATTACCAGGGAGCCATCGATCAGTTTCGCCAGTACATCCGCATTACCAATAACCAAAACCAGTTGCCCGATGCCCATTATAATCTGGCAAACGCGTATGAACAGACCGGGCAGATTCAGAATGCGATAAACGAGTATCAAACGGTTGTTTCGCAATTCCCGACCTCTGAGCGTGCCGCCTCTTCACTTGCTGCCCTGGGCAGAATTTCCTACAGCCGGGTCAACTATCAACAGTCTTTCGATTATTTTAAACAACTTTCGCAGAAGGGCAGTCAATATCAGAAACAGGCTTATATCGGCATGGGGAATGCGCAGCTGGCCATGAACAATACCGATAAAGCGCAGGAGCAGTATCAGGCGGCGCTAGATATGAACGGCGATTATGATCCTGCAAAAGTGGGACTTGCCAAGATTGCGATAAAGAAAGGGGATTACCAAAAAGCCAAGGACTTGCTGACTCTCGTGGCTCAATCCAACACGACTGAAGTCGGGGCCGAAGCGCAATATTTGCTGGGAACTGTCCATCAGAAAGAAGGCGATTTTAAAGCAGCTGTCAAGGCATTTCAAAATGTAAATATACTATACAAGGCCTATGACGAATGGGTTGCTAAAGCCCTGCTTAAAAAAGCCGAGAGTTATATTCAGCTCGGCCAGCGTGGGGATGCGCGTTCTACCCTGAATACGTTAATCAAGAATTATCCCGACACCCCCCAGGCCAAAGAAGGTAAAAAACTGTTGAATACGGAGTAATCGATGGAGCAAGAAGTCACCCCTGCGGATAAGTTACATGGCGTTCTTAAACTTCCTGCGGACAAGTCCATCTCTCATCGATCCGTAATGTTTGCGGCCCTTCATGAAGGGCATTCTACGATCGAAAATTTTTCCAAAGCAGCCGATCCTCACAGTACAATCGGCTGTCTCCGAAAGTTAGGCGTGCCGATCCTTGAATTAAACAGCAATAAAATTGAGGTGGAGGGCGTGGGGCGCGACGGACTGCAGGAGCCGTCCGAAGATTTGGACTGTGGCAACTCCGGCACCACCATGCGTTTGCTCAGTGGTATAATCGCCGGTTCCGGAGTTCCTGCCCGGCTTACGGGTGATGAGTCGCTCTCGGCGCGTACAATGCAGCGGATTATCGATCCGTTGGTGGCAATGGGGGCAGATATAAAGGCTCGTGATGATGATTTTGCTCCGCTTGGCATCAGCCGTAAGGGACCCCTGAAGCCGATGCATTTTCCATTGCCCATCCCAAGTGCACAGCTTAAATCATGTGTGTTGCTTGCCGGTTTGTTTGGGGATGATCAGACCGAGGTCGTCGAAACACTGCCGAGCCGCGATCATACCGAGCGGTTGTTACATTTGTCTATTGAGCAGAAAAACGGAGAAAAGATCATTCGTTCGAGTCGCGATGATGTAATTCCGGCTCAAAATTACCGGATCCCGAATGATTTTTCTGCGGCCTCATTTTGGCTTGTGGCCGGAGCCATACATCCGGATGCTCGAATAAAGCTCAAAAATGTGGGCATGAATCCAACGCGAACCGGGGCTTTGGATATTCTTAAAAAAATGGGTGCTGCAATACGTGTTCAGGCCATGAGTACCGAAGGGGCGGAGCCGGTGGCCGACCTGCATGTCAGCAGTTCCAAACTGCACCCGGTGGAGATTACCGCGGATATCGTGCCTAATTGTATCGATGAGATTCCCATTTTGGCTATCGCTATGTTGTTTGCGGATGGCGTATCGCGTATTTCCGGGGCAAAAGAACTTCGCCATAAAGAAACCGATCGCCTTGCGGCACTGGCGGATATGCTGGCCAGAGCAGGAGCCGACTTTGAGGAATTTGAGGATGGCCTGGAGATCAAAGGCAAGTCCGATTTTATTCCCAGGGCGGCTACCTTCGATAGCTATCACGATCATCGCATTGCCATGTCGGCCGCCGTACTCAGTTTGATGGGATCATCGGCTTCCCAAATAACCGGGGCAGAATCTACTGCCATTTCTTACCCTTCCTTTTGGGATGACCTCTCAACTCTGACGAATTGATTTGCCATCCCGCAAATCTGTCAATTCCCGCTAATTGTTGACGTAATAATGCCAATACGTCATAAAATAATCCCACCTAAACGGCTTGGCATTGTCATTGCTCATATAAAAGTGAATTTAAACGAATGGTTCAAATCCATGAACGAATTTACGATTGACATTGAAAAGCAATTAACCAGATTGGGTAAAGATATCCAGGATTTTGTGGAGCGGATCGTACCGCTTGAAGATCGGGGCCATGATTTCACCCCGACTTGTGACATTATTGAAAGTGATGAAACATATGTCATAAAACTGGATCTGCCCGGACTATCAAAGAAAGAAATTAACATCGCTCTTAAAGAGCATGTGCTTACAGTTAAAGGAGAACGAACTGAGGAGCTTGGTGAATCGGAAATATTTCGCCGGCAGGAACGTAAAACCGGTGTTTTTTCGCGCTCATTTGCGTTGCCGGAAAATGTTAATGCGGCTGAAACCGATGCTGTTTTCCGAAACGGCGTACTTTCCATCACGATGCCCAAATCAGACGTTCTTAAAGATTCAAAATCGATACCGATTAAATAGCATTTAAAAATAAGTTGTGAGGGAGCTGTGCTCCCGATCATTAATGGTTAGGAGCAGAGCTTCTATCCAGCATTGGATTTCAGAAATTGAACAAAAAAATTAACACAAATAACAAAAAATCATAGATCAATATTATGGGAAAGATCATAGGAATTGACTTGGGTACTACCAACTCCTGCGTTGCCGTAATGGAGGGAAATGAACCCACGGTGATACAAAACTCTGAAGGTGGACGAACAACTCCATCGGTTGTAGCCTTCTCCAAAGATGGAGAGCGGTTGGTTGGAGCGCCCGCCAAGCGACAAGCTATTACAAACCCGGATAAAACTGTTTCTTCCATCAAGCGTTTTATGGGGCGCCTGTTTGATGAAGTAACAGAAGAGGCGAAACAGGCTTCCTACAAAATCGTCAAAGGTGATGACGGTACGGCCCGGGTGCAGATCGAAGACCGGAAGTATGCTCCGCAGGAAATTTCTGCCATGGTGCTTCAAAAGATGAAGCAGACAGCTGAAGAATACCTGGGAGAAAAAGTTACGGAAGCGGTAATTACCGTACCGGCTTATTTTAATGATGCGCAGCGAAAAGCCACGCAGGAAGCAGGCGAAATTGCCGGACTTGATGTAAAACGAATTATTAATGAGCCCACGGCTGCATCGTTGGCTTACGGTCTTGATAAGAAGGACCAAGATCAAACGATTGCCGTTTATGACCTCGGCGGAGGTACCTTTGATATCTCTATCCTTGAATTGGGTGATGGTGTTTTTGAAGTGCATTCCACCAGCGGTGATACCCACCTTGGCGGCGATGACTTCGACTCGCGGTTGATTGATCACTTGGCAAAAGAGTTTAAGAAAGACGAAGGCATCGATCTGCGTAACGATCCGATGGCAATGCAGCGACTGAAAGATGCTGCTGAAAAAGCCAAGATTGAGCTTTCGAGTTCACAGAAAACGAACGTAAACCTGCCATTTATCACAGCCACCGATTCGGGTCCCAAGCACTTGAACATCGATATTACGCGGTCACAGTTCGAAAAACTGATCGACGATCAGATTCAGAAGACCATAGACCCTTGCAAGAAAGCATTGGATGATGCCGGACTGACAAAGAATGATATCGACCAGGTTATTCTGGTAGGCGGATCTACTCGTATCCCCAAAATCCAGAAAGTTGTCAAAGAGTTCTTTGGCAAGGATCCCAGCAAAGGTGTAAACCCCGATGAGGTTGTAGCGGTTGGTGCTGCAATACAGGGTGGTGTAATGTCCGGTGATGTCGACGATGTGGTACTGTTGGATGTTACTCCGCTGACGCTCGGTATCGAGACCTTAGGTGGCGTTTCAACGCAGTTGATCGAATCAAATACAACGATACCGACCAGCAAGACGGAAACGTTCTCTACGGCTGCTGACAATCAAACCAGCGTAGAAATTCATGTGCTGCAGGGTGAACGTGCCAAAGCCCAAGACAACCGAACGCTTGGCCGTTTCCACTTGGATGGTATCCCACCGGCACCGCGCGGCGTACCGCAAATTGAAGTAACATTCGATATTGATGCCGATGGCGTGCTGAATGTGAGTGCTAAAGATAAAGGCACCGGTAAAGAACAAAGCATTCGTATCGAATCTTCTTCCGGACTTTCTGAAGAAGAGATCGATAAAATGAAAGATGCCGCCAAGGAGCATGCAGAAGAAGACAAGAAAATTCGTGAAAAAGCTGAAAAACTTAATAAAGCTGACAGCTTGGTCTTCTCTACGCGAAAGCAGCTCGATGAGCATGGAGATAAGATCTCTGACGAAAATAAAGAGAAAATTGAAGCTGCACTCGATAAAGTCAAAAAGCTTCATGACGAGGAAAAAGTTGACGAACTCGACGAGGCCATGGAAGAATTGAACAATGCATGGTCTGCCGCTTCACAAGAGATCTATCAGTCTGCCGGAGCCGGACAGGGGCAACCCGGTCCCGGAGCCGCAGGGGCCGCTGCAGGTGCCGCTAATGGCGAACAGGCAGCGGGTCAGGCTGATCAAGGCAGCGACAATGACGACGATGATGCTGTTGATGCGGACTTCGAAGTTGTTGATGACGATGATAAGAGCTAAGAGATAACTTGATTATTCAAGGAAGGATTGAGGCCCTTCACCGTTTCGGTGAAGGGCCTTTTTATATATAAATATTGGCAATGAATGTATTCCAAATCTTTCCAAGTGATTTAGGTCTACTGCCAATAAAGCATTATATTTAGCTGAATTTTAGTAATCTTAAGAAGTGAACAGTACGACCACACAGTCAGATTTCCTTATCATTGGCAGTGGTGCAGCCGGTTTACATGCTGCTTGGCACGCCAGTAGATATGGCAGCGTAAGCCTTATCACAAAATCCACGCTCCAGGCCAGTAGCAGTTATTGGGCACAAGGCGGTATTGCCGCCGTTTTAAATAACCACGATAGTTTTAAAAGTCATAAGCGGGATACCTTTGATGCCGGCCGGGGACTGTGTAATACCGAAGCTGTAGATCTGCTCGTTGAGGAAGGATCGGATCGTGTGCGGGAACTCGTAGATCTCGGGCTGCCGTTTGATCGTACGAACGGCGAGCTGGATTTGGGATTGGAAGGCGGGCATTCCAACCGGCGCGTGCTTCATGCAAATGGAGCTGCCACCGGTAAGGCGCTTGTTGAGTTTTTGACCTCCCAGGTATCCAATCAACCGAATATTGAGATTATTGAACATGCCTTTGTTTACCGGCTCGATGTTCACGATGGAAAATGCTGTGGAGCCCGGGCCTTTTTGTACGAAGAGGATACCTTGCTTGCCATCCGGAGCCCGGTGACTATTTTAGCCACCGGCGGTTATTCCGGGTTATATCAGCGAACGACGAATCCCCATACTTCAACCGGAGACGGACTATGGTTGGGATATGGAGCCGGGGCCCGGCTTCAGGACTTGGAATTTGTACAATTCCATCCGACCGCTTTTTATGCGGATGACGGATCAACCTTTTTGATTAGCGAGGCCGTTCGGGGAGAAGGAGCCCGGCTTTATAATAAAAAAGGGGAGCGATTTATGGAAACATATCCCCAAAAAGAATTGGCACCGAGAGATGTGGTGTCAAGGGAAATCTTTCAACAGATCCGCCGGCAAGATTCTAATTATGTTTATTTGGATGTTCGTCATCTGGATCTGAATAATCTAACTGCTCATTTCCCGGCCCTGATGCAGAAAATTAAAGAGCGGGGGATCGACATCTCCAATGAAGGCATTCCCGTTGCTCCGGCAGCTCATTATTGCATTGGCGGTATCGCTACCGATCTGGATGCGCGAACAACCCTGGAAGGATTATATGCGGCCGGAGAGGTCGCCGCCACGCAAGTGCACGGTGCTAATCGTTTGGCCAGCAATTCTCTGCTCGAATGCCTGGTGTTCAGTAAGCGGGCAGTGGATCACGCAGTTAATTCTGATAATGATTTCATATCCGGGTATGATTCTGCAACCTTGTTGAAGGTAGAAAAAGATCATAAGGATAGGTTCCTGGCACTCCAACAAAGGGTGTCGGATCTGTTGAGCAGTTATGTTGGGATAAGCCGGCATGAACAGGGATTGCAAAAAGCTTTAAAAGAATTAAAAGAAATGAAGGATGGGTTTCCCGGGGATGTTAACGAATATTTTGATATTCGATCACAGGGATTGTTGCAGATTGCAGAGTTTATAACGGATTCTGCTTTGCAACGGAAGGAAAGTCGAGGTGTACATACTCGTACCGATTATCCCGAAGCCGGATCAAATGTTGAACATTTTTCGGTTGAACAGGGAACCTGTCATCCCACATTGCCGGGCTGATAATGGAGATTTGATATGGATGTTTTACAAATGGAAATACCCGAAAGAAAAGTTATTGACGAATTAATTCAACGTGCCTTTGAGGAGGACATTAAAAGCGGTGATATCACCACCGATGCGATCATCAATAAAGGCCGGCAAGCGGATGCCGTTTGGTGTACCAAGGAACAGGGCATCATTGCAGGTTTGGATATAGCCAAAGCTGTATTTCGGGCCCTGGATCCGAAACTGGAATGGCATCCGAAAGTCGAAGATGGAGATCATGTTGCGTCCGGCCAGCTGATAGTTGAGATATCCGGTTCGTGTCGGGCAATCCTGTCGGCCGAGCGGACCGCCCTGAATCTGGCCCAGCGTATGTCCGGAATTGCAACGAAAACACATCGGTTGGTTGAGGCAATCGCCGGTTATCCGGCTAAAATTTTGGATACCAGGAAAACAGTGCCGGGATTGCGTCAGTTGGATAAATATGCTGTCGTTGCCGGTGGCGGTACAAACCATCGCATGGGATTGTTCGATATGGCGCTTATAAAAGACAATCACATCGTGGCCGCAGGGAGTATTGCCAAAGCTGTTGAAATGGTGCAGACTCAACATCCTAATGTGAAAATTGAAGTGGAAACGACTTCGTTGGATGAGGTTAACGAAGCGCTTTCGGCAAAAGCGGATCTCATTATGTTGGATAATATGAATACCGATATGATGAGAGAGGCTGTAACATTGATCGACGGCAAGGCCAAGACCGAAGCTTCAGGAAATATCACCTTGCAACGAGTTAAAGAGGTGGCAAAGACAGGGGTGGATTATATCTCAGTGGGAGCGTTGACGCATTCGGTAAAGGCTTTTGATATCAGCCAGACATTACGAAAAATTTATTAAATACAGGTTAATTCAATCGGGATATTATGAATACCCAAGATCTTATCGCAGAAATCAAACGCATGAAAGAGGAGCGAAATGCGGTCATCCTGGCCCATAATTACCAGGTTCCCGAAGTTCAGGATATCGCGGATTATCTCGGCGATTCTCTGGGGCTTTCACACCAGGCGGCGGAAACAGATGCGGAGGTAATTGTTTTCTGCGGAGTGCATTTTATGGCAGAAACAGCCTCTATCATTTCGCCTGATAAAAGAGTGTTGATCCCCGATCTTGACGCCGGTTGTTCTCTTGCTGACAGTATTACGGTGGAGCAGTTGCGTGAGTGGAAGGCCCGGCATCCGGGAGCTGTTACGGTCACGTATATTAATACGACTGCAGCAGTAAAGGCTGAATGTGATTACTGCTGTACGTCCTCCAATGCCGTAGATATTGTTGAATCGATTTCCGAAGATAAAGAAATTCTTTTCCTGCCGGATAAGTTTCTTGGATCGTATATTGAGATGGTAACCGGACGGGAATTGAATATCTGGCAGGGGGCTTGCCATGTGCACGAAAAGATTGGGGAGCTGAATCTTAGCGATAAGCAAAAAGAATATCCCGATGCCGAGGTTTTGATTCATCCCGAATGCGGCTGTTCAACGTCATGCATGATGAAATCGGCGATGT
The DNA here is from genome assembly GCA_035267805.1 of Balneolaceae bacterium. Taxonomy (GTDB): domain Bacteria; phylum Bacteroidota; class Rhodothermia; order Balneolales; family Balneolaceae; genus Fodinibius. The sequence continues at coordinate 3,797 of DATFLI010000162.1, read as the reverse complement.
ATTTCGATTGCAAAGACGGGCACATTCATTCTACCAGTGGGATGCTTAATCATGCAAAAGAATCGGAAGCCGAGGAATTTGTAGTCGCTACGGAAACCGGTATTTTACACCGGATGAGGAAAGAGAATCCGGGTAAGAAATTTTATCCGGCTAATGAAAATTCCGTTTGCGAATACATGAAAATGATCACCCTGGAAAAGTTATATGACTCACTGAAGTATGACCAGTTTGAGGTGAAAGTGCCGGAAAAGCTTGCCGAAAAGGCTCGGTTGCCTATAGAACGAATGCTCAGTATCGCCTGACCGGGTTATTAGTTATATGGTTATCAATATTCAAAATAACATATAAAGAATAAGCAACTGACAAGGACGTATGAAAATTTTGGGTATCGAATCTTCTTGTGATGAGACAGCCGCTGCTGTTTATACCGATGATGGACTGAAATCCAACATTATCGCTTCACAGTCGATTCATGAGCAATATGGGGGAGTGGTTCCCGAGCTGGCTTCCCGGGCGCATCATAAGACGATCTGGCGCACGGTTCGGCAAGCGCTGACCGAAGCCGATACCGAACTTGATGAGATTGATGCCGTCGCTGTAACGCAGGGACCCGGCCTGATGGGATCATTGCTGGTAGGGCTCTGTTTTGCCAAGGGGCTTTCTCTTTCTCGGGATCTCCCGTTGATTGGCGTTAATCATATGGATGCCCACATCTATGCCAACTTTATTGAGCATCGTCCGGCGTATCCATTTGCAGCACTTACCGTGTCGGGGGGGCATACCCATTTGGTGCATGTGACCGGGCCTTTCGAACATGAATTCTTGGGACAAACACGTGACGATGCAGCCGGAGAAGCCTTCGATAAGATCGGCAAAATCCTGGGACTTCCTTATCCTGCGGGTCCGGTGATTGATCAGCATTCTAAAAACGGGGATCGCCAATTTTATGATTTTCCGCAGGCCCTGCTGAACGAAGGTTTTGAATTTAGTTTTTCCGGGCTCAAAACTTCCGTAAAGTATTACCTGGAGGATCAGCCCGATCGAGAAGCATTTTTGGTAGATCACCTGGATGATATTTGTGCAAGTGTTTCAGAGGCGATAACCGAAGTGTTAATCAAAAAGCTTCGTAAAGCTGTCGAATATACGGGCGTGCGTACAATCGTTCTGGCAGGTGGCGTTTCAGCCAATTCTATGCTTCGACAGAAAGCCAGAGCGTTGGCAAAAGAGATGGGCTGCGAGCTTTATATTCCCAAATTAGCCTATTGCACCGATAATGCGGCTATGATTGCGGTTACCGGTTATATGATGGCCGGGCGGGGCATGTATTCTGATATGAATTTAAAGCCTTTCGCAAATCTTAAATCAGTATTGAGTAAAAAGTAGTAAGAAAAATTACTTTTAACTTAATTCTTGCGACTTTCTATTGCAGTTACTGAAATTGTTTTGAGGCCTCGACGGCCAGCGCATCCACTCGATTATTACGCTCATTATCGGCATGTCCCTTTACTTTGATCCATTCTACATCATGCGGCTGCATCGCTGTCAACATTTCTTGCCATAGATCCTGGTTCTCCACCGGTTTCTTATTGGCTTTCTTCCAGTTTCGTTTGATCCAGCTATTAATCCAACCCTGTTTGAAAGTATTAATGATTAATGCGCTGTCGCTGTGAATTCTAACATGGCAGGGATGTTTGAGCGCTTTCAAGGCTTCAATAACGGCGCGCATCTCCATGCGGTTGTTAGTGGTATTGGGAGCTCCGCCCGATAGTGTCTTTTCTTGTTTATTCCACTGCAGCAGCGCCGCCCACCCTCCCGGACCGGGATTGCCGCTGCAGGCGCCGTCGGTAAATACAATAACTGTCTTTTTATTGGACATATCTTTGGGTAATTGCAGATAATTTTTTCTTGAGATTCAGAGACGCTTTGCCCACTTCTTCGGACCAGTTTTCAGAATTTCTGCCTGCGTAAATGATACTGCGGCTTGAGTTGATAAGTGGGATCCCCCGGTGTTCTTCCAAGGCTTCCGCCAATGCTTGAATATCGCCACCTTGCTTACCAATACCCGGAATTAGCAGGTGAGCGTTTTTAAAATTGTTAATAACCGGTTGAATATCCTTGGCCTGGGTGGCTCCCACAACCATACCAATAGAGGTCTTGCTTGCTTTTTGCTTTTCCTGCAGGCAGGTGGAAACATAACTGGAAATTGTATCTCCATTTTCCAATTTCTGCAGTAATATATCCTCCGCTCCGGGATTGGAAGTGAGTGTTAAAACATAAATACATTTCGAGTCATCCTTCAGGAAGGGATCCAGTGTTTCAAATCCCATAAGTGGATTTAAAGTGACCGCATCAGCATCAAAGTGCTCAAAAAAGGCTTTAGCATAATGTTCCGCAGTGGAACTGATGTCTCCCCGTTTGGCATCTGCAATAATGATTTTATCATCAGGGATATAATCCAGGATCGCCTGAAATGTGTCCCAGCCATCAGCACCGAGGGCTTCGAAAAAACCGAGGTTTGGCTTGTAGGCCGCACAATGTGTTTGAGTGACATCGATCACCTTTTTTAGAAAATGCTCAACTTTTTCGGCTTCCGATAAATCCTGCCTAAGTACGGCTTGCGGTAGTAAATCAAGATTGGGATCCAATCCTACACAAACAGTAGATTTGGTAGCTGTAACTGAAGCCTTAAGTTTTTGTGTAAAGGTCATACTAAAATCGTTTTAATTTCAGCGGAAGATACAAAGGGATAGAAGGGAATCGAAATGATTTTAGGCATAAAAAAAGGAGCCGCTATGAAAACGGCTCCCTTTAAAAATCCCAAGGATACTCTGTTAGTTATTGATCGGGATGCCCTGTGGAATGGTACTGATGTTTATTTTCGGCAAGTTGGCATTGTAAGCATTGTTAATGGTATCAATTGTCATATTAGCAACAATCCCGTAGCCGCGATTGAGTGGATGAATGCCATCCAGGCTGAAAAGAGAACCGGGAACGGGAGTCAATGTTATACCATCTTGTGTTATCCCTTGCGTGCCTCCGGACTGTTGGAAATTTTGGAAAATCTGGCTGAAAGCCGAATTGATATCTACAACGGGAAATCCATTACTGCCTGCTATGTTGGCTATCGTCTGGTTATACTGGTTAACCAATTGAATAGCTCGCGTCGTTTCTCCATTATCCAATACTAACGCATGGGGGATGGGATTTGCCGGGCTCAGTCCTACGCCATTGGCGAACATACCGGAAAGTTGGCTTTGTGCCGGCAACAGGAAGAACCCTCCCGGTTGACCAATGGAAGGATTAGGAGCCTTCATCATGACGGTATCTTGCACCACACCTGGATTGTTGGGATCGGTCTGTTGAACCCAGATCGGAACATTGCCCTGAGGGGTAACCAGTGCGTAGTCATTAGATTGATTGATGGTAATAGTGCCATTCTGCAGCAGGGTACTATTCACCAAAAATACGTAGGGAATAGTAGTGACATTGGGAATATTGTAAACGACAGCGTCGGCGCCGGTCTGGCTAATCGTCTGCATGGACGCGGCATAGAGCTGTTGGAATACGTTGGCAGGTACATAGGGTGTATTACCACCGCTGGCCACGTAGCCTAATACATCATTATTTCCCAACCAGAACATTACAAAGGTGGGATTGAGCTGAGCCATTTCTTCTGCTTGTGTATTTCCGAAGTCACGCAGTACAATATTGAAGAAGGGATTGGCTTGTTTACGATCTGCATAGGTGTTATTGGGCCCCAGATCCCGTCCCAGGAAATCGGCTAAGACGGCCCCCGG
>DATFLI010000161.1:0-2037 GCA_035267805.1 Balneolaceae bacterium | reverse complement strand
GACACATTTAAACCCGTAACCTGAAACACGAAACCCGTAACACACTGTCAGCTCTGATGTCAAAAAGCCAAATTAGAGTTGAAAGCAAAGTCTTTATCAAATTCCATTATGAGCTTTAAACTGCTATTTAATCCTATAATTCAACCGCAAATGCGTTATCCAATAGTGTTATAAATATAGGGACGGTAATTTTAAATTCTTATTAAGCTGCAGTATTAATGTACCATTCTTTAAATGGATCGGTATTTAACATACTTTATAACGCATCCATTATAAAAACGAAAACAGAGCTTATTTTTTTTATTTAAAAGCATGAGATTCCAACCATCTGGAGAGCGTTGGTAGAAAATCTTCAGTGAAAGCAGCGTCCAGGGAGCCGTATTCACCAGGCATTCCGGTTTGAGCATGTTGAAACAAGTGGTTGGCAGATGTGATTGTTACAATTTTATAATCTGCGTCGCTTTGTGTTAATGTATGACGGGCACGGGATTGATTGGGAACAGCCAATACCTGCATATCTTTTCCTCCAAACAATAATAACACAGGAATATGGAGTTTTTTCAGATCTGAGGCTGGATTATAATCCATGATGGAACGGTAAAATGGGGTCCGCATCTGCTTTAGCTGCGATGAAACCTGGCGATTTGCAAAACTCTTGAGATCTCCAATTTTATTTTTTTGTCCATCAGGGAGTTTTTGAAGCTCGGTAACCGTGTAGTCTACCAGCTGATTCTTCAAGGAGTCCAGGTTTTGATTTTCTCGCAAAGTTTCGAAAATATGTTCTTCCATAGCAACTTTGAGAGCTGTAGTGGAATCGGTGTCACCCTGCGCTTTTGAGAAAGAGCGGACTTGATCTATTGTGATTTCTGAGAGTGGAAGAGCTGGGGATGCCATCAGGATCAGGAAACGGATGGCTGAATCTTCCGCCGCCAGCTTGCTTCCTATAATACCCCCCTGGCTGTGGCCCAGCAAGCCGATTCGTTTTGAATCCACAAATTTTCGTTCTTTTAGCGAATCAACGATTACCCGGACATCAGTCGTGAGATCCGCCAAGGTTGCATCTGAGATTGAACCGGTGGATTGGCCGGTTCCACGGTCATCGAACCGGAAGGTGGCTGTGCCATGATCTGCCAGGTAATGTGCGATCCGTTTAAATATGGGGAAGCCCAGGATATCTTCATCCCTGGTTTGGGCACCACTTCCCGATAAAAGTATGATACAGGGGTAAAAAGAATCTTTCTGGTTAGGGTAAGTTAACGTACCGGCAATCTTATGATCTTTATTTGTGAATATTGGATCCACATTGCGGTATGAATGAGATGTGTTTTCTTCCTGACGGTTCAGTTGAAATGGGAACGTCATTCCGTTCTGATGAAAATCGCCTTCTATTTGAGAAGTATTCTTAAATTTTCCGTTGAAAGAGGCCATGCCCATCCCGGCCTGAAATTCAAAAAATACGGAATCATTTGGTGTAGATTGAATATGTAATAATTGAATTCCCTGCGCCATCTGTTGGGGAATATCGATGGTGCCGACAAATCCTGAACCGCTCCGGCTGAAATGCGTTAGAATAGTTAGATTTGTTCCATTAATCGTGATGAATCCCCGCCAGTCACCCTTCAATGATTCTTGGGATAAAACATTGAAAGGAAGATAGAAGATTAACAGGATAGAAAGGACAAGTTGCTTCATCAGGAACTACCATTAATAGCTAATCTGTAAAATAGTTATTCAATAGTTAAGAAAATTCAAGAGGGCTTGGCAAAACCAGGGATTTTGGTCAATCCTGAATGCTTTCGGGGTGAGTGATTTCAAAACCTCCCGAAAATTTTCGGGAAGAATTTGGACAAAAGCATAGTTTTGCAAAGTCCTATTCAAACTATAAATAAGAAGCGATGAATTCACCTGGAGAAAGAACCGGAATACGATTTGGTTTAAAATCTTTTGTATTTCGGGAAACAACGGCCTCGCAATAATTGTGGACAGCGGTGTAATATTGAATGGCATCTTCCAGATCATTCCAGCCGGTATTTAAAG
>DATFLI010000160.1:0-17598 GCA_035267805.1 Balneolaceae bacterium | reverse complement strand
CGAGCATCCATAACAACTTTTTTCTATTCCACATTGATGTTTATAAATAAATTGCACAAACTACCATCTAAATAAATATTTAAGTTCTCAACCGGCTTGACCTAATTTCGGTTGGGGTTCCAATATTCATCAATCTTTGAGGCTATGAAACGGCATCAATATCAGCTTCTTACCTGTCTTTTAATTGTTTTAAGTATCTTAATACTTCCTGATTTAACCAGAGCCCAAAGTACGTCTTTTATTCCCACTGGTTTGGGCTTTGAAATAGGAGCCGGCTATAATCAGTTGTTTTGGAGAGCCTATTCCCCTTCTCTGGATAAAACAACTACCGAAAATAGAACGGCATTCTCTATTATGCCTTCTTTTAGAATCAATTATAAGTTTAATGTTTATTCAAACATTAGCCTATACACTTTTTTAGGATTTAATGAATTCGGAGGATACAGCAAATTACATAAACAAACAGTAATTCTGGATGCCAATGCCCTATATAAAGATCAAATTACGTTTAAAACGTTCGACCTGGGTTTTATCGGCTTGTACAAATTCGGGGATGTCAGTATCGGAGGCGGATTTAAATTAAATCGTCATCTACAGATAAGAAATCGATCCTACTATGAAAATAATCCTCATACCCCAAATGGCTGGAGTACAGATGATATCTCATATTTTTTCAAAGATTGGTCTGCCGATTCAGGCCTAAGAATTGAATATTCAACACCACTCAGAATGATCCTAGGAGCTGAAAGCTGGTTTGGCATAACTAATTTGGGAACCAGCAAATATGCTACTGATTTCCATATCCATGAGAATCATTTCCGTTTATTGATAGGTTACAGATTTTAAGTAGCATCATTAGTTTGGATCAAGATAAATCCGCCTATGGGTGGGGCTACCATCTATGAGAATCCAATCCCTTCTTTTGAGTTATTAGCTGGCGCAACTATATTATAAAACATCTAAACAGGAATATTTAACCCGTTATCCAAAGTAAATAAATTTATATGCCTGATTCTGTTAGTGAGCTGCAATACCTCAAATTATTGGCAAAACAGTACCCGTCGATTCGGGCGGCCTCAACAGAGATCATCAACCTAAATGCTATTCTTGAGTTACCCAAAGGCACCGAACATTTTATTTCGGATATTCATGGAGAGTATGAGTCTTTCTTGCATGTGCTTAAGAACGGATCCGGCTCTATACGACGGAGTATCGAAGAGATTTTCGAAAATTCTCTCACCAGGCAACAAAAACGGACTTTGGCTACCCTGATCTACTATCCCGAACAAAAAGTGCCGGCCATCCTTAAAGAAGTTGATAATCCCGAACACTGGTATCGCGACACGCTTTCTCGCCTCATAAAATTGTGCCGTGCTTACTCGTCCAAATACACGCGCAATAAGGTAAGAAAGGCGCTGCCGAAAGATTTTAGCTATATCATTGAAGAACTGCTGCATCAGCAAGAGAATATCAAGAACCGTCAGCATTATTACAGTAGTATTATTGATTCTATTATTGAAACCGACCGTGCGGATGCGTTCATCACTGCCCTGTCACGGCTTATTCAGCGGTTGACGATCTCGCGGCTGCATGTGATCGGTGATGTGTATGACCGGGGTCCCGGTGCGCATATTATTATGGATAAGCTGATGGAACATCATGCCGTCGATTTCCAGTGGGGCAATCATGATATCGTATGGATGGGAGCAGCAGCCGGAAGTGAAGCATGTATCGCCAATGTCATTCGCGTTTCCCTGCGCTATGCCAATATGGAAACCATCGAAAATGGCTACGCTATCAGCATGCTTCCTCTGGTTTCGCTGGCTGTAGACGTATATGGTGATGATCCCTGCGAGCAATTTCGACCCAAAGAAGCCGATGAAGAGTTCACCGAACATGAACAAATGCTGATGGCCCGGATGCAGAAAGCAATATCCATCATCCAGCTGAAACTGGAGGGCCAGATCATTCAGCGTCGGCCTCAGTACCAGATGGAAGACCGCCTCTTGTTGGACAAGATTGATTTTGAAAATGGTACAGTCAAAGTAAATGGCACCTCCTATCCGATGCTTGACATGCATCTCCCTACTATCGATCCGGAGAATCCCTATGAACTGTCTGACCGGGAAAAGTCTGTAATGGAAAAGATCAGAATGTCGTTCCGAAACAGCGAACGCCTGCAGGATCACGTCCATTTCATGTTTTCCAATGGCAGCATGTATCTGACTTACAACAATAATTTGCTGTATCATGGCTGCATCCCAATGACCAAAAGCGGCAGACTGCGTCATTTCTTCCTGGATGGTAAAGACCATAGCCCTAAAGAATTCATGGACAGGCAAGAGCGATTAGCTCGTCAGGGTTACTTTGCCGATGACCCCGAAAAAAAACAGTACGGTATGGATACTATGTGGTACTTATGGAGCGGATCGCAATCTCCTCTTTTTGGCAAAAACAAGATGGCCACCTTTGAGCGCTATTATATAAAAGATGAGTCTACCCATAAAGAAGAAATGAATCCCTATTACAGTTACCGCACCGATCAACATATCATAGAACAAATCCTGGAAGAATTTGGTATCGATCCCGAAGCAGGACACGTGATTAACGGTCACGTACCGGTCAAAGTAACCAAGGGCGAAAATCCGGTGAAGGCCGGCGGAAAGCTACTGGTAATTGACGGGGGCTTTGCCAAAGCATACCAGGATGTAACAGGCATCGCAGGTTATACGCTCATTTTTAATTCTTATGGCCTGGTATTGGCGGCTCATCAACCGTTTGAATCCCGGCAAAAAGCAATTGAAGAAGAACTGGATATCCACTCAAATACTAAAATTCTGGAAGAAGCCGACAAACGACTACGGGTTCGCGATACCGAAAATGGAAAAGAAATCCAGCAGAAGATTGATGATCTCGAGGAACTTCTTGCAGCCTACCGGTCGGGCCTGATTAAGGAATCGTCGTAAAATCCCGGCGGCCGACTGGGCTTTTTTCGGATTTAATATTCTAAGTCTAAATACTACCTTACAGCAGAACTCAAACCGACACTCACTGGCATTAAATCATACTCCCAAAGCGGAACAGCCTAAAAGATGGACAAACAGTTTAGATCTTGCAGTTCCAGCATTTCATGCTATATTTAACCACACTCATTTGCTGTACACCAGCGCGTTCTATGTTCAACACAATCACAGAATTTATGAAAAGACTATCACTATCATTCTTAGCTGTTTTATCATTTTTGATATTCGCTGGCGTATCACCGTCACAAGCACAAAACAGCCTGTACGATTTTGCCGGCAACATGAAATCTTATACGAATCAGGATAGCCATTTTGAAGCAACACTCGATAACGGTGCAGTAAGGATCAGTTATCTCAAGGACGTGGGATTTCGGGTCCGCTATTCATTTACAGGCACCTTTAACCCCGTCTTTTCGTATGCCACGGCCAATCCCATGCCGCAGTCCGAATCGTTGTCAGTGAGTGATCGGGGTGATAGCCTTTTAGTTCAAGCCGGTGGGTTAACCGCTGTTGTGCATAAGAAACCATTCCGGATTTCATTTACCAATAGTAACGGGTGGGATTTTATCAAAGAATCTTATGGAGCGGGACACGAAGGCAAGAAGCTGGCCCATATCATCAAGTGGGAAGACGGGACCCAATTTTATGGGTTGGGGGAACGTCCCGATGACCTGATCCGCACCGGAAAAACATACACCCTGTGGAATTCGGATACGCCGGGTTATCCCAAAGGAACAGAACCCATCTACCAGTCCATGCCGTTCTATATCGGGCTAAATACCAAAGGAGCATGGGGTATCTTTTACGATAATTCATTTAAGTCACAATTTGATTTCGGTGGACAGTTAAAATCTGATATCGGATTTTATTCAAAGGGCGGCGAACTGCGGTATTATGTTTTTTACGGTCCAAAAATTAAAGATATCCTCAAAAAATATACTACGTTGACCGGCCGTTTTTATATGCCGCCGAAGTGGGCCCTGGGATATCAGCAAAGCCGCTGGGGCTACTATCCCGATAAAGAATTTTATCGCCTGGCCGACCAGTTTCGCAGTCGTCAAATTCCGTGCGACGTTTTTTATACGGATATCGACTATATGAACAAATACCGGGTCTTCAGCTGGAGTAACCGATACTTTCCACACCCGAAGCAGATGATGAGTAACCTGCGCAACCGGGGCTTTAAAGTTATTCCTATTGTGGATCCCGGAATCAAGATTGACAAAGATTGGGATGTCTTCAACGAAGGTGTAAAAAAGGACGTCTTTGTTAAATATCCGGATGGCACTAATTATACCGGCACAGTTTGGCCCGGCAAAGTTTATTTCCCGGATTTTTCGAATCCCGATACCCGAAAATGGTGGGGTAATCACGTGGCCGACTTTATCAATATGGGTGTAGCAGGCGTTTGGAATGATATGAATGAGCCGGCCGTATTCGGTGGAAAGACCATGCCGAACATTGTGCAGTTTGATAAGGAAGGTAAAAAAGCCAGTGCCTTGGAAATGCATAATCTCTATGGATTGCTGATGGCGCGATCCAGTTACCAGGGACAGCTCCAGGCGAATCCGAACAAGCGTCCATTCATCATTACGCGAGCCTCTTTTGCCGGCATTCAGCGTTACTCCAGCATCTGGACCGGCGATAACAGCGCAAAGTGGGATGATGTTAAAATGACGATGCCGATGGTTATGAGCCTCGGTTTGGCCGGCGTACCGGATACGGGCTTCGACATTGGGGGCTTTAATGGCAGCCCCTCCGGGGAAATGTATATGCGATTCCTTCAAATCGGTATTTTTATGCCGTTTAGCCGAACTCATACAGTTATCGACTCCCGCCGCCAAGAACCCTGGAGTTACGGGCAGATGTACGAATATATCAATAAAAAACTGATTCAGCTTCGTTATAAATTGCTTCCCGTGCTTTATACATCGTTTTACGAACATACCCAGGACGGCAGTCCGATTATCCGTCCCCTTTCATGGGATTACCAATCAAATAAAGATGTATGGAGTATCGATGACCAGTTTATGTTTGGGGATCACATGATGGTAGCCCCCGTGGTAAATAAGGGAGCCAACCAACGCTCGCTTTATCTGCCGAAAGGAAAATGGTATGAATTCTTCAGTAATAAAGAATTGGATGGCGGCAAGGAAATTACGGTTGATGCCCCTATTGATGCAGTAAATGTGTATGACAAGGTATTTGATCATCCCTATGCCGGACTCCCGCTTTTCGTGCAAGCCGGATCTGTAATCCCCATGCAGCAGGTCCAGCAGTATGTTGGCGAAAAGGATATTAAACAGATGCAATTGCGTGTCTATGATGGAGCTTCAAAAGAAAGCAAACTCTATGAGGATGACGGAGAATCCCGGAATTATGAGAACGGAGACTACCGACTCACAAACTTCCAGACGGAATCTTCTGATACCAATCTTAAGATCAATGTTTCAATGAAGGGCAATTATACGGATGCCGTATCTTCATTTAACTGGAAAGTATATGGCATTTATCGGGCTCCGAAAGCCGTCATAGTTGATGGCAAGGAAATAGAATCTAATTATAATCAGGAAGATCATACGGTATCCTTTACTTCGGATGCCAAACCAATGAATATAGAAATTCAAAAGTAGTTTACTTTGTTTCCCTAATTTATGATGGCCATCTGACTATCACTTCAGATGGCCATTTTTATTCGAAAAGAAGCTTAAACGCAATCCATGGAATCATCTAAAGTCGTTATTATTGGGGCCGGACTTTCCGGCCTTTGTACCGCTTACCTACTCGAGAAGAAAGGAATATCGTCAACCGTCATTGAGGCCCGGAACCGGTTGGGGGGACGCATCTGTACTTATCGTAAAGAAGGAAGAGCCCCAATCGAAATGGGAGCAACCTGGTTTGGAAAAAAGCATCAACATCTTATCAAACTGCTAAACGAACTCGATATTGGAACCACCGAACAATATATGGGGGATCAGGCGTATTATGAACCCATATCTACCTCCCCGCCACAGCTTGTATCCTTACCCAAGAATGAAGACCCGACATATCGAATTGAACACGGAACGGATCAACTTATTGAAAGACTAGCTGAACGGTTGAATAGCAACATCATCGTAGGACAGCCGGTGATATCGCTAAATAAAAAAGATGATCTTATTAAAATTAAAACACCCGAAAAAGAGTATCCCGCCGATATAGTTATCACCACGCTCCCACCGAAATTATTAGTCGAGACTGTTTCATTTGAACCGTCACTTCCTCAATCTCTGGTAGAAACTGCCCGAAAAACCCAAACATGGATGGCTGAATCCATCAAGGTAGGCCTAACTTATGAACGAGCTTTTTGGAAAGCCCCCAATTGCAGTGGAACAATCACCAGCAATGTTGGGCCGGTTAATGAAATGTATGATCATTCAAATGCAGATAATTCATTGTTTGCTTTGAAAGGTTTTATGAATGATGCGTATCACGTCGTAACCCGACAAGAGCGTGAGCAATTGGTCGTAAAGCAGCTAAAGAAATTTTTTGGCGAAAAAGCCGGTAATTATTCCTCTTACCATGAGAAAGTTTGGAGGCATGAATCTTTTACTTATTCGCCGTATGAAGATTTTATCATCCCACACCAGCATAATGGCCATCCAATATTTGATCAATCCTATTGGAATCAGCGTTTATTTATAGGGGGATCAGAAACGGCAAGTGCATTCCCCGGATATATGGACGGTGCAATTGAAAGCGCAAAAAATGCCGCCGGAAAAGCGATTACCAGTCTGTCTACCCAATAAAGAAAAAAAGGGACCATATCCGGCCCCCTTTAAATTTTAAGAATCGTCAAGTTATTGAATGATCACTTTGGGAGGCGAGTGCCCTACTACAACAGTGTCTTCGGAAACAACATATATTTTGTAAATAAGCGTATCACTCGGTGCATCTGTCCGCACCGTCAGCTTCAACTGTTTTTTATCAGCCACTCGTTGTAAAACACTATCCTTAAGGGCAGTACTATCCCGGAAGAGACCTTCATCATAAACGAAATATTTTTTTATAGTTACGGGAAATGTAAAAACTACATCAGACCCTTGAGCCTGCCAATAAATTTTATCATTCTTGTGTACTTTCATCGTACCTTTATTGTTGCCATCCTTATCTCTGACTCTCCAGATACCCGTATCTTCATCTTTGACAATTTTAACAGTGTTGGTAGCTCTCATCTTTTTAAAGTGCTTTTGCGAATAAATAAAACCTCCGGCAAGCACCAATATTAAAATGGTCGAAAGTAACATTATTATTTTATTCATGAGATTCAGCAATTTTGGTTAGGGTTTGGACAAATCTTATTGATGATCCGAATCACGTTGTAAACTTTTTTCCAACCTCCTTTTTAAATCTCTGTAACGAGGATCTTTAACCAGGGCTGTAAGCTCCGGTTGTGATTCAATGTCTGATAACATAGAAACATTAATCCATTTTAGAGCACTTTTACGCATACCCAGTTTCTCATAGGTTGATACGGCTCTCTGTCTTACCACGATATTTCCATCATCCAGTGACAGCGCCTTTTGTATGTACCTGAGTGCCGCAGCAGAATCCCCGATATCCGAATAGTAAGCTCCTAAATCTGCCGTGATCTCGGGATCATTGGGATTGATCTCCAGTTGCTCTTTCGCTTTCTTAATAGCCGTGAGATATGCTTGTTTAGACTTCTCTTTTTTTCCGCTAAATTCGTAAGCTACGGCCAGATTTCCCCAAAAAGAGTAATTTTTGGAATAAGTTTCAAGCGCAATTTTATACAGCGGAATTGATAATTCGTAACGTTTTTCTGCAAAATAAAGAGTGGCCAGGTTACTGGCAGCAAATGGATTTCTTCCAAGTGCCAACGCCATCTGAAACGCTTCAGCGGCTTCATCATTTTTCCCCTGAAGATAATAGCAAGCACCGAGGTTTGAATAAGCTGAACTGCTTTTGGGAGTTAGTGAAACAACTTTTTTGAACTGTTTGGTCGCCTCTTTGAAATTACCTTTTCTATAAAAATGTTTGCCGAGATCATTATAACCCTCCCAGATCTCCGGTTTTAAAGCGATAGCATACTTGTAAGTTGCGACCGCTTTCTGATCATTGCCCTGTTCATCATATATTTTTGCCAATCCGCGATAGGCCTGAGTATAATTGGGATCAATCTGTAAGGCCTTTTCATAGTGCTGTATAGCTAGCTCTTGATTACCGGTCCCATTGTTAACCAATCCCAAAAGGGACTGAATAGGTGCCAGATTATCATTAAACTCTGTTGCCTTACGTAAAACTGATTGGGTTTTATTTGCAATAGTAACATCTCCAGAAGCCTGGTATTGATGCCAATAGGCTTCACCGAGTCCGGCGTAAGCCAACCCAAACTTAGGATCAATGGCAATAGCTTTTTGAAAAAAACCGATTGCGCTTTCTAAACTGTCCAAGGAAGAATAATTCTGAAGGCTACCGCGGCCTTTCAGGTAATATTCAAAAGCAGTTGGATTGGAGGTGCCTCCATTACTCAGTGTTCGATCAATATCAGCATTACTCTCAATCTCCAGCATCCGCATCATTGCCTGTACCCCTTTATGTTCCAATAATGCCAGGTTCTGGGCGGGGACCACCACTCGTTGTGTTTCCAACTTCCGAGCCTTATCGGCATCCACCAATTCTAGAATGAGACGGGTTGAATCATTAAAAGTCTGAATACTGGACATTATTGCCAGGTTAACTCCAAATTGTTTGTTAGCTTGGGTAGCGCTTTTAATTTTTTCTTCGCGCATTTCACTGACCGGAGCTATCCAGTATGAATCCTCATATTTTTCCAGCTCTGATAATTTAAATGAAAACGTTTCGGCCAGTCCGGCACAAATAGCATTCACCGCCGGATTATTGCCGATATTTTCAATGGGAAGCACGGCCAGATATCGCTTCTTAGGAATATTCTTTCCCAATCCGAATGGCTTCAATTGATAAAAAAGGAGCGCAATAATCAGCAATACTGAAAGTGAAATACCAATTTTAAACAGTTTGGAATCTTTTCTACTCCTATTCCGGCTTTCTTCCCTTCTTTGAGTTTGGGGCTTTTCACTTTCACCGATTGTTAAATCAGCAAGTATGGCATCAATACTTTGATATCTTAGGTCTTTATTCTTAACAAGACACTGGTCAATAACGTCTGCAATAATTTGCGGGATTTCAGGATTTAATTCTAACACAGGCAAAGGATCTTCCTCTGTAATAGCATATAGTACGGCGGGTTCATATGCTCCCTGAAATGGTAATTCCCCTGTAAATAATTCATACAAAACAACTCCAAAAGCCCAGATATCAGATCGGGCATCCATCTCTTCACCAATGAGTTGCTCCGGGGCCATATATGAGGTAGTTCCCAGCGTTGTTCCGGTCTTTGTTATATGAGCCTCTCCCTGCATACGGGCAAGACCAAAATCCATCACTTTAACATTGCCTTCCTCGTTAATCATAATGTTCCGTGATTTAATATCACGGTGTATAATTCCTTTGTCATGTGCTGCTTTAAGTGCTTGTGCGATCTGCTTTGCAATTGCACATTTCTGATCAACCGTAAGGTTTCCTTGCTCAATGCACTCTTTCAGTTCCTGCCCCTGTACATATTCCATTACAATACATAATTCGCCATCCATCTCCTCAAATGCGTAGATCTGAGCAATGTTTGGATGATTCAAAGCAGCAGCAGATTGTGCCTCCTGTTGAAACCGATTGTGTTCTATGGTATTTTCCGCAATTCGATGAGATAAAAACTTTAGAGCTACCGTACGCCTTAGCTTCGTATCCCGAGCTTGAAATACCATCCCCATACCGCCTTCTCCAAGCTTTTCAGTAATTTGATAGTGAAGAAAAGATTTCAGCATCCCTCATCCCCTGTCTCTTTTAAAGTATTTGGGTGTTCTCGGAATATGACTATAACAATTTATAAATTATTTGTTATACATAAATAGAATAATAATAAATATTTATTTGTAATTTATTACATATAAATAAACTGATACTTTATAAAGAGTGATATATTACCTTTCGAAATTTTATGCCTGACGTAGATTATTTAACCAAAGAAAATAGACAGCTACAACTGGCGGTAAATGAGTTAAGGATACTTAATGATATCGCCACCACTATTACTTCTACTCAACCCGTCGAAGTAGTCATAGATCAAATTGTCATTCGCTGTATTAAGTATCTAGGAGTCCAAGAGGGAACCATCAGCCTGCTGGAACGCGAGAATTCCGACGAGCAGTTTCACACGATGATCCGGCACGTTGACTCCTCGATTGAAAGAGTCCCAATAAAACTCGACAACAGATTAAAAGGTTGGATGCTGAAAAATCGCAAGGTTTTACTCAGCAATGATATTCATACCGATAGTAGATTCCATTATCTTTCAGATTATGCCTTTCAAAGCATTCTTTGCGTCCCCCTACTGGCAAAAGGAAACCTGATAGGTTACTTGGCGGTATTTGACAAAAAGGATGGTCTGCCATTCACTGATCAGGATCGACGTCTTCTTTCGATCATCGGATCTCAATCCGCCCAAGTTATTGAAAATGCCCGGCTCTACGAAGAGGAAAAAGCATTATACAGTCTTCAAGAAGAGATGCGAATGGCCCGTGATATCCAATTAAGCCTGCTTCCTGATCGCCCTCCTGAAATACCCGGCTTTCAAATTTCTGCAACAAATATCCCCGCTAAGTTTGTTGGCGGTGATTATTATGATTTTCTTTCGCTTACCTCGAATAAGCTGGGTTTCTGCGTGGGTGATATAACCGGTAAAGGTATGCCTGCCGCCATGCTAATGGCTAACCTACAGGCCACATTGAGAAGTCAAGTTATGATATTCGAAGATTGTTGCACCTGTTTGAAAGGAACAAATAAACAATTATATCGAAATACAGAATCAACAAAATTCGCTACTCTATTTTATGGAATCCTGAATCCCGAAAGTGGAATGCTGGAATATGCCAACGGTGGACATGATACCCCAATTCTATTTCGTGACAAGAATCAGGATCCTGAATTTCTCAATTCTACCGGACTTCTGCTCGGAGTAATGGACAATGTCGAATACGAAATGGAATCAACGACCCTGGAAACCAATGACGTATTATTCCTGTTCACAGATGGAATCACCGAAGCAATGAATCCGGAACAACAAGAATTCGGGCTTGATCGATTAGCCTGCCTGGTAGGTAAAAACCGTAACAAGACTGCAGATCAAATTAAAGAGACGGTATTGCAGGAAGTCCGAACTTATGCCAGCCAAGCTCCGCAAAGCGATGATATTACGATCATGGTTATTAAGAGAAATTGATATGTTAAACCACTGTATCAGCATTTTAAATACGTCTGATATCTCATTGCCCCTTTCTTTAAGAACTGTAAATCCGTTGGGTTTCTAATTCATATTGGTTATTGTTGAATGGTATTCCATTATTAACAAATGTTATCAGTATGAAAAAACTAGCCTCTCTCCTTTTACTTTTCATCATTCTTTTAGGTAGTACACCTGCGGTTGCACAAAATGATGCAACTATTGTCTCCAAAACGAATTATAGCGGATTAAAACTGCGTAATATTGGGCCGGCTCTTACATCCGGCCGGATTGCCGACATTGCCATGAATCCGAATGACCAAAATGTTTGGTATGTAGGTGTTGCATCCGGTGGTGTCTGGAAAACGACCAATGCGGGTACAAGCTGGGATCCAATCTTTGATCACCAGTCGTCTTATTCAATAGGATGTATTACAATTGATCCGAATAATTCCAATACAATCTGGGTAGGTACAGGTGAAAATGTAGGTGGACGCCATGTGGGTTACGGTGACGGGATCTATAAAAGCAGCGATGGCGGTCACACTTGGACGAATATGGGCCTCAAAAACTCTGAACATATTTCAAAGATCATTGTAGATCCCAATGATTCAGATGTGATTTGGGTCGCCGCCCAAGGTCCTCTCTGGAGCAAAGGAGGACAACGTGGTGTCTACAAGACGACCGACGGTGGTAAAACCTGGAATAAGGTACTCGGCGACAATGAATGGACGGGAGCTACGGATTTAGTAATCGACCCACGGAACCCTGATGTGCTTTATGCTGCGACCTGGCAGCGAGAGCGCACTACGGCTGCATACCTGGGAGGAGGCCCGGGCTCAGGCATCTACAAGAGTGCAGATGGCGGCAGCCACTGGACTGAGCTGAAAAACGGAATTCCGGGCTCCAACCTCGGTAAAATTGGTCTGACGATCTCCCCTGAAAGACCCGATGTCGTTTATGCGGCCATTACGCTGAATCGGAGAAAGGGTGCTGTTTATATGTCCGACGATCGTGGAGCCTCTTGGAAAAAGATGTCTGATACGGTATCCGGTGGAACCGGACCGCACTATTATCAAGAGCTTTACGCTTCTCCCCATCAATTCGGAAAGATTTATCTGATGGACGTACGCATTCAGGTATCCAATGATAACGGAAAAACTTTTCATACTCTGGACGAAAGCAAAAAACATTCCGACAACCACGCAATGGCTTTCCGTAAAGATGATCCCAATTACCTGTTGGTTGGCTGTGACGGTGGGCTTTACGAAACATATGATTCGGGAAAGCACTGGCGGTTCATCAACAATATGCCCATTACGCAATTCTACAAAATAGCTGTGGATGATGCCCAGCCTTTCTACAACATTTACGGAGGAACACAAGACAATGGCTCACAGATGGGTCCCTCAAGGACCGCAACCAGAAACGGCATCCGCAACGCCGACTGGCATAAGACTTTCGGGGCGGATGGATACGATACAGCGACCGAGCCCGGCAATCCCAATATTTTCTACGTTGAATATCAAAACGGAAATCTGTATCGAGTCGACCGTAAAACGGGGGATCAGGTATTCATTCAACCGCAGGCCGGTAAAGATGAGGAATACGAACGTTTTAACTGGGATGCTCCTATAGAAGTCAGTTCACATAATCCCCAAAAACTGCTTTTTGCTTCCCAGCGCGTATGGATATCCAGAGACCGAGGCAATAGCTGGACCGCCATATCCGGCGACTTAACGCGGGACCAAAACCGGTTCAAAATGCCGATTATGGGCAAAGAACGGAGTTGGGATAATCCCTGGGATGTCTTTGCCATGTCGAATTACAATACCATTACATCGCTGGCTGAATCTCCCGAAAAAGAAGGTCTGATTTATGCCGGTACCGATGACGGGCTGATTCAGGTTACCGAAGACGGCGGTGAACACTGGCGAAAAATCGATCTTAAAGATATCAAGGGCGTACCATCTCACGCTTTTATAAATGATATCAAGGCTGATCTATTTGATGAAAATACCGTCTACGTTGCTGTTGATAATCACAAAAATGGAGACTTTACTCCTTACCTGCTAAAAAGTACCGATCGAGGTCATTCCTGGAAATTAATCAGCAATGATCTACCCGACCGAAATATTGTCTGGCGCGTAGTTCAGGATGACAAAGACCAAAACCTGCTCTTTGCAGGTACTGAATTCGGTATCTTTTTTACCGTTGACGGCGGACAGCACTGGCAACAGCTTAAAGGCGGTGTACCAACTATTCCATTCCGTGATCTCGTGATCCAACGTGATAAAAATGATCTTGTAGGGGCGTCTTTCGGCCGTGGAATTTTTATCCTGGATAACTATACACCGCTTCGAAAAGTCAACAAGAACCTGCTTGAACAGGAGGCACATCTTTTCACTCCGCGCGATACCTACTGGTACGTTCAGGATAATGTCGTTGGCTCAATGGGTACCAATCACTACTCAGCGGATAATCCACCTTACGGCGCCATATTCACCTATTATCTGAAAGATGGATATAAATCCCTTGAGCAACAGCGTCAAGCCAAAGAGAATAAATTGGATAAGGATGAGGATGTCCCCTTCCCGGGCTGGGATGAACTTGATAAAGAAATGCGCGAGAAAGGGCCGCATATAATCATCACGATAAAAGACGACCAGGGGAATGTAGTAAATCGGATTCAAGGTCCGACATCCGCCGGTTTTCACCGCATAAACTGGAGGCTCCGGTATCCTTCAAAAGATGTTGTAGGACCTAACGAATCCGAAGGCGGCTATAATGGTGGCGGATTTATGGTCACGCCCGGCACTTATACCGCCACGCTTTCAAAAGTTATTCGCGGCAAAGTTACCCAACTTTCCGGCCCCGTAACTTTTAAGGTTACCCCATTACAAAAAGGTACTCTGAAACGTGATTCAAATGAGAAATTCGCCGAATTCCGCAAGAATATGAATACATTCCAGCAGGATCTCACACATGCTACCAATGAGATTCAGAAACAGATCCGGAAAGTCAAAGAACTTCAAACGGCCCTCTCACGAGCCGATCAACAAGCCCCTGACCTGGTCGCCCGACTTGACAGCGCTCGTCATCAACTCCTTAACCTTAACGACCGGATGAATGGCAGTGATGCCAAACAACAAGTGGGTCAACATCCCGTTCACCCGTCACCGCGTTCTCGATTGTTCGTGGGATACCGTGCTTTAAATAACACTTATGGTCCTACCGAAATGCAGCGCAAGACGATTGAAGTGGGCCAGGAAGAACTCAAAGAGTTCAAACAAAAAGTCGATGATTTCGCCCAAAATATAATGCCAAAGCTTGAACAGGCTGTTCGGAATGCCGGGGCACCGCCAATCAAAGACAACTAATATTGGCTACAATTGGAAAAGGGACGTTTTCAGCGTCCTTTTTCTTTTAAAACCAATTAGAAGAACACAGCCATTCTAACGTATCCACGCCATCCGGCTTCCAGGAAATCGGAGGCTGCTGGGCGTCGGATAGGAATTCGGTTCGCTCTTCAAATCCTGGAATATCAACATCAGGATGCGCAATATAGATGCTTTGAAATTGCCCCTGATATCGGCCGGTTAATTCCGCCGTAGTTGATTCATCGCCTTGAACCCAATAGCAAACAAAATCCTGATCCAACTCCAGGCCACCCGCCTGCAACAAAAAATTATCCAGCCATGCCTGGCAGCGTTCAATCCCTTTGTTGTAAGCAAATTGCTGCTTCAATTTAGGTCCCGGCTTACTATGCTGGGGGTTTTTAAGCCAAAACGATTCGATGTAGTCCGTCAATTCACACTTGATCGAATCCAGCGAAAACGGTGCCACAACAATAGCCACCGATCGACAACCTTTACCACCATATCGAAAAATAGCCTCCACCAAATCCCGCATCGTTCGTTCATCTTTTCGATCGACATAAGCCAAGGAAAAATGGGCCGTACGTATCAAATAACGTGCATCCCGTTTGGCAAGGTTAAACTTTTGTATCGCATGCTTTACTCCTGATACTGAGGATTCCGAGCCGGCAAAAATAACGGCATCGTGACGCATATCTTCAAGATCATCCAGCCTGTGCGTCCACTGGACATCACGATCTGTCCACAGGGCTGTCTTCTTAACTTCATTCAGAAATGTAGGCAATAAATACGGATCCTTTCGAGATATTTTACCGGTATAATGTGCTCCACTCAATAACGTAGCTAATGCATCCTGAAATCCCACCAATGGGATGTTACCGGCATGCAGGCACAACACATTTTGTTCCTTGGCACTGGCCTGATCACTCAAATTCGCTTGTCCCGCCCAATCCTCCAAAGCAGTTTGGTTGATACTTTTCTTTATTGCAGTAAGAGCATATTTCACATCCCGGAAACTAAAATACCCCTCCTGCACCGTCCGGTCGATGGCGTCCATCAGGTAACGATTGTCGTTGCTAAGCCAGTTGCCGGTGGCTTCAAGCAAGGTATCCATTCTGGATTCAATATCATTCATGCTAATCTTCTTCAATTAAAAAGTTGCATCCGCGAAGATCTTTTGGATTCCACCTTCCAATCACCTGGAAGCGTCCTTTTTTATCCATCATGCCCTTGTCTCCCGTCAGTAAAAAGGAGCACGAATGTATATTCGCCAGGTCTATAATTCCAATCACCCCTTCGGTGTGTGGCGGCTGTTCTTCAAATGGATTATCAGGATTCCGAATACTCACCTGCATCCACGGCACGGTACGGAACCAGCTGCCGCCCGTAGCGTAGGCCTGGCTCAACAGCTCGGCCATCCCATACTCTGAATGAATACGGGTAGAATCCAGCCCAAAACCTTTTGACAATCTTCGGTGCAGCTCATCGCGAGATATTTCGCGCCGGTGCGTTTTCATTCCACCCGTTTCAATGACAATACTATTAGACGGCAAGGCAATTCCCTTCATTTCCAACAGATCCAGCAGACCAAAGGCTGCTCCAAAAAGAATGAGTTGCTTCCCATTTTCTCGCACTTCTTTAATAGCGGATTTATCGAGCGGCTCATCCAATGGAAGGAACTGACTTAAACCGCTTCCATCCTGGGCAATAAGTTTCTGAATCATGTAGATCAGCGAAGAGTGCGGATTTTCAGCATAGCCCGGCGTATATCCCCAAATGACCGATTGATTCAGATTATAAAAATGGCGAAATCCTTTGAGTAGCGACTCCTCATACAGCTCCGAATCATAAACCCGGTGAATACTGCGTCGCATATCCAAGGTACCGCTGCTTTTGAAAACCAGTTCGTGTTCATTATCGGGATGAGCCGTAACTTCAGCATCCTTAAATGCATTGATGGGTAGTAGAGGAATTGACCACATGTCATCCTGAATTCGTTTCAGGATCTCTTCACTATTACTATTTTGGGCCGGAGATTCCGAAACAAGTTCGGAATGACACAAGTGGTTACCACCGACATTATTCAACGCCTCGCAGTAGCGGTGATATACCGGGTTATTTTCGAATTGATATTCGAAGACCTGCCGGGCCTTTTTATCAAATGATATGGAATCAGAAAATATCAGGTCTGACCAGTTTTTCATCAGCTCAAGTTATATCACAGAGCCACACGAAGAAGCCCAAGGTTACACATAACAATACATTAGTGTTAACTTTGTAGGCCTTTGTGCGACAATAAGATTTAGACAGAATTAAAAAAGTACTTTTGGGTAATAGTCTTAAAATGCTATTCCAACCCCACACGCTGAAAAATACGCTCCACGTTTCTTGTATGGTGATCCAAGTTAAAGGCTTCCTCGATCTCCTCATCTGTAAGGTTGGCTTGAACTGTCTCATCAGCCTCAACGAGATCACGAAACATCCGCTTCTCTCTCCAGGATTTCATCGCCAGCGGTTGTACGGTATCGTAAGCCTTTTCCCTGGACATTCCTTTATCAATAAGCATGTGCAACACGCGCTGTGAAAAGGTAAGTCCGTATGTTTTATAGATATTCTCCTTCATGTTTTCGTCGTAGATTGTCAGTTTATCGATGACGCCCGAGAAACGATTTAGCATATAATCCAACAGGATGGTTGCATCGGGCAGGATGATTCGTTCCACCGATGAGTGTGAAATATCACGCTCGTGCCACAGGGGGATATCCTCATAAGCCGGGACCATATAACCCCGCAACACCCGGGAACATCCCGAAATATTTTCTGAGCTCACAGGATTACGCTT
>DATFLI010000159.1:0-3501 GCA_035267805.1 Balneolaceae bacterium | reverse complement strand
TTACGGATAACTTAATTGAACAAATCCAGACCCTTAACAATATCGCATCAGATTTCTCCAAGTTCTCGCAGCCGGTGAACGAAGAATTCAGCCGCATCGACCTCTCTTCTGTCCTCTCTTCGGTAGCTGAGTTGTATCAGCATGATGAAAAGACAAATGTCCGGTTGCAATCTCAAAACGGGTCGGTGCATGTCCAGGGGTTGCCGGATGAGCTCAGACGTGTTTTTATCAATCTCGTAAAAAACGCTTATGAAGCGATGCCGGATGAAGGAGGAGAAATTATTTTACGGCTCTATGAGAAGCAACAGCATGTGTTTGTGGAAGTGGAAGATAACGGCTCCGGCATTTCCGAAGAAAACCGGCCCAATATCTTCGTGCCCAACTTTTCTACCAAATCCAGCGGCACGGGTTTGGGACTGGCGATCTGCAAAAAAATCATCGAAGCCCACGAAGGCAGCATCACTTTTGCATCTGTAGAAGGCGAAGGCACCACCTTCGTAATTAAGCTGCCTGAATCGAACTAATAGACACTTAATAGGCCTACAAACACTCCCTGAATTTTAATTGCTGACACGATAAGCATAGATACTTGTAGCTCCTACATCTATGGTAAACTCACCGTCCGTATCAAAAGCCGGGGTAAACCCTTTGATTAGCCCTTTTTCCGGCGGAGATAAAGAATAAACGTTATCCCCGGTTTTCGCGTCATAAACGGTGATAAAAGTGTCACCGGGCAGAATGCCTCCCGACAAATACAGGTCTCCGCCTTTAAATACCATGCGTTCACTACCCAAAAGATTAGTGGAAATTTGTTGTTTTTCCCGACCATTATCCGCAGAAAGTATAATGACTCGTTTGTCGGCCAAAGCCAGGATATCATCCTTGTTAACCGCCAGCAGAGAACCAATATTAATATCCGTTTTGCCCTTATAAAATTGATATTCCCAGTCCTGCTCTCCCGAATATTTGTCGTAAGCCAATACAGCGGGGCCGGTCATGACGATCAGCTGACCTGCCTTCTCCCTCATTTGTATAATTTGAGGAATTCCGACAGAATAAGTGTTCGGCAACTGATACGGGAGCATCGTTTTCCATAAACGAGAGCCATCCGCCGTACGGTATGCCGCCAACCGGCTATTTATCCAAGACGAATTTTGTCCCTCACAGGAAGTCAGTAAATAAACCCTATCCCCCGTTTCACCCGCTTTCGGCACATTAATGCAATGATCAGCAACGGTACCACCGGGCATATCCACGGGAATTGTTTGCTCGATGGCTTCTTGTGATTTATCTATGATTAACAATTCCTTCCTGCTTCCCACGAAAATACGTTTCCCCGACTGATCGACCAGCGAAGTACTTCTGGCCAATTGCGAAGTAAAAAGTGAATCCTCAAAAGACACTTTCCACATCAGGCTGCCATCCGATTTATCATAAGCTTTTACCGATTGCTCAAAACGCAGGTAAACAGCGGTGCCATCGATCAGGATATTTCCCAATAAATCTGAAGAAACAGCATCAAATTGAGCAGACCACTGCAGATTGCCGGTGTGCAAGGCAAGTTTGACGAGATCATATCCGTCACTCAGGTAAATACTGGAATCCTCAATCACCGGAGACGGAGAAAAGGGTGAACCTACGGCATTTTCCAACTTCCAGACTAACCTTGGCTTAGCGGACTTCTCTTTGGCATTATTCCTATCCTTCCCCCCGATACCCAGCAAATCACATGCACTTGCGGATAGTGCCAGTATCAATATTACTGGAATAAAAACTCTCCTGGTACGCATGACAGACTCCGATTTCGTTTACAATTCGAAATGCAAAGGACGTGTTCCTCTCGTTTGGCTAATTCTACCCCGCTTCAGCCCGATTCTTTTTCACTTAGTAATCTCCAAAAACAAATCAATGATGTCCAATAAAATTTAAGAACCCGCCCAACGGCAAAATCAGCCGCGGGATGGAAACTGTGATAATTTAACGTGAGTTCTATAAAAGAAATATCATGATATAAGGATCGATGGCTTATAACCAGATAAAATACCTGTAGCCCCGGGCTTCAGCCCGGGGATTAGAGTGCCCCCTGGGGGAAACCTGAGTTCGCCCTCCTGGGTAATGGCGGGTAAGTGCCGAAGGTTGGGCGTTGGTTGGTTACCGGAAAGCCCCGGCGAAGCACTTGGAAAAGTAAAGCAAGAGAGCCTTGGGGCCTTTTTATGTTCTTTTTTAGGCCCCGGCCTGAAGCCCGGGGCTAGGGGAAAAATTGCGCGTACTAAATTTATTTCGAACTCAGGTTAATTTAAGAAGGTCCTGCTTCTCCCTGTCTTTTGCTTCACAGTT
Source organism: Balneolaceae bacterium (assembly GCA_035267805.1). Lineage (GTDB taxonomy): Bacteria > Bacteroidota > Rhodothermia > Balneolales > Balneolaceae > Fodinibius. The sequence goes on along the minus strand of DATFLI010000159.1, from coordinate 1,164 downwards.
TTTGTACCATTAGCGCTTCCCAAAAAGTTAGTTGACCAACGTGTTTTCTTATCTGAGATCAGAAAAATATAACCTGCGCAAAGAGGCCGGCATCACCCTCAAGATCGGTCTGCCTGTGATCATCGCACAGCTGCTGCAGATGTCGATGAACTTTGTAGATACGGTGATGGCGGGGAATCTCTCGGCCGATGCCCTGGCGGCCGTTGCGGTAGGCGGGGCGGTCTTCATCCCTTTTTTGATGCTAGAAGCCGGCATCCTGATGGCTATCACTCCTATTGTGGCCCAGTTGGTCGGCGCCCGGAATTTCAGGGAGATCGGCTCCAACGTGCGACAAGGTCTTTGGCTCAGTCTCATTCTGTCCATTCCGGTCTTCTTCCTGATTCGCAACCTCGAATTCGTGATGCACTTGATGGATGTCACCCCGTCGATCATTCCTGTGGCCCAGGGCTATCTGGATGCCATCTCCTGGGGCGTCTTTGGGGTCTGCGGTTACATGGCCCTGCGCTTTTTTAATGAAGGCATGTCGGTGACAAGGCCTGCCATGTACTTCGCACTGCTGGGCGTTTTTGTCAATATCCCGGCCAACTATGTTTTCATGTACGGCAAACTGGGATTGCCCAAACTGGGCGCTATAGGCTGCGGCTATGCCTCGGCCATCGTAGGGTATGTCATGTTTTTGGGGATGCTCATCTTTACTATAAGACACAAACCTTACGATAGATTCGATATTTTTTCCAGGTTTCGTCTGCCGGAGTGGGAATATCTTAAAGAAATCCTGCATGTGGGTATCCCCATAGGGCTCAGCTCTACGATGGAAGTTACCATGTTTGCCCTGGTCAGCTTGCTGATGGGATCGATCGGGGCAGTAGCCGTGGCCGGTCACCAGATTGCCATCAACTTCTCGGCGATGACCTTTATGGTGCCTTTCGGCCTGTCAACTGCCGTTACTACGCGTGTGGGCAATGCCATCGGCAAGGGATCCATACACGAAGCGCGCCGCCGCGGGTATGTGGGGATTGGACTGGCTGCACTCTTTATGAGCACTACCGCCCTGCTCATATATCTTTTTCCGGAACTTATCACAAGCATGTACACGCAGGATCCGGACGTGCAATCCGTGGCGATCAGCCTGTTATATATGGCGGCTATCTTTCAAATTTCCGA
>DATFLI010000158.1:0-5191 GCA_035267805.1 Balneolaceae bacterium | reverse complement strand
CGTGCCAGGTGGCACTGCCATCCTGGGCATAGTCACAGATGCCGTCCCCATTTTCATCCACAAATTCATGGCCATTACCCATATGAGTTGCCTGCTCAACATAATCATTGATGTTATTGTTGTTGTCATCCCGGTAACGCATGCCTTGCTGACGTTGATGCCTGGCCGATGATTGATCCCAATAATCACAGATGCCATTGCCATTTTCGTCGACAAAGCCCGGTCCGTGCCAGGTAGCACTGCCATCCTGGGCATAGTCGCAAATCCCATCGCCATTCTCATCCACAAAAGCATGGCCAGGAATGCCCATATAGGACGGGCTCATTATGCGGTTAGCACTGTCGGCGGTTATGGGTCCCGATTCGTGGGTTGATTGTTCTACGTAGTCATTAATCCCATTACTGTTTTGATCTACAAACATGGGATAAATGGAATCTTCTTCCTTGTTGTTAGTTGTTGTACAGTTCGTCAGTAAAAGGGGGAATAGCAAAAACAGGATATAGAAGGTTATCTTTTTCATTGGAATTCGGATAATATTATGTTCAATGAACAGTGTTTTAGTCTATTTTACTTAGTATGACAAAATAGCCTCGAAAGGGTTAGGTAATTTATTTCGTACGAAAATTACCTACATTGTTTGTAATCGAGAAGTGAATCCAAATCGAAGCGAACGTATGTGGATACTGCTGGTAGAGGACGAAAAAAAACTGGCCCGGTCTCTTCAAAAAGGCTTACAGGAAGAAGGACATGCAGTAGAAGTTTTTCATGATGGAGAAGAGGCCGAACTTGAGGGGATCGTTAATGATTACGACCTTGTCATTCTTGATTGGAGACTGCCGGGCAAGGACGGCCGGCAGATTCTAAAACGCTGGCGCGAAGAAGATCGCACATTTCCCGTGTTGATGCTTACCGCGCTGGGGGATTTGGATCACCGGATTGAGGGGCTCGACAGCGGGGCCGATGATTATATGAGTAAACCCTTTTCGTTTGAGGAACTGTTGGCCCGTATTCGCGCCCTGGGTCGACGTTCATCCAATACCTTGAAACAGGAAAAGACTCAAATAGGCCCCATTGAACTTGATTCCCGCAGGCATCTGATTACAATCTGCAGCCAGGAGTTACAGCTCAGGCCTAAAGAATTTTCACTACTGGAATTGCTCATCAATGATCCTGAATCGGTCTACTCCAAAACACAGATTGCCGAGCGGGTTTGGGGATCTTCGTACTACGTTAGTGATAATACGATCGAGGCCACCATATCAACACTGCGCCAAAAACTGTCGGACACGCTATCCTCATGCGATGAAATTGATTTTAGTTCAAAGTCGCAGATTATAGAAACGGTCCGTGGAGCGGGATACCGATTTGATACGGAATTGTTAGAAAAAAAGTCATCGGATGAGTAAAAAACGCCCTTTTTATCAGCGTCTGTCAATTTCAAAGAAGTTGGCATTCTGGTATGGGTTGAGCCTGTTTATTATGCTTAGCCTGTTTGGCTATTTTCTGTATGAGACGTTTCACCAGTCTATACACCATAATTATGATCGCCATCTTCGTTTCGAAGCCGAACAGCTGCTGCCTTTTATCCATACGAAATCTGATAGTCTTACTATCAACTTAACGGGATATAGCAGAAATGAAGCTTTGAAAGGCGGAACGCAATATGGGACTTACGTTCGGTTGTACAGGGCTGATGGAAAGCGGATTTACAAAAGCCCTAATTTTTCCGATGTAAAAGAATCACTCGGTAAAAAAATCCCTGATAATTTTGAGGAGTATTCTTTTAGCAGGGAGTGGCAGTCGTTGCCTCTCAGGACCATGTATTATCCAATCAAAAATAAAAAAGACAATGTTCCTGTGGGATGGCTGGAAGTCAGCGGATTTGAGTGGACCTTGCACGCCGAGCTGAATCGATTCCGGCAGTATATTATCGTACTGATAGCCATAAGCGTGCTCTTTTCGATCCTGGGAGGCTACTGGCTTTCCAGGCGCGCTCTTTCTCCGGTTGCCTCCATTATTAAAGCCGCAAAATCAATTACCACTTCGGATATGGACCGACGGATTCCGGTTAATTACCAGGTGCGTGACGAACTGACCGACTTGGCCGAGACTTTTAATATGATGCTTAATCGGCTGCAAAAAGGTTTTGAGCGGGAAAAACGATTTACCTCTGATGCCGCCCATGAACTGATGACCCCCTTGTCTTCGCTTCGAAGTGAAGCGGAAATTGTATTGCGCAAACCGCGTGATAAAAAGGAGTATCGGGATACTATCGATGATATGCTTACCGAAACCCGGCGAATGAGCGAGATGGTCCATCTGCTGCTCCAACTTTCAAGGGTGGAATCCAATTATACACTTCAGCCCGAGACTATAAATATCAGCCGGATTGTGGAAGTGGTAACAACAAGACAAATGGAAACGGCAGAGCAAAAGGGAATCAACATAGAAAAAGATATTACTCCCGATTTATATGTGCAGGCTCAAGGGGCCTATATCGAGGAAATTGTGACGAATCTCCTTGAAAATGCTTTTAAGTATACTCCTGCCGGCGGACGGGTTGAGTTAAAACTTAGGCGATCCAGTGGTAAAGTTGTTCTGCATCTGAAAGATACCGGTATCGGCTTTGAGGAAGAGACGAAGAAACATCTCTTTGAACGCTTCTTCCGGGGTAACGATACCGCCGTGCAGGATCAGCCGGGCAGTGGATTGGGGCTCTCGGTGGTTAAGGCGATCGTTGATATGTATGGTGGTAAAATAAGGGCCTATAGCGAAGGTACAGATAAGGGAAGTACGTTTGTGGTAGAGTTGCCCCTGGCTGACAACTAACTGAAGTTGCACATATACCTTCTATTCTCTCTTGGAAATCACCAGCCATTAAAAAAGCATTACAACAGATCCCGGGTCAAGGCCCGGGATGACACAAATCATTATTTATTTAACATGAGCTCGAGATAAACATTTTTATCTGGAAAGGAATAACATGCTTTTTGGAGGTACTACTACGCCAGGCTTCGTAGTACAGGTTCAGGATGACAGTAAGGTGATAATTATCCACCGCTCGTTGCTTATTCAATTAAGGCAAGATCAATCGCTGGCATAATAAACTCAGGCAGGATGTGATTAAGTTTTTTTCACCGCTTTAATCATGCGAAAAATACCTCCGGCCGTCAGTTCCTCAACATTATCAATATGCCAGCCGGCCTTCTCTACATTTTCCACCGTTTTTCGGGCAATGTGAACCCCCATCAGGTAATGGATAGGTGCATCGAGCATTTTCATCAAGGAGGCCAGGCCCGAATTTTTAGACCGCATATGTTCCAAAAGGAAAAGATGTCCGCCGGTTTTGGTCACACGCAGGGCTTCCTGCAAGCCCAGGACCGGATCGGGTACCGAGCAAAAGGCAAAAGTAGCTACGGTATCATCAAAGGTATTATCCGGGAAGGTGAGTTGCTGGGCATCCATCTCCAGTAAATCAAGATTTTCGACATGACTTTGCCCGGCATATTTCCGGGCATGCTGCAGCATCTTTGGCGACAGGTCTATGCCGGTAATCGAAATATCCTTAGGATGATAAGAAATATTTTTACCCGTGCCGATGCCAATCTCCAACACCTTTGGTCCTTTAACCTGATCCCAGAGTTTTGTCCTCCAGGGACGATAGAGGAATTGCTCAATCGGCCACTCCATGAGATCATAGATTGTTGAAAAGGCGTTATATCTGTTTCGGGTATGTTGGGTTTGTTTGGGATCCGGTTCCATCAGCCGTGTTCTTTCTATCTACATTACTTGCTACCGGTCAGGTTGGATCGAAGTTCGGGTGCCTGCCAGGGTTGCGTTTGGCTTTTATACTTTTTCCTTATTTGGAGTACATCATCCTGAGAAATATCAGGCAGGTTAGCATTACTCTGCGATCGAAGATAATTCAAAATGGCAGCAATTTCGGCATCACCTAATCTTGCCCTGAAAGAAGGCATAACGCCCTGGTAGGTTTGTCCGTTGACTTTTACCTGCCCGGAAAGACCGTTAAGCAAAATACGCACTGGCACGGATGGATTTTGGGTAACCCATTCAGAGTTGATAAGCGGTGGGAATATACCGGCCATTCCGGCAGCATTGCTTCCATGACAAGAGGCACAATTTTGGGTAAACAAGGCTTCTCCGTTTAAATGAGAGGGGCCTTCCTCTTCCTGTTCTTTTTCAGGCACGTCTAGGGGCTTATCCAGTCCCGGTGTCATATCCATCATCTTTTGATAGTCCTTGGACAGTCTCCGGTTCATTTGGGCCATATTCGTTTGTCCTTTTTGCATATGCATGGCTGCCATTTGAGCGTGCATGGCCATCATCTGTTGGAACCATTCGCCGGTCATGTGTTCGCGCATCTGCATATTCATTCCCATGCCCATCCCGTTTCCATGGCCCATCATGCCACCGTTGCCCTGCATATGTCCGCCCATATTACCTGACATTCCGGACATCATCCGCTGTTGGCTGGCCTGCATCCGGCTATGCATTTGCTGCATCTGTGTATACATGGATTGCAGGTCCGGAGAAAGAGAGTCCGTGTTGGCCTGATATTGAGCCATTAATCTTTTATAGGTGCTCTGCACCGAATCGTAGGATGTTTCAAACTTTTGACGTTGTTTTTTGGTCATGGAATTTGGTTCACCTCCCGTTCGGCAGGAATCAAATGATATGATTATGAATATCATTAAACCAAAAGTTAAAATTAGTCTCTCCATAGTTTCTTTAATTTTTGATTTTTCCGGCAGTGGGATGACCGGTGAGTCTTTGGATTATATAAAATACCCGCTATTTATTCTCTATCAATATTCGTCTTCGTTCTTCGAATTCTTCCTGTTCGATCTCCCCTCTGGCAAATCTTTTTTTCAGGATATCAAGTGCATCTTCCGTAGGTTCAAACTTATTTTTATATGGAATGATATTGAATATTATCAATATAATAGTGGCAACTATTGCAATCCACCAGATCCAGTGCATACCCATAAAGTGATGATCATAAAACATGGTTCTTTAAGTTTGGTTTAAATTCATTGCAGAGTTCTTTACAGAACTGTAGCCTCATGTCATTCTGAACCCCGATTCTATCGGGCAGGCTGTTTTCAGAATCTCATTTCTAACTTTTAGTCATTAAGCCAGATCCTGAAATAAATTCAGGATGACACAGTAG
>DATFLI010000157.1:0-3180 GCA_035267805.1 Balneolaceae bacterium | reverse complement strand
CCGTATTGCCGCCTCGTGCAGGGCCGGTTTTTGTGGATTTGAGGCAAAGTAGAGATCAAGAGCATCGCTAAGCTGTGGATTGGCGTTCCGCTTGCCAAATTGGTGGTAAAACTCAGTGAAAGTCGGTTCGTGGATTGCATGACGATAATAGATAACCAATCCGGCAGTCAAAATTATCAAAAGCAACAAGGCGGTTATCTTTGCGGTAGCGGAAAGGTAAAAAAGATGTTCCATTACCCCGGTGATCAGGAGCCCGGAGAGCAGTATTGTCAGGGTGATTCCGACAAGCGCAATAGCATGTTTTCGACGCAATTGCCTGAAACTCTGGCGGACTATCGAGATGAATCGGCCAATCAACGTGCTATTTGATTCATCTTTGTTCATGAGGTTGGGGTTTACTTGTAAATGGGCTGTTTAATTCTTGGGTAAGGTCAACCTTTATATTCAAAGTAACTCAAAAAAAATACAAAGTTACACTAAAATTACGGCCTGATAATATTAATTGACAAAATTTTGGATATCCGGACTACTTCACGGGTATAAATTACGCCTTCATAATGACAAGCAGGGAGTTAGAAATTTTTGGAACTAACACTTAGAGTTCACTAAGCTTCAGCCTATCCTTCACAGAATATTTTCCGTTCTCCTTTTTAACGGTTATGACTTGCTCTTTAGCATCGTGTTCCAGAAAAAAATACCAATCTTCTTCAATTGCCTGATCCAAAATACGTTCTTTTTCTTCCAGGGTTTGCACGGGATACATATCGTAACCCATCACCCAGGGCAGTGGAAGGTGGACGTGAGTAGGAATTAAATCCGCCGCAAAAACAATGGTCTTCCCGTCAACAGAAAGTTTTGGTAGCTGTTGGCTAATCGTATGTCCACTCACGGGAATAGCATCCAGTCCATCCTCATATTTATGTGATTCACCAACGGAATGCAGATTTTTCCAATTGGCAATGGGATTGATATTATCCGCCAGGAAGCTGGCCTTTTCGCGTGCATTGGGATTGGTGGCCGTTTCAAGATGTTTGCGGGTTACGTGATAGGTGGCATCGGGAAAAGTATGGGCCACATTGCCGTCTTCATCATAGTAAGTTGTGCCGCCGCAATGATCGAAATGCAGGTGGGTAAAAATGATATCGGTGATATCCTCCGGCTTATAACCGTGGTAATCAAGCGAATCCAGCAAATTACTGTGCTTGTGATCGATCTGGTAAATATCCTCAAGCTTCTCATTGAACTTCGTGCCGGATCCGTTGTCGATCAAATATCTCCTTCCGGTGTTTTTCGACTCAATTAGCAGGCAACGCATTGCCATGGGTATCCTATTCTTATTGTCTACATCGATGAAGCGTGACCAGAGCGTCTTGGGAACCACGCCGAACATGGCCCCTCCGTCAAGGCGAAAACGCCCGGTTTCGATTTCATACAGATGAAAAGGTCCCAGGGATAGATCAGAAAGCATCATAATAACATAGGGTTTAGAAGTGTTGAATTTCGCAAATCAATAATCTAAGTCAGCCGCAGATCAAAGCTTTTCCAGGAGCTTGTTCAGAAAGACACGAATTTCCTTGAGATCTTTCTTCAGGCTAACGGGAACTTCTTTAGAATTTTCCTCATCGTCCTGTTCCAGTACCTGCTGGGCGCCCTCGGTACTGTATTTTTTCTCCTGGATGAGCTCCTTGAGTTTTAAAATTATTTCAATATCATTTTCTTTATAGACGCGATTGCCGGCTTTATTCTTTTTGGGGCTGAGTTCGTTGAACACCGTTTCCCAGTATCGTAGAACATGGGGTTCCACTTCCGTAATTTCGCTGACTTCACCGATGGAATAATAAAGTTTTTTCATAGGGATTCTAAAAGCGTATCTTTATTGCTAATTATACATGATCTGCTACATTTTTTCTAACTCATTGCTGTAAAATATCTAACAAAACTTTGGCTGAACAAAATTCAAATACTTCATCTATTGAGCTAAGCATCGTAGTGCCGTTGTTCAACGAGGATGAATCAATCGCTGAATTGACCCAAAGAATTCATGAGGCACTCGGTGATCAGTATGTTTTTGAAGTGATTTTTGTGGATGACGGTTCCACGGATGCTTCTTGGAGCGAGATCAAGAAGACAGGTTGTGAGCACAAGAGTGTGCACGGAGTACGGCTGCAGCGCAATTATGGAAAGAGTTCGGCTTTGCAGGCAGGATTTGAGAAAGCCCGCGGAAAGTTTATCGCTACGATGGATGCTGACTTGCAGGATGATCCGCTTGAGATCCCGGAAATGTTAAAGATGCTCAAAGAAGGGGATTTGCACCTGGTGAGCGGTTGGAAAAAAGAGCGACATGATCCGATCTCGAAGACCATTCCATCGCGTTTTTTCAATAAGGTGACTTCGATGGTAACCGGTATTAAACTAAACGACTTTAATTGCGGGCTTAAAGTATATCGGCGCGATGTGATAGAGCACATTTATCTGTATGGGGAATTGCATCGCTATATTCCTTTTTTAGCCAAGCTTGAGGGATATGATCGTATTGGAGAGAAGGTTGTCAAGCATCATCCCCGAAAATATGGGAAGACAAAATTTGGGTTTTCTCGTTTTATGCACGGCTTTCTTGATCTGTTGACGCTCTTGTTTGTTAATCGATACCTGCAACGGCCCATGCACTTTTTTGGGACGTTGGGTTTTCTTTTCCTGGTTATTGGCGGCATCATAAATTTATATCTGACAATCGATAAAATATTTTATGGCGAAAATCTTGGGAATCGACCATTGTTGCTTTTGGGGGTGATGTTGATGGTCTTGGGAGCTCAAATCTTTTCCATAGGTTTCTTGGGTGAGCTTTACCAAAAGAAAAACGAAAAACAACAAAAACCGAATATTAAGGACATACTATAACTTTAAATGAGTCGCATTGCCTACGATCCCGTAAAAGACCGGTTTGCCAATATTATTCGTCGCTTCCGGTTCCTTCGAACCATTTTTTATAAACTGCTGGATCTTTTTTTCCTGCGCAGCTGGTATGTGCGGGATATTCTGCGTGAATATGGTTCCGAAATCGACGCTAAAGGCTCTTGGAAATTACTGGATGCCGGATCGGGATTTGGCCAGTACGATAGATTTATCTTGCAAGAATTCCAGAAGGTGCAGGTAAAATCTCTTGATGTGAAAGCGGATTAT
>DATFLI010000156.1:0-2477 GCA_035267805.1 Balneolaceae bacterium | reverse complement strand
CTTGTAATAGATTGATCAATAATTATTAGGAGATTTGACCCTCCCTGCAAAGCAAGGAGGAAGACTTTTTTAAATGAGTCATCATATGACTATTGATTGGTAACAATTGAAATTGAGTCAATAGAGATAAAATAATAAAATCTATAACCAGCTAGCGAAATCAGAAGTTCATAAAAGATCTCTTGTAATAGATGCGGAACCAAATTCAGCATGACCCCCATCTGTAATTAAGAGTTTTTCTCCCTGCGCGCAGGGAGAAATCAAAAGAGCTTGCTCTACGAAGCTTCAGCGTAGTTGAGGGTCACTACAGAGGCTCTGCCGCCGTTGTGTTTTTTAATTCTTTTAAGGCGTCATCTGGACCACCAGGGAGAGATCTTCTTTTTCAGGATTTGTCTTCTATCTTGTTTATAAAATCGCTACAATTTTCAATCCAAGAGCAACCCATCCTCTTCATACACAAGATACCAGCCCACTTTGCGCGTATCAAAAGCAATATCCAAATAGCGGTCGTCCTTCGTTTGCAACGTGATGTGAATTTGCTTGTGCCCGTGACCGACCGGCTCTTCGTGGCATTTTCTTATCTTGCGCACCCGGTGAACCTGCCCGTTTTTTCGCAAAATTTTGATGGGCTGTAGCCGTCGATTAATCTTTCGCTTTTTATCTGCAAAAGAAGCTATCGTCGTGATGACAATCAATGGTTCGGGGTCTTTTATTTCATTTTCACTCCCACTCATAATATTGCTCCTGTTTGATTCTTCTCGGGGATTTATTATTATGTACAAACGTACATAATTTAATGTCGGCAACTTAACGCTGTTTGTCAATATGAAAATTGAAAATGCTTCCCTTCCCGAGCTACCTGATCCCGGACGTTACCAACTAAACAAGAATGTCCACAACATCACCCGCTACCAGACGATCGCGGCCGACATGCAACACCGGAGCTTAAAACCGAGGCTCTATATGCATGTGGATATGAATGCATTCTATGCCCAGGTTGAGCAGCTGTGCTACAACCTTTACAATATGCCGGTGGCGATTGGGGGATGGCGGAAGGAAGACGGAACGGTTAAAGGAATTGTGGCTACCTGCTCCTATGAAGCACGAAAATGGGGCGTCAAGACAGGTATGAGTGCCCTTGAAGCGTATAAAATCTGTCCTTTTATCGTCTTCAAACAAGTGGATTACGACAAATACAAATCCATAAGCCGGTGCATCCACAACGTACTGGATACTTTTTCACCGGATGTAGAGGCTTACAGCATGGACGAATTTTTCCTGGATATCACCTGGAAACAAGACCTATCGTACCGCCAGCTTGTTGAGTTCGGATGGGATATCAAAGAAGCCATTTACGAAGAAACCGGACTCCGCTGCAGTCTTGGAATCTCTACTTCCAAAACCTATTCAAAACTATCTTCGGATTTGGAAAAACCGGACGGGCTGACCGTTATCCGGAGTGACGAAGATATCCGGGAAAAAATATGGCCACTACCGCTGGATGAGGTTTGGGGCATCGGGCATCGCCGCTTTAACAAAATCAAAAGCCGGGGTATCTCAACGATCGGAGAAGCCATCGAACGCGGCTATCCTTTGTTTCAAAAACTGTTTGGCAGTTATTTTGGGAAGATGCTGTGGGAGACGGCAGCGGGCAGAGATCGAGCCATTGTGAGTGACGACACCGAATACGTACCCGAGCGTGTAGCCTATGGACACACATTCTCCACCTGGACGCGGGACCCGTGGAAAGTAGCCGCCGAATTTTCCAAAGCCACCAAACAAGTCTGCTACCGCTTGCGGGGATATGGGAAAAAATCGGATCGCTTCTTCGGTACGGTTCGATTCCAAGGACCCGAGAAAGACGGATTCTCCTTTACATTTCGCGCGCCGGGCCTGACAAACCTCGACAGCTATGTGCTGCATCATTGCCTGCAAAAACTGATGCCGATGCTCTTCTACTGTCAGGATCAGGGAAAGCGGTTTCGGGCGATTATGCTGGGCACGACCGAGCTGCACATGACCACCCAAATGGAGCTTTTTTTCCAGGAGAATCCCCGAATGCAGCGCATCTACCAGGCCATGGATTACATCAACAACCGCTTTGGGCTGGATACCATCGACCGGGGGCTCAGCCAATTCGACGTAAAAGGCAACACCCACTTTAAAGAACGGTCGATGTAGTTTTTCGATGTTCGAATAGACTGAATGACCGATGGACCAATCCGTGGAGTTTGCAAAAAAAAATGTTATTGAACATCGCACGTCGATCCATTGTGATACCATTCGTTAACACCATTCTTTTTTAACTGTAACAACATGAAAATTATAGGATTATTCCCAAATTTGTATAGATTGTTGCTATAAGTGATTGAATGATAGAGGATATGATCATTCTTTTGGGTTGTGGTGCAATATAATATAGGGGGCCATATTCATGCTTTTATCAAATACCTAGTCCGGCAAAAAGAGGGGTTTAT
>DATFLI010000155.1:0-3903 GCA_035267805.1 Balneolaceae bacterium | reverse complement strand
CCATGTTCTTGTTCTGTAGTGGAGGTATTGGTAAAGGTTTTCCGGCTAATCACCAACACGACTTTCCCATCGGATTTCAAAACATCATCAATCATTATATTGGTGGCGCCAATGGCACGATCCACAACTTTTTGCATTTGATTGAAACTCTTGGGGTACTCGCGTACATTATCCGAGCTGGCCATGCCAGATCCCGCACATCCCTGGAATGAGATTAGCACAAGAATGGCAGCCAAAATATTACCAAAACGATTGATAGCTGTTTTCAAAATTCTCCGGTTTTACTGTTTATGATTTAGATTTACTTATAATAGCGTCAATCTTCCTAAAAAAATATCGGCGATAATCCTTGACTTCATAGTCCGATACCATCACATCATGCTCGGGATTTTCTATGGTTACCTGCGTTTTTAAATTTGCCATTTTTCTTATGTGGATTTTTCCCTGCTGTGTTTGAACATTATGCCCACGAATCGATCCACTGGTCGTATAAATCATCAGCATCCGCTTAGGCTTATCCGATTCATCAACGTACGAAATTTGAACATTGCCGGAAACCACAGCCTGTTTCACAATTTGGACCATATCATTATAATTTTTGTCATAGATTCTGGTTTTATTGCTCTTGGTGCTGCCACTGCTGGCGCATCCTGAAGACAGCACCGCAACAAGTGCAATTACAACGATATAAGACCATTTTGATGTAAACTCTTTCATGATGTAGCTTTTTCTTACAATTACCGAATTTATGTTGTGAGTGGTAGACTTCTCTTAATTTGGCATTATTTCTGTATGTCTTTATCACAAAACCAATACATTATAGTATATAAAAAATTATGAATTTCATATGACCGAAAAAAAATCCAGTCAAATACTGGTCGTTGACGATGATAATGACGTGTTGCAGGCCGCCAAATTATTCCTGAAGCAGCATGTGACCAAGGTAGACACAGAAAAGAATCCACGCTCCATTCCCAATCTCATTAAAAACAACAGCTACGACTTGGTGCTGCTGGATATGAATTTTACCGAGGATGTCAGCAGCGGCAAGGAGGGATTCCAGTGGCTGAAACGCATACTCGAGATTGACCCCTCGCTGGCGGTGGTACTCATAACAGCTTACGGAGATGTGGAAAAGGCCGTTAAAGCCATCAAAATGGGAGCCACTGATTTTGTTCTTAAGCCCTGGCAAAACGAGAAACTACTGGCAACCGTCAACTCCGCACTTAACCTGACCCAATCCCGACGGCAAGTTGATGTGCTCAAAAATCAGCAGAAGCAGCTAAGTGCCGAAATCGACCAGCATTACCAGGATATCATCGGACGGAGCCCGGCGATGAACAAGGTCTTCCAAACAATTGAAAAAGTAGCTAAAACGGATGCTAATGTACTCATAACCGGCGAAAACGGGACCGGCAAAGAACTGGCAGCCCGCGCCTTGCACCGGAGATCGAATCGCAGTGAAAACGTTTTTATCAGTGTAGACATGGGGGCGGTACCCCAAAATTTATTTGAAAGCGAACTGTTTGGTCACGAAAAAGGGGCCTTTACGGATGCCAAGGAATCGCGTGCCGGCCGTTTTGAAATTGCCTCGGGCGGCACCCTGTTTTTGGATGAAATCGGGAACCTGCCTCTCCAGCTGCAGCCAAAATTGTTGTCGGCTATTGAAACAAGAAAAGTGATGCGGGTGGGATCGAATAAACCAAAAAATATCGATATCCGACTGATCTGCGCCACCAATGAATCGCTGCAGGATCTGGTGCAAAAGCAGGAATTTCGGCAGGATTTGCTCTACCGGATCAACACGATTGAGATTCAGCTGCCACCGCTTCGCGAACGTACCGAAGACATCCCCCTGCTGGCAGATCATTTTTTACAGGAATATGCCCGAAAATATGAGAAAGAAATCCAAACGCTTTCCGAGCCGGCAATGAATAAACTTAAGTCCTACAGATGGCCGGGCAATGTTCGGGAGTTACAACACGCCGTCGAGCGGGCGGTCATCATGACAGACCACAACATTGTGCAGCCTGAAGATTTTCTGCTTACCTCGATAGGCGGCGAGGAACCGAGCATGGTTTTTGATGATTACAACCTGGAAGAAGTTGAAAAAACGGTGATCCGCAAAGCGCTGGACAAACACAACGGCAACATCTCAAAATCCGCGGAAGAGTTGGGATTAACCCGGGCCTCATTGTATCGCCGGATGGAAAAGTATGATTTGTGAATTAACAGCCGGCTTTCAGTCGTCGACCTGTAAGAACAGAGCTGATAACTGAAAGCTGAAGACGAAGTCTAAAGCTATGATGAAAAACTTTCGTATAAGGGTTGTCTGGCGTGTCCTGGTGCTGAGTGTGTGCATCGGGATATGGTTCTTTCTGCTGTTTCAAACAGAATACTACGTCAGTCTGACGATCCTCACGGCTATTATCGGGATGCAAATTTTCAGCTTAATTCGTTATGTCGAAAAGACCAATTACCGGCTGACTCGTTTTCTGAATTCCATCCGCTATTCCGATTTTTCCCGCTCTTTTCACGATCATGGGCTGGGGACCTCTTTCGAGGAACTGAACGAAGCTTTTTCCCGTGTAATTGACGAATTCAAAAAAGAGCGCGCCGAGAAGCATGAGAACTATCGCTACCTGCAAACCGTCGTCCAACATATCGGCATCGGGCTGATCTCATTTAACCATGAAGGCGAAGTGGAACTTATCAATACGGCGGCGAAGCGACTGTTTGACATTCCCACTCTTCGAAATATCAAATCCCTACAACCCATAAGCGAACCACTCTTTAACGCTGTAACCCAACTTAAAGGTGGAAACCGGGCACTGGTAAGGGTTCCCCTCGAGAATGAGACCCTGCAATTAGCTATTTCAGCTACCGAATTTCGTATGCACGACGATCTCTACAAACTGGTATCCTTCCAAAATATCCATACCGAGTTAGAAGAAAAAGAGATGGAGGCATGGCAAAACCTCACGCAGGTGCTGGCCCATGAAATTATGAACTCCATCACCCCCATCGCTTCTTTATCCGATACCGTGCATATGGTGCTGAAGAGTAAGGCCATTCCAAAAAATGGGGAATATAACATAGATAAAGAATCGCTCGGAGATGTTGAAGAGGCATTGGAAACGATCAATAATCGCAGTCACGGGTTGATGCGATTTGTTAATTCTTACCGCGATTTCACTCAAATTCCAGAGCCTACCTTCGAAATGTTCTCGGTTCTCAAGCTGCTGCAAAGGGTGAAAAACCTAAATAAGGGCGAAGCCGAAACTCAGAATGTCTCAATTAAAGTTTCTGCGGATCCGGAATCGCTGGAGGTCACCGCCGACCCCCACCTGATTGAACAGGTGCTGATAAATCTTACCAAAAATGCTTTTCGCGCCTTAGAAGATTTGAACAATGCCAAAGTTCAGCTTGTAGGTACGATGGATGATGACGGGCGTACGATTATCGAGGTGCGCGATAACGGGCCTGGTATCAAGCAGGAGAACCTGCAGAAAATTTTTATTCCTTTTTATAGTACCAGCCAACCTACTTCCCGCGGCGGCTCGGGTATCGGGTTAAGCCTGTCGAGACAAATTATGCGCAAGCACCATGGCACTCTCACCGTTAAATCAGATCCCAAAAAAGGAACTGTTTTTACACTTCGGTTTTGATCGACCGCTATAATCAGCCAATAATCAAATGGTTAGGAAGGTATGCTACCAGAAAGTTTGGACCCAACGGGAGCAGAGCTCCCCTGGAGCTATTTCGCTTTTTCTCTATCAGCTGTAAGGGAGTTCCGCTCCCGTAACATGAATAATTTTCGCCTTTTAGTCTGCACCTCGTATATTTCAGTGAACAAAATGATCATTTGGGATGTGAATTTATGCCAAACAAACCGCTGCTTTC
>DATFLI010000154.1:0-2791 GCA_035267805.1 Balneolaceae bacterium | reverse complement strand
GTAAACCCGTTCGATCACCTTGGCGGCCTGGTTTCTCATTTTATCAGGATTACCATCCTGCCGCTCTACCTTCCCGGACCTGTTTTTGAGCGCATCCTTCATACGCTCTTCATGCATTTTGGTGCTCTCCAGTTCTCCGGTTTGTTCCCATTCAATGTTCAATGCCTTTTTGGCTTTCATGACTTGCCAGGTGGTTTTACCGGTAACCACCACCAGTTCATTAAAGGCGTTAACATCCGACCACTGTGGATTCTTTATGCTGGTATCGATGGTAAAGACATCATAAACACCGGGCATCGACTTCGCTTCCGAAGCATCGAACGATTTCAACTTCATGCCAAAAGCCGGGGGATGTACAATCATGGCAATCGGAGTGCCTTCGGGCATATAATCGAGCCCAAACAATGGCTTGCCCGTTACGATACCCTGTCCATCTACATTTTTGATGTAGCTGCCGATAAGTTTGAAATCCTTGGGATCTTTTAATTCTACTTCATCAGGCACCGGGACGGAGGCCGCAGCCGTAGCCACTTCACCATAACCGAGGGTTTCTCCGGTTTTTTTATTTGTTATAATACCTTTATCCGTAGACAGATTCTTGACACTCGTATTCCATTTTTTAGCTGCAGCAGCAACCAGCAGGTATCGTGCGGTGGCCCCCGCCATTCTCAGGCTATCCCAACTTTGCCTGATGGATTGACTGCCCCCGGCCAACTGCCGCGTGTACTTATTGGTATCGAGCGGGGCCTGTTCCACTTTTACTTTATCCCAATCGGCATCCAGCTCTTCGGCTACAATCAGGGGCATGGAGGTTTTTACATTTTGACCGATCTCTGGATTTGGGGAGAAAATGGTAACTTCTCCATCCCCGGCTATTTTTATATAGGCATTGATGTCGTACCATTCGTCGGGTACGTTCATGGTTTTCTCATCACCGATAAACGATGACATCCAGCTGAAACCGACCATTAATCCGGCGCTACCCCACATGGATACCTTTAAAAAAGATCTTCTGTTCATTTTTGTTTTTGCAGTCGACATAATACTTAAGCCTTTTTAGATGCAGTTTGAATTGCTTTTTTGATGCGCGTATAGGTTCCACAACGGCAAAGATTGCCATTCATCGCCTGTTTGATATCATCATCAGACGGGTTGGGATTTCGATCCAGTAAGGCGGCCGCCGTCATGATCTGACCGGCCTGACAATATCCACATTGCGACACATCCTCTTCCAGCCAGGCTTGTTGAACCGGATGATTCCCCTTTTTGGAGAGTCCCTCAATCGTTGTAATCTCTGCTTCGCCTACGGCCGATACTGGTAAAGAACAGGATCTCACGGCGGTCCCATTGAGGTGAACCGTACAGGCCCCACACTGGGCAATGCCGCAACCATATTTGGTTCCAACGAGATTTAAATGTTCTCTCAATATCCACAGTAACGGAGTATCGGATTCCGCATCGACTTCATGCTTTTTTCCATTGACCTTTATGCTATATTTCGGCATGGTACTAATGATTAATTTGAATGGAATAGAATTAATTAAATTTATTCAAACAAGAGCACGTTAACTTTAATTTTCAGAAGGCTTTGAAAAACCAAGACTTAGATCACTCCCGAAATCTTCGGGATGAGTGAATTCAAAATCGGAATTTATGAGCTATATTGAGAATCCCGAATTCACAAAATTGCAATTCATAGACAAAAGGCCGCTCTTGCATAGCCTTTTATCAGGCATTTATTCTCAACTTACGTGCTTAATACTTCAATAGTAATAAAAAATTCGATATTTTACATCTTTAAGTCTTTAGAATTCTTCTAAATTATCGCTTACCAAGCTTGCTAAACCGTATTATTTCGTTATGGGGCGTCGATTTAGAAAGATTTTTCCTTTTCCCGTATTTGAAATTTTTCAGTCACTGAAACCATCAATATTCGATGAGTCTCGATAAGAAAAAAATCTATCTGGATAACAATGCCACCACTCCTGTAGATCCAAGAGTTTTAGAAGCCATGCTTCCCTATTTTACTGAGAAGTTTGGTAATGCATCCAGCGTCAATCATGCTTTTGGCTGGGATGCGGAAGAAGCAGTAACAATTGCCAGGGAACAGGTAGCCCGGCTCATCGGGGCCCAACCCAGGGAAATCTATTTTACATCCGGGGCCACGGAAGCCATAAATCTGGCTTTGTTGGGAGTTTGTGAAGCGAACGCTGAGCAGGGGAATCATCTCATCACTTGTGGAACGGAACACAAAGCGGTATTGGATACCTGCCGACAGTTGGAAAAACGAGGATTTCGGGTTACTTATCTCGACGTGGACGAATCCGGGGCCATCGATCTGGATGTTCTGAGGCAAGCCATCACGGACCAAACCATCCTGGTGAGCCTGATGTATGCCAATAATGAGATTGGAGTGATTCATCCTTTAACAGAAATTTCTTCTATTACCCGGGAAAATGGCGTTCTGCTGATGACCGATGCCACGCAGGCGGTAGGTAAAATACCTTTCGAGGTTCAGGAATTCGATGTTGACCTGGCGGCTTTTTCCGCCCATAAAATATACGGTCCCAAGGGAATTGGGGGACTTTATGTCCGCAAACGCCCCAAAGTTGACCTTTCCCCGCTACTTTTTGGGGGAGGCCAGGAGAAGGGCCTGCGCCCCGGCACGCTCAACGTTCCGGGGATCGTGGGACTTGGAAAAGCCTGTGAACGCTGTGCGGAGGAGATGTCAACGGAAGCTCAACGTTTAAGGGAATGGAGAGATCGCCTGGAAGCTGAGCTACAGGGTATG
>DATFLI010000153.1:0-7566 GCA_035267805.1 Balneolaceae bacterium | reverse complement strand
AAAAAAACAGATCCGGCAGGTACGAAGCTACGCTAAGCGCTTCAAGTTGTTTGTCAGCCCCGTAGCTACCGAAAAAGCGAGCTTGGGCCAACGCGTAATCAAATCCCACTTCTTCGGCTGTCTGGGCAAGATTTTTATTGTATTTATAACTCCAATCGGTATTCTGTGGCCAGTCGGTAATCACAAGTCCTCCACTGACATTAGGAACCCAATAAGCAAATTCTGTATTCATTGTTTTTTCTGTTATTATTTAGTGTTGTAGTTAGAGTCCCATTTGCAATCCGGTTAATTGAGAAATGGGACCAAATAAAAAAGCCCACTCACCTGTAAGTGAGTGGGCTTTCATTTTTCCGTTGAGGAAAATTTATTTAATCATCGAAAATCATGTGGCCTCCGCTCTCATACAGGTGGTCGTATTCCATTCGGACATTTGCATAAAGCAATCCCGCATACAACAACACATGTACATATTTAAAGAGCTAACAACGTTCATTTTTCTGATTCAATAAATTTTTCTCAAATGGACTTCTAACATAAGGCACCGTCTTTAAAATCCAAAAAATAAATTTTGTCCCAATTTCGACGTCATTTTGAGCGGAGTAGCCGGGGTTGGCTGTGACGCCGAGAAATCCAGCATGGCAGTAATTTTAACTTGGAGTAATGAATGTGACTCCGGCAAAATATGTGTTAATCCTTATTTTGTGCCGTTGTTCAAGTGAAAGGGATTTCTTCCGACAATGGTAGAAACCGCCAAAAATAGCGGTCCTAACCCACTCCGGTCCAAAACCCACAAGACCTGCGGTCAAAATTACATCAATCATTGGAATAACTTAATTTATCACATAGCACTGAACCTGGCCTCCCGTGAGAGGTCCCTCCATTCAGGATTAACGGACTCAATTAACTTTACTTTCTTATCCCTGCGCCATCTTTTTATCTGTTTTTCGCGTTCAATAGCCCGTTGAATACTTTTATATGTTTCATAATAGACCAAACGAGTAATCTTGTAGCGTTTTGTAAAGGCATTGGAATTCACTCCCGATTTATGTTGCTTAACTCGATCATAAAGATCATTCGTAACACCAACATAGATTGCCCTGGAGGTGCTTGAAAGTATGTAAACAAAATACATGGTAATTTTTAAGTTGCTCTTTCAAGTAAGACTGTTCCAAAAGGAAATCCTTACAAATTAATTTTCATCTGCTTAAACTTTCTTACTGATAACACCAAATGTTAATACTGTTTTAATCTAATTAACGAGTCTCCGGTAAATATTTGTTGATACCCAATTTCATACCGCTGATAAAGTGAAAGAGATTTCTCCACTACAGTCCGCAAACCCGCGGACTTACGGTCGAAATGACGTCGTGCTTTTTCTATTGGTTTTGTCCTGGATAACTGCTGTAAGCATTATAAATGTCCTGACTGAAAACCACATCCTGTTATACAGAAAGCAACGCCCCCCAAACTTTGACGTCATTTCGAGCGGAGCAGCCGGGTTGGCTGTGGAGCCGAGAAATCCATCATGGCAGTACATGTGATTCCGATCTGACCTTAATTACTTTTATAAACTATCACCAAAACCCTGCACAAGTTTTTCGAGCCATTCGCATCTAACCTGATATATATCATAGTCAAAAACCGGATTCATCATGAAAATTATAAAATATATTTTACTGCCGGGTATCGTATTGGCAGCCCTATTTGTGCTAGGCTTGAAATTATTTCCAAGCCTGTCCAAGACCAAGGCTCAACAATATCAGTTCAGCAAAGTAAGCAAAGGGAATATTGAGACTACGATTTCCAGTACGGGCACCCTTAGTCCGCTTACTACAGTACAGGTCGGCACGCAGGTTTCGGGCAACATTGCCCGAATTTATGCGGATTTTAACCAGCAGGTCAAAAAAGGACAATTGCTTGCTGTATTGGATACTACTTTTTTAAAAGCTAGTGTTGAAGATGCCGAAGCCAATTTAGAGCAGGCTCAGGCCAAGCTGGAAGAAGCCCAGAATACGTATCGTCAGAATAAGCAACTATTTGATCAAAAACTCATTTCCGAATCTGATTTCCTGGCAGCTAAAATAGGTTTAAAGACGCAGGAAGCAGCATTAAAATCCGCCCATTCTGCTTTGCAGCGTGCGCAATATAATCTCAAAAATGCTTACATCATTTCGCCGATTACCGGGACGGTTATCGCACGAAATATTGAAGAGGGACAAACAGTTGCAGCAAGTTTATCCGCGCCGGTTTTGTTTGAGATTGCTGAAGACTTATCCAAGATAGAAATCCTGGCACAAGTCGATGAAAGTGACATAGGTTCTATCCGGGATGGTCAGCAGGTACGGTTCGAAGTGGCGGCTTATCCCACAAAAACATTTACAGGACAAGTCCGGCAGGTACGACTTCAACCTACGACAGTTTCTAACGTGGTAACCTATACAGTGGTCATTAATGCCAGTAATGAAAGTGGATTGCTGCTGCCCGGGATGACGGCCATGATCGATTTCATCACCGAACATCAGGAGAATGTATTGCGGGTACCATCGGCCGCTTTACGATTTTCTCCTTCCCAGGAGGTAGTCGAAGCCATGATGAAAGAGTACAAAACTCGAATGCAAAATCGAACGGATACCGGCAGAACTACTTTTGCAGGTCCCGATACTACATTGCAAAAGCTTAATGATATAGGTAACAGAAATAGAAATTCTGTACGAAACAACCAAAGTCGGATTTGGTATCTGGACGGACAGGGAAAACTGGCTATGATTCCGGTTAGCGTTGGCATCACAGACGGCAAATTTACGGAAGTTTCATCGATAAGCCCAAGGCTTAAAGAAGGGATGCAAGTTGTGACCGGATCATTAACGGAAGCGTCAGCCTCATCCAATAATGCCGTTACTCCTTTTTCGGGCAGCCGTAGCAGTGGTCTCAGGGGACCACGTTTTTAACTTCAGTATTAGCCATGGAGAAGATTATGAACCCGGTTATCGAAGCACATAAACTGGAAAAAATTTATAGAACGGGCGAAGATATTGAAGTCCATGCCCTGCGTGGAGTTAATTTAATGATCGAACGTGCGGAGATGGTAGCAATCATGGGGTCATCCGGATCCGGAAAATCAACCTTGATGAACATCCTGGGTTGTCTGGACCAACCGACCGACGGAGAATATTTTTTAGATGGAGTAAACACCCGTGATATGAGCAAAAATAAATTAGCCGATATTCGAAATCAGAAAATCGGTTTTGTATTCCAGGGATTTAACCTGCTGGCCCGCACGTCAGCCATCGAAAACGTAGAACTGCCATTACTTTATGACCGTGAGGAGCGCATCCCGCAAGTACGGAAAGCGGCGGAAGCGGCCCTCGGCAAAGTTGGCCTGGCTGATCGCATGGATCACGAACCAAATCAGCTGTCCGGCGGACAGCAGCAACGGGTTGCGATTGCACGTGCTCTTGTGACCGAACCGGCACTTTTATTGGCGGATGAGCCTACCGGAAACCTCGATACGACGACTTCCCAGGAAGTGATGCGTCTTTTCCAGGAATTAAATGATCAGGGCATCACCATTCTGATTGTGACACACGAGCACGACATTGCGCAATATGCCAAACGAATAGTAGAACTGAAGGATGGACGTATTATTCGTGACGAGCCCGTACAAAATCGCAACTATCGAGGCCAATATAATTTTGGCCAATCAATACAAGCATTGGATGAGGAGTTGAAATGAAAAAGATAACGAACCTTATTAAACTCTCTTTCAAGAGCATCTATAAAAACCGAATGCGCAGCACGCTAACGTCGCTCGGCATCATCATCGGGGTAAGTGCAGTAATCATCATGGTGGGGATCGGCGAAGGATCCCAGCAGCAGATCGAACAACGGATTCAGTCGCTGGGGACAAATCTGCTGCTCGTTCGCTCCGGTTCCAGCCAGCGAGGCGGCGTCAGGGGCGGGGCCGGTTCCCTGCGAACCTTAACATTGGATGATGTCGAAGCAATACGCGACCAGGCGGCACACGTGAGCAACGTTTCGCCGGTTGTACGGACGGGAGCACAGGTTATCGGTCCTGCATCTAACTGGTTCACAACGGTCTATGGCGTTTCACAGGATTACCTGAATATCAGGGACTGGCAAATTGAAAACGGGGAATCGTTTGGCAGTAGAGATGAACTGATCCGTAACAAAGTAGCCCTTGTGGGTCACACTGTAGCCGAACAACTGTTTCCGGGTAGCGACCCCGTCGGCGAACGCATTCGCATACAGGATATCCCGTTTACTATCATCGGTATTCTGAAAGCAAAGGGAGAAAGCGGCGGCGGACAGGATCAGGACGACATCATCCTGGCGCCCTATAGTACGGTTATGTACCGGCTGACCGGCGTCTTCCCCACCATTGATATGATTAACGCAAGTGCTACATCCACCGATGCGATGCAGGTAGCTGCTACCGAAATAGAGCAGATTTTACGCTCAACGCATAAGCTTGTTGGCGATGAAGAAGATGATTTTAGCGTGCGTACCCAGGCCGAAATAACCGAAGCCTTTACGCAGACCTCCCAAACATTAACCATGCTCCTGGGATCGATAGCCGGCGTTTCGCTGATTGTGGGCGGCATCGGTATCATGAACATCATGCTGGTGTCGGTAACCGAACGCACGCGGGAGATTGGGATCCGACTATCGGTGGGTGCCCGAGAAAGCGACGTATTATCTCAGTTCTTAACCGAGGCGGTCGTTCTGAGTTTCGGGGGCGGGTTAGCCGGGATCCTGGTCTCTTTTATCGCAACAATTTTGCTCTCGAACTTTATGAACCTGGCAATCGTGATTGAGCCTTATATCATCACGCTTGCCTTCCTGGTTTCGGGATGCATCGGCGTGTTCTTCGGATTTTATCCTGCACGTAAAGCGGCTGCTCTCAATCCTATTGATGCTCTTAGGTATGAGTGATCAATCCGTAGGGCGGATGAAAAGACATCCGGAGTCTGAAAACACCTCCCGCTAAAAGCGAAACTCCCTTCAAAGGGTAGATTTAATCCTGCTAAAGATCGATGTTGCCCAGAAGTTTTATGGAACTCACATTAATTATGTTAATTGCTAATCAGGGCAAGAATCCGCCGGCTTTTTTAGCAATTCGTATTTCCCCGCAAGTTTTTCTGACTTTTCGCATCTAACCGGTAACCAATGAATTAAAACAGTGAGGTAATCGTGAAGACGGTTAAATACTTTAAAACAATGACACTGGTTTTAGTGATGGCTGGATTTGCCGGGATTTCCAACGCGCAGGTGCCCCCATCTAAGCCGAATCATCCCCAAGCTATGCAATGGCATCAGAAGATGCAGCGAAACGGTGGCTGGGATCATATGCGAATTCCCAACCTTACCGATCAGCAAAAAGACCAGATTAAAGATATTATGCTGAAAAATCGTGAGAGTGTGATGCCCCTGCAGAACCAGATGCGTGAGAAAGCTGCTCATCTGAGAACGCTTTCAACCGGTGACAATGTGGATCAAAAAGCTGCGGAAGCAGTCATTGATGATATTGGCAACTTGCGGACTCAAATCATGAAGAAACGATTTGAAACACATCAGCAAATCCGGGAACTGCTTAACGATGAGCAACGCGTGTGGTTCGATTCTCATGCAATGATGGGATTCGGTCGCAAGGCAAGAACCGGAATGCACGGCTTTAACAGATAGCTTGCAGCCTCTCAGACACGATAAAGGAGTAATGATCTTTGAATCAGCTCCTTTATCCTTGTCTGGTTTCAGAAAAGTGGCTAAGCTTATGGGACATCAAACCCTTAAACTATTCGCTGACGATTGCAGGATTCCGAACTCATCAAACAGTTAAAGCTGGGCAATGAAAAAGCATTCAGGCAACTGGTGGAGCAACAGAAAGATCGCGTGTATAATACCTGCCTGGGATTGTTACATAACCCACAGGATGCTGAAGATATGGCCCAGGAAGTCTTTATTCAGGTTTGGAATTCCATCGGTGGTTTTGAGGGAAAAGCGGCTTTATCAACATGGATCTACCGAATTGCCGTAACCAAATCCCTGGAGCTAATCCGCTATCGCAAAAGCCAAAAGCGACAATCGTTCTTTCAATCACTGAAACAGGATAATGATCCGGATGTGGTTTCCGGGGACGATTTTTTTGTCCACCCGGGTGTAGCAATGGAACAAAAAGAGCGAGCTGAAGTTTTGTTCCGGGCAATTGATCAGCTTCCCGAAAATCAAAAAATAGCTTTTACCCTGCATAAAGTGGAGGATTTAAGCTATAAAGAAATTGCAGAAGTTATGGAAACATCGGTTTCGGCTGTAGAATCATTGATGCATAGAGCCAAAAAAAAATTACAGGATTTGTTGTATGAATTTTACCAGGAACAATCGGACTAAAAATCATGAAGCGCAAAGATAACATAATGCATGAGGTTGAAAAGACCCTGCAATCGATAGATGGAATCAAACGGGCTAAAACGGATGAGCTTTTCTATACGCGATTGCAGTCCCGGATGGAAATTGGAAAATCGCAAGAATCTTCGTGGACTTGGTATTCCCTTGCGGCCGCTATCATCATCCTTTTACTGGTTAATGTATTTACGATCCGCGAGTACCAGGAAAGCTATGGGAACGGCAGTACCGAAACGGTGCGACAGGAGAACCTGGACGCTTTTGCCGAAGAATACCAAAATCAGGTAGACGTACCGACTATTTATGAACTCAATACCAATACCCAACAATAGATGGAGCTATCAAAAAAATATCGCTGGATGAAAATCGGATTTATCATTATGGTCGTGCTGAATGTAGGCACCCTGGGCACGATATGGATTATTCGTCCGCCTTTTCCGTTCCGGCATCCCACAGAGCGACGCGAGCGTGTACAACATTTCCTAGAACGAGAGCTCAATTTAACGGATCAACAAAGACAGACTTTTAGGGAGCTTCGCCGGCAGCATTTTCAAAAAAATCAAGAGATTTTAAATAACATTCATCAACTCAGGGGCCGTTATTTTGATCTGTTAGAAAGCCCGGACAGTACGGCTAACCAGGCAGAAATCGACAGCATTGCCACGCAAATCGGTCAGCTGCAAGCTCAAATGGAAGAAAATATGTTTGACCATTTGGAGGAGATGCGAAAGCTGCTTACCGATGAACAGCAGAAGAAATTCGCTCGCGTCATAGAGCAGGCCCTCCGCCGTCGAGACCGAAATGGACCGAGACCCAACCAAAACGCTCCGGGCCGCAGAAATTAAATATCCTCATCTTTTAAAGAAACGAGCGGACGCTCATACCAAGAGATGGTTTTGAGGGCAATTAACCTAATTCTAAATCCCAATCGTATCATCCTGAACCCCGACGGGCAGTCGGCACAGGCTTGACTCACTAACGTTCATCCTGAACAGCCATCCCAAAAGCCAGAAATGGCACCGTTTCCCCAGAAATAACTACCCTGTCATGCTGAACCCCGATGCATCGGGACAGGCTTGATTCAGCATCTGCTTAACATTTTAGAAAAAAACAGCTTCCCTGCCCAGCGACGGCTATACTTAAAAG
>DATFLI010000152.1:0-2400 GCA_035267805.1 Balneolaceae bacterium | reverse complement strand
GGCGACACGTTTTAGAATGGATTTACCTTTGAACGTGTGACCATTATTAACGGAGCGGAAGCTAAAGGTCCCGGTCTTTCCATCCGGATTGACGGAGAAAGTCGCCTTTCTAAACTTCTTGCCGTTCTTCTCGCGCGTGGTCTCAACGGTATGATCATCAATGATCCTGACAGATTCTGCATCGAAACCCGGTTGTCCCGTAACTTTATGGAATTTCCCGTCCGCTTTAACCTGATAGGCCGGTTGGCCGGTGGATTGAACCCGGTAAACCCCGTTCATCAGTGTGAATGTCACTTGCACGGTGGAACTGTAACTGCCGGGATCAACTTTCCAGGTGCCGTTGAATACATTTTGCGCCAGCCCGAGTGAGGGTATAACGATTAATGTTAGCAGTGCCCATGAGCTGACTAAAATCGGGTAATAAGTCTTATCTAAACGATTTATTACCCGATTGAAGTTGTTATATGCACGTTGATTTTTCATTATTAATCTTCGGATCAGTTTTGAATATTATTTTTCGGATTCACCCTGCCGGCAAACCCGCCAACCATGGATACCAGGTGAGGAACAGTTGAGTAGTCGCTATTTGAACGAAAAAGGAAACAACCGATAACCAAAAATAGATTTTCTGCTTTCTTTACATTGGGTTTAGCCAAGGCCAACTTCTCTTTAATTTCTATAATTAATAATCATCCGGGGCTACTAACCCTTTGATGTATTGCGAGCCTCACATTTACTTTACTGTAAATACTTTCCACAGGTGTTTTCCGATCGCGGGGCGAGGGCGCACGATTTGTCATGCATCCAGTCGACGACCAAGTAGCCTCTCCAAAAGCATAAGCCAAATATATTAGTATGGAGCAGAGACAGGTCCCTTACGGGGATTCCTGCCATTTCTACTCCATATATCACTCCTGATGTCTGAAACAGGCCCATATTTTATTTACCCCCATCCGCAAACACATTCTCCTGCAAGGCGATATAAATATTCCGGCGCAAGATTTCGGAATCGTGTTGCTTAGATAATTTTTCTGCTTTGTCAGCACCGACTTGTTTTATAAATTGCTTGTGAGCATCGATCTGCCCAACCTTATCATATTTAAAAACAGACAATTAGAGCGTAATTACTATTACTGTTATTATCTGTGTGCCACGTACTTATATGGTTCTGTAAAAGGTGAAACAAACACTAACCTCGGGGTAAGCACATTCGAGATATAGTAAAAAATCGTCAAATTTGAAGAAGAGAACCTAAGTCGAGGGAGCCCTAGAGGCTTTATGAATTTTTGGTAAGGCTATATTGCTCAGATAATGATTATCCAACAGGGAATATTCCGACGGGGTTTTTCCATAGAAAAATTTAAATTCCTTGATGAAATGAGATTGGTCAAAATAACCGAAGGTATTGGCAATTCGGGACCAATTACATTGTTTTCCATTTTGCTTGATGTATTTTAAAGCGGCATTGAATCGCACGATTCGCTGAAACTGTTTGGGGCTCATGCCTACCATCCTTTTCATATGTCGCTCCAGAGTACTGATGGAATAACCTTCCCCCCGGCAAAGTTTTTCTATCAGCGCATGCTGATTGCAGTATAAATTGATCTGCTTAACGACGCGGGCAAGATGATCGTTTTCCAGTTTTGTTGATTGTGGTATTCGTTTCAACAGGTAGTTTTCCAACACTTGCCGTATATCTTTTGCCAGAATTTGCTGTGAAAGTTCTTCCCTGATATATTTTGCGGATGAACCCCACAAATCGGTAAGATTAATGCATAAGTTTTTGCATTCTCCCTGGTGAATACCCAGTAACTGGTAAGCCCCATAGGGTTGGAAAATTACAAAGAAAGATTTGATGCGGTCATAAAAAGACACTTTTTTAAAGCGGGTTGTCTGACCGACAAAGGTAACCGGCTCATATTTATTTGCCGGCTTATCATCTTCTCCTATCAGAATATTAGCTCTCCCGGCAACGATGGAAAGTTGCGTACATCCCGGAGGCGCCATATTGCTGTGAGTCCATTTGCCCGGCTCTCCTATTTCACAGTAGACATATTGACGAATATAGGGCTGAAGAGCGCGGTGCGGTTTAAGTATGAACGCATTCATAGTCAGGTACTGGTAATAAAAGAATAAGCTATATTACCATTTTTTTTACAAAGGTGTAATATTTCTGACCAATCTAAGCTTTTGAAGCTATTTTGTTGGATTAAGCTGTTTATATATTTATTCTCAGCTTTGTGGCGCTATTTGGTACTGCTCCAGTTTTCCATTCGGCATCTGATAGGTCCAGACACGCAAAACCCGGTTTTGCAGAACCACCCGGAAAGAACGTTCCAGCATGCCGCCTCGGCTATGCTCGGAGGTTTGTACAAAGGACTTGGGTTCTCTTAAGGGGCC
>DATFLI010000151.1:0-5801 GCA_035267805.1 Balneolaceae bacterium | reverse complement strand
AAGAGAGCCAATTGCTTTGATAAACTGTCCGAACGATAGGTTTCGAGAGTAGTGACCTTCGGCCGACACGTCCCGCATAACCGGGTTTCCGGAAACTTGCAACAGCGTAGCGCCGGTGCCCAATAGCAGCAATCCGCCCAGGATCAAAATAAAAGAACTGAATTGACCAATCATGGGTAAAATCAATCCCAGGAAGGCCGTAGCCAGCCCAAGCAATAATACATGCTTTTTGCCTTTTCGGTCTTGGTATATCCCCAGCGGTATCGACAGTAACCCAAACATGATAAAGCCCATAAAAGTGACAAAGCCGGCTAAGAAATTAGAAAGCGAATAGGCCTGTTGCAGCAGGCTCGTCAGTGGCCCGACTACATCACCGAAGCCCATGCATAAAAATGCCAGAAATATTGGTATAGTTTTTTTGTTCACGGTAGTTATCTGTTTATTTAAAAAATTTTTTAGTTATCTGAAATATGCTCTTTCGAAAATGAATACGGGTAATCACTTTCGTCAGTCCCACGATTCTTATTGGGATGATCCGACATCGTAACATCAATTTTAGCCCCGTTCATCAAATCATCAAATATTAAATAGTTTTTGTCATACGACTTGCCATTTATTTTCATGGACTTGATGTATGGTTTCCCCTTGCCGTTATTCTTCGCGTTGATAACTACTTTATTACCGTTTTCCAGCTGCAGGGTGATTTTATTAAACAGCGGGGCGCCAAGTGCATACTCATTGGTTGCCGGCGCCACGGGATAAAATCCCATTGCCGAAAATACATACCAAGCAGAGGTTTGACCGTTATCTTCATCACCGCAGTACCCGTCGGGCGTTGGCTTGTAAAGCTTGTTCAATACCTGGCGAATATGATACTGTGCTTTCCATGGCTGACCCGCATAATCATAGAGATAAATCATATGCTGAATCGGCTGGTTACCATGTGCATATTGACCCATATTCATGATCTGCATTTCTCGAATTTCATGGATGACTCCGCCATAGTAACTGGCGTCAAATTTAGGCGGCATCGTCCAAACTGAATCCAACATGGCGATAAATTGATCTTTGCCGCCCATCAGGTTAATGAGACCCTGCGGATCATGAAATACCGCCCAGCTGTAGTGCCAGCTGTTTCCTTCGGTAAAGGCATCGCCCCACTTAAACGGATTGAATGGCTTCTCAAAACTGCCATCTTTATTCTTGCCTCGCATCAGGTGGGTTTTGGGATCATATAGATTACGATAATTTTGACTATGCTTGGCAAAACGGTCGATTTCATCTTGTGGACGATCGAGCGCTTTAGCCAGTTTGTAAAGAGCAAAATCATCATAAGCATATTCAAGCGTTCGCGCCGCGTTCTCATTAATGCCAACATCATACGGTACATAACCCAACTTATTATAGTAATCGGCACCAGCGCGCCCTACCGCTTCTATCGGTCCCTGACTGTACGTTCCTTTTTTTGCAGCCTCGTAAAGGGCGTCGATATCATACCCGCGCAAACCTTTCAGATAAGCATCAGCAACAATGGAAGCCGAATTATTACCAATCATAACATTTCGGTAACCCGGACTAGCCCATTCTGGCAGCCAGCCGCCTTCCTGGTAAGCGTTTACCAAGCCCTTTTGTATTTTCGTATTGATTCCCCGCTCCATCAAATTGTAAAATGGGAAGAGAGCACGGAACGTATCCCAAAAACCGGTATCAGTAAACATATACCCATTTTCTACTTTCCCATTATACGGACTATAGTGGACGACATCACCATTTGCATCATATTCATAAAACTTGCGGGGGAATAAAAGCATACGATACAGGCAAGAATAGAAAGTCTCACGCTGGTCGCTGGTTCCTCCCTCTACTTTAATGCGGCTTAGCTGGTCATTCCATTTGTCGTGACCTTCTTGCTTCAATGTAGCAAAATCTTTATCCCCAATTTCGCGATCCAGGTTTAACTCGGCCTGCTCAGGACTGATAAATGAGGATGCAACTTTCATGTGGATTTGCTCCTCTTTTGCCGTCTTAAAACGAACGACACTGCCAACATGGTTGGCTGTCTTTTCCAAAGCGGCCCGGTCAAGTGTAGAATCCTGCCATGTGGCCACATCTTCAAATGGTTTGTCGAATTTGATTACAAAATAATTGTGAAAATTAGCTGGTACTCCTCCGGAATTTCTGGTAGAATAACCGACAATTTTTTGTTCATCCGGAACGACCTTAATGTGCGACCCGTGATCAGTTGCATCCACAACTATGTACGAGCTGTCCGACTTGGGAAAGGTAAACTGAAACATTGCTGCCCGTTCGGTAGGTGCAATTTCCGTCACAACGTCATAATCTGCCAAATAAACGCTATAGTAATACGGTTTAACGGTTTCGGCCTTATGGGAAAACCAACTAGCTCTATCTTTTTGAGTAAACTTCAACTTGCCGGTCACAGGCATGACCGCAAATTGCCCATAGTCGTTCATCCAGGGACTGGGCTGATGAGTCTCTTTAAAACCGTTAATCTTGTAGGCATCGTAACTATACATCCAGCCGCTACCCATTTTCCCGGTTTGAGGACTCCAGAAATTCATGCCCCATGGCAAGGCAATGGCCGGGTATAAATTGCCATTGGAAAGCCGAAAGCTCGAATCCGTGCCCATTAACGGATTCACATAATCTACCGGACTAAAGGAATCACTTTCCTGAGCAAAGGCATGTATCCCCATCATTAAGAGGAGACAAAAAATAAAAATACTCTTATATGTTTTTTTCATAAACTCTTTACATCAAATTATTTATATAAAACCATTTCACAGCGTTACACGGATTACAAAATTTCCACTGAATAGAAAACTCATTCTAAACAATCTGCTTAGCGGGGATAAAACATTTTATTCCCCAGGGTCATCCCGTTGAGTTCGGCCATCATCGACGAAGAGGACTTCCAAACGTTGATATAGTTTTTAGCTTTAATCAAGATCACTGTCTTTATCATATTTGAGATCCCTCTCCGCCAGCCGACGGATCGGGATGACATTGGAAATCATTTTGCAGGTCGTTAGCAAACAGATTACAGGATTCTTTTCTAAAGCGTCCTGTTTCTCAGTGAGGTATTTGTGCGCCCACGCCCCAGGATTTATTTGGCTTGGGTCCCATCACAAATTCCAGTGTGCCGCCACCTTCCAACGCATCGTCGGTGATATACGGCTTATCCCAGTCTTTGCCATTCAATTTTGCCGACTGTATATATACGTTTTCATCCGAAAGGTTATCTGCCAGTACGGTAAAAGTATTTCCATTGGAAAGATGCATTACCGCTTTCTTCACCGAGGGACTTCCGATCACATAGGTGTTACTGCCGGGCGCTACGGGATAAAATCCGAGCGAGTTAAAAATGTACCAAGCCGACATTTGTCCACAGTCGTCATTACCGATCAATCCATCTGGTTTGTTATGATACATGTGCTTGGTGATGTAGCGAATCCACTTTTGTGTTTTCCACGGCTGGTCAGCATAATCATACAATAAAGCGATATGATGACTGGGTTCATTACCCTGCGCATACTGACCGATCATTCCCGTGATGTCCGGTGAATTATTGGTTTCCGTAATATTCGGATTGCTGTTAAACAGTGTATCCAGCTTTTCGGTGAATGGCTTTTTGCCGCCCATCAACTTGATTAATCCCGGCACGTCCTGCGGTACATACCAGGTATACTGCCAGTTAGTACCTTCGGTAATCGGCCCCAAAAACTTATAAGTATGCGGATGAAACGGTTGATACCAGCTGCCATCGGCATTCTTTCCACGCATCAAATTTGTTTTGGGATCAAAAATATTTTTATAGTTATCCGCCCGATTCATGAAATACTTATAATCCTTATCCTTGCCCAGTTTCTTTGCCATCTGAGCAATCGTGTAATCATCAAAGGCATATTCCAAAGTCTTAGAGACAGACTCATTTTCCTTATCTGCCGGAACCCAGCCCAATTTGGCATACGTCATCACATGGTCATAATTGGGATTCATCGCGGTTGTTTTGGCAGCTTCATAAGCACGCTCTACATCAAAACCTTTAACCCCCTTCATCACTGCATCAGCAATAACCGGCACGGCGTGATAGCCGATCATACACCATGTTTCGTTGCCTTCCAGCGACCAGATTGGCAACATGTTCTCCACACTCTGATCGTAATGCGCCAACATCGACTTGATCATATCGGCATCTCGTTTGCGCTGGATCAACGTATAGAGTGGATGGGTAGCTCGAAACGTATCCCACAAAGAGAAAATAGTATAGTTCGTAAAATCTTTGGCCTGATGAGCTTGCTCATCCAGTCCCCGATATTGGCCATTCCCATCCTCATACAACGATGGATTGATAAACGCGTGATACATGGAAGTATAGAAATTCTCTTTCTTCTGCTCCGAGCCCTCAATCTCAATCTTGCTAAGCTCTTTCTCCCATTTGTGCTCGGTCTCTTGTCGGATGCGACCAAAATCCCAATGCGGTATTTCCGTGTCCAGATTTTCGAGCGCGTTCTGCGTGCTGACGGCCGAAATCCCCACTTTTACATAAATCGGTTCTTTTTGAGGATGAGCAAAACGAGCGATAAATTTCAAGTCTTTGCCCTCCGACTGTTTAGTACTGCGAAAACGGTAAGTGTTATAGATAATCGGCTTACCATCGTTGTAAATGCGGTAATGATCAAACGGACGGGAATACCGGGCAGCAAAATACAGATGCCGGTTCTTCGCCCATCCCTTTACAATGTGGGAGCCGGTAATGGTTGAATCATTTTCCACACGCAGTTGCGACCAAGTCACATTCCACCGCAACACATGCTTTAGGTCAGTGAGGATGTAGGCACTGTCAGCCTGCGGAAATGTATAACGCATAATGCCGGCTCGCTCACTTGCTGTCAATTCTACGTTAACGCCCGAATCCTGAAGTTTTACCTGGTAGTAACCCGGTGATGCCGATTCATCCTTGTGCGAATATCGCTGGCGATGTCCTAAATCAGGTTTGTCTTTCGGACCTTCCTTGAGTTTCGGTTTGGTGACCGACGGCATAAACAAAAAATCTCCCAAATCCGGAATACCCGTACCACTGAAGTGTGTCATACTGAAGCCAATAATCGACGGGTCGCTGTACTCATAGCCCGAAGCCGTTGCCCAGAGCGAATCATCGGTATCCGGTCCGGGTTGTATCATCCCAAAGGGCGCCACCGGTCCCGGGAAGGTATTACCATCCCCTTTCGTACCGATGAACGGATGAACATATTTAACCGCCGAAAATGGTGGCTGGTTATTTTGATTGTTCGTCTTTTGAGAACAGCCCGACAATAATCCAAGACAAAAGAAAATAATTGCAAAAAGTGATATTCTATCCATTTAAGTAATGTAAAATCCCTGATTTGTTAACTTTTTTATAAAAACCGCTGCACTAATATATGATTTTACAACTGCTTTTAGTTAACAATTTGTAATAAGAAATCCCAAGTCTATTGCTGTCGTTATCTGGAGTTCAGAAAAATCTTTTTTGGTTTCAAATTCCATCCAACTAATAACAGTTTAAGCTGTTGACTTTTATACTTTGCATCGCGGAGACTCACTTCCAATGTTCTACTTTTGTGAGGGGTAATCGAAATATAATTATCACTCCAATAGGAAGGCAGCAACTCCTTACCTTTTTTATTAACAATTTTGGCATGCAAAAAGAACGCCAGCCTATCCGTAGGATTTTCCAACGTAATCTGCCATGTATCTGGTTTCCCTTCTACAGAAACAACTTTTTTCACATTCACTTC
>DATFLI010000150.1:0-2965 GCA_035267805.1 Balneolaceae bacterium | reverse complement strand
AATACTTTAATCTGAATCTTAACATTCATCTCAAAATAATTTCGATGAACCAAAGCATTTAGCAGGGCCTCACGTATAGCAGAAAGCGGATATTGCCATACATCGCGACGTTTAAAAGACTCATCAGAAATCTCATACCTATGGCTGATCAGGCTTTTAATTTGTTCTTCGCTCTCCCGTACCTGCTTAAATAGGCTGCCGGATACTGTGCGGTCGGCAACGATAGTGGCTTCGTCCCGAAATCGGCCAATTCTTACTACCGCATTAGGGAAGTACTTCTGCGGATGATGGCCAAACAGAATAATAGCCGCATTGGTGAGTTTTCCGTCAATAAGAAGTCCCAGACGCTCAAGAACCATTTCCGGATTGTCTTTATCAAGAGCAACACTAATGCGCCCTTCATTTTCTGCAGCATTTACAAAGTTAAGTACCTCCTGAAAGTCAATATCCTCAAAACTAAATAGATCATTGGTAATAATATCCCATGATTCCCCTTCCAAGAAGAGTTGTTTTAAATCATCTCCAGTAACTTCACGAGTTGTATTTCCGACTCTGTGGTAATATTTACCGCGCACGCTAACCGGAGGCCGTTGCTGCTTTACTTTTACTTCCAAAAAATCAGACCCTTCATGATGATGGAGAATAACCTCGGGCGTTATCCCCAACACTTGCATCGTTTTGCTGACGACATCCTGTTGTACCTGATCGGTGATTCCCTCGGATAAGAGCGTTGCATCATCCTTAACTCCTACATAAAGAGATCCGCCCTTGGTATTTACAAAAGCCACCAGCGTTTTTAAGGCCGCATCATTGAATCGTTCTTTGAATTCAACCTTTTCAGACTCCTTCAAATTATTGGGATTTATTTCGGCCATGCTAAAACCCCAATCCTTTTAGCACATTCTTTAATTCATCGTCCGCTTTAGCCCGTTCCTCCTCCGCCTCTTCCAGCAGAACTACGGCATCATCCAAAGGCAGGACCTCTTCTCCGTTATCCCGGGAAACATACCTGGAAGGACTCAGGTTAAAGTCGTTCTTAGAAGCTTCATCCAGCGAAATAATTTTTGAAAGTTCCTCTTCATCCTGCCAATTCAGGTAGGCTTCACTAATTTGCTTAATATGCTCTTCCTCCAGGTAATTCTTCGGCTTACCCTTGCTGTAAAGGTGGGAGGCATTAACCAGCAGAATCTCTTCGGGATGTGGTTTATCCCGGTTGATCACCATGATAATGCCCGGAGCAGAGGTATTATAAAACATATTTTCCGGCATCAGGAAGACCGCTTCAATAAGATCTTCTTCAACGAATTTTTTTCGTATATCCCGTTCCTTGTTTTTTCCAACATTACCGCTTCCCCTGGAAACCGCACCAGTATCAAGTACTATGGCCATTCGTCCTTTATCATTTAATGACGCATGCATGTGCTGCACCCATCCCCAGTCTGCCGTATTATTAGGTGGATAACCAAATGTGAACCGGCCATACGTATCATTTTCGTACGTGGCCTGATCAAACTTTTGATTCCACATCGGATTGGCAGTTACAATATCGAATTTTTGCAACCTTGTGTCATCTGCCAGAAAGCCGGGCCGGTGCATAGTGTCACCAAGTTTAATAGTTGTATTCTGCATGTCGTGGATAAAAGTATTCATCTTAGACATCGCATACGTACTTGGCTGAATCTCCTGACCAAAGAATTGTAGCGGCTTCTTACCGGTATCTTTCCCAAACTTCTCATCAAATCGCAGCTTGCATTTGATGAGCAGGCCTGCCGATCCGACCGTGGGATCGTAAATGGTTTCTCCGGGCTCCGGATCCAGAATGTGAGACATCAGAATAGCCACCTCTTTGGGAGTATAGAACTCACCGGCACTTTGTCCGGATCCCTCCGCAAATTTCCTTAATAAATATTC
Organism: Balneolaceae bacterium; assembly: GCA_035267805.1. Classification (GTDB taxonomy): domain Bacteria; phylum Bacteroidota; class Rhodothermia; order Balneolales; family Balneolaceae; genus Fodinibius. Next base: position 1,054 of record DATFLI010000150.1, on the reverse strand, counting down.
ATAAGCCCGGCCAATAATATCCGGCTCCACATCATCCAGTCCCAGCCGGTGTTTGCTCAGCACATCAATTAGCTTTTTAAGCGCTTCGTCAGAGATGATCCGTTGTCCACTCGTAGTAGCATTGAAATCGACAATATTAACTACGCCCTCCAGCCGAGCATTCTCCCGAGCTATGGCACGGGTTACGTCAGTCAAGAACTCCCCGAGACCACTACTTTTCGTCTTAATATTACTCCATCTGTACTTTTTGGGGATATATACCCGAACCAGGGAATGATCTTCTTCTACAAAAGCCTCTGCTGTAGCACGATCACCATAATCATTGGAAAGAAATTCTAACTCATCTTCGAAGACGTCCGATAAGCGTTTTATAAAAATTAACGGCAATATATAATCTTTATATTTTGGCGCATCGACAGGTCCTCTGATTTTACAGGCGGCATCCCATAGCCAATTTTCAAGTGTTGTGGTATTAATTTTATTGGCATTCATTAATTCAAATTTTTCAAAATTTTCAAAAAAAAAACTAAGGGCAAATATTCACGATTTTTACCCTTTATATCAATTTATAATTTAAATGAACAGAAGTCTTTGCAAAACCGGACTTTTGCCCAATATCTGCATTTTCGTGAATTTAAAATCCTCACTTATAGGTAATAAGCTCCGGTTTTAAATTCACTCACCCCGAAAGTATACGGGATGACCAAAATCCCTGGTTTTTCAAAACCTTCTGAACATAAATAGCACCTCTTTTTTATTCCCCTTTGATTACAAGTGACATACCTCCTCCTAATTTTGATGAAAATCTTCGGTTCTGGAAAACTTGTTAACAGTCATTTAACCGGGTTTTCTCTATTATATGGTATTTATTCATCTACCATTTTTTCACACTTCTTATTCATGATATCTTTCCTTTTTTAATTTACCTTTAAGACAAATTAAAACAGTTATTTCGGTTTATAACTAGTCATTTATAAATTATTTCTATAATTTAATGTGTCAGCATCTTCAGGGTTTTTAATTTGGATGGATTATGAATAATTACTCGAAATAT
>DATFLI010000149.1:0-27515 GCA_035267805.1 Balneolaceae bacterium | reverse complement strand
CGTTATACGTAGGGCCGGACGTCGGATATCAGATACTGGTTGCCGTTCCCTGGCGGCATAAGGTTTACGATCTGGTGAACAGTTCTTGGTTAGCTCTTATTCCCTATCCTGAAGGATTGGCTAAGCAGTGCTGAATCCGGCGGGGGGCACCGCTCCCTCGTAGCTTTAACATTTTGTACAGGGCTATCACCGGAGGTGAAAATAGCCCTTCCGGCATGTAAATCTGGGAATACGAATTGCTAAAATAGTATCAAGAAGGCTTTTCAAAATTATGTAAGATGGAATGTTTTGCGGAATGGAGTTCATCCTATAAATCATATAAAAAAAATATTTTCATGCGTTTTTCTAACAAGAGCAGACGGAGCATCCTCGGATTTATCGTAATTCTATTGATAAGTGTCGGGCAGCTAAAGGCCCAATTGCAATCCGTAACCAAAAAGGATTATCAACGTGCAGAAAAATTTCTGTATCGAAATGTGGGGAATCTCGTTTTTAGGATGAACGTAAATCCCCATTGGGCTGAAGACGCTGCCGTATTCTGGTATCGTGTTCATACGAGAAAAGGGGAAGAATATTTCATGGTTAATGCGCAGGATAGGACAAAAAAACCGTTCTTTGATCAAAATAAATTGGCGGAGAATTTATCTAAAGTATTGGGTAAGAAAATCGATCCCTATGATTTGCCTCTCAAACATCTTGATTGGAATCGCAATGAACACAGTTTTCAGTTTCAAGATGAAGATGTAACTTGGAAAGTAGATTTGAAGACACTGAAGATCAGCAAGGTTCAAAGCAAAAGTCATGATTCCTCAGATCTACTCAGTTCAACTTCTCCCAATGGAAAATGGACCGTCGAGCGCAATGACTATGATCTGTTTCTGATTGACAATGATACCGGAAAGAGAACACAGCTTACCAAAGATGGAAAAAAATTATTTTTCTATGGAGCAAGGTTGCCATGGGCCTGGGAACGAGAAGTGGGCCCGGTATCTAAAGAGCGAAAACCGTTGCCGCTGAGGATTTCCTGGTCAAAGGATTCCGAGAAATTTTATGCGGGCAAGCTGGATTTACGAACGGCTAAGAAGATGTACCTGCTACAAAATGCTCCCGACGATGGATTCCGATCCAAAGTATATTCCTATTACCGGGCGTTGCCGGGCGATGTTAATGTGGCCAAGATACAGCCCTTTGTCTTTGATGTGGAAAGCAAAGAAAAAACGGCAATTGATGTTTTACCTTATGATCAGGTTAGTAACGGCAGCTGGATATGATATGGAGAAGGCAGTTCAACATTGTATGGAATTATGAGGGAACGGGGATACGGATCGGTGACCCTGTTAAAGGCAAATGCAGAAACCGGAAAAGTGGATACGGTTTTTCATCAGACGAGTGACACTTATATTGATCCATTGAATAATGAGTTTAAATTCTTACCGAAGACGGATGAATTTTTATGGCTTTCTGAGCGAGATGGTTGGAATCACATTTACTTATACGATTTAAAAACCGGGGAAGTTAAAAAGCAGGTCACCCGCGGCAAATATGTGGTTAAACATTTGGTTTATGTGGATCCCAAAGATCGCACCATCTATTTTACAGCCGGTGGCAAGGAACCGAACCAAGATCCTTATTACAATCATTTTTACAGCGTGAATTTTGACGGCAGCGATCTGCGATCGTTATCTCCCGAGAATGCAACACATGATATTTCTTTGTCGCCGGATCACCAATATTTTGTGGATCATTATTCAAGAGTAAATAAAAAGCCAATTACTGTCCTTCGCAGTGCGAAGGATGGATCGGTGTTGATGCAGGTAGAAAAAGCTGATATCAAAGATTTGCAAGCAACCGGTTGGAAATATCCCGAGCCTTTTAAGCTTAAGGCTCGCGACAACAAGACGGATATTTATGGGGTGATATTTCGACCGTCAAATTTTTCATCTGACATTGATTATCCTATCGTTGACGATATCTATGCGGGTCCACAGGCGGTAAAAACCCCCAAAAGTTTTCGGAGAGGGCTTTTCAATAGCGAGCAACCGATGGCAGAGTTAGGATTCATTTTGATTAATGTGGATGGACTTGGGACGGCCCAGCGATCAAAGGCCTTTCACGATTATTCCTATAAAAATTTAGGAGATATCGGCCTGCCCGATCACGTAAAGGCAATCAGGGAACTGGCGCAGGAATATTCTTATATGGACACGTCCCGGGTTGGAATCTATGGGCACTCTGCAGGCGGCTACGATGCGGCGCGAGCCATGTTTCTCCGCCCAAATTTCTTTAAAGTGGGAGTTTCGGAATCAGGCGATCATGATCTTCGGGTAGCTAAAGCGTGGTGGCCCGAATTGTATATGGATTATCCCACAGGCCCGCAATATGCCAAGCAAAGTAACATGAATCCGGATTTGGTAGATAATCTCAAGGGATATCTGTTGCTTGCTCACGGGGATATGGACACGAATGTGCATCCCGCCGAAACCTACCGTTTGGACAAAGCCCTTATCAAAGCGGGTAAGAGTTTTGATATGATCATTATCCCTAATGTTTCACACGGATATGGGTATGCCACGCCTTATTTTACAGTGCGAAGATGGAACTATTTTGTTGAGCATCTGATGGGAGCTAGGCCCATTCGCAACTACTGGCTTGACGGGAAATAAGTAGCCAACTCCGGGCTTATTTGCGTTCTCATAAACGGGCAATAAAAATTTGTTGATCATGGGGCTATTTTGTTTGAGTTTTAGAACTCTATGAGTTTCAAATTCGTCTAATTTCTTGCAGGTGAAAGAATTGTATTTTTGTATTTAAATAAGTGTTATAATTACAATTATTAGCACAAATTTAGTTAAAAGTGACTCATAGGATTATGAATTGACCTTGTTTTTAGCGGACGATTTTTCATAAGGGTATGAAAATAATTTAGACTCTTTTAATTTTTAAAAACTGCTTTTATTGCATATAAAACTTGTTTTAGGATAGAAATATAGCCGATGTAGTTTTCCTGGAAAGGTTATATTTCAGCAATAAATGAGCACTCTTTTCAGTAATTTCCATTCTCTTGCATGTTTTTTTTAAAATGCTTAAAAAGAAACAAGTGTAAAAATTACACTTAGAAGAAGGGTATTGTTACATGTCAAAATAATTGGCAAGTAAATTCATTAGCATGCTAAATAAATTGGGGATTTATGAACTCACATATACAATTCAAATGTATAATGTTAGTTGCATTTTTTACCATTTTCTCATCGGCAGCAATGGCGCAGCAAAAAGTGTCGGGTACGGTAAGAGATGCTACTAATAATAATATACTCCCGGGCGTAAATATTCTTGTGAAAGGAACTTCACAGGGAGCCTCAACGGATGCCAAAGGGCATTACGAAGTTACCGCACCTTCTGCATCTGACACTCTTGTTTTTTCTTTTATAGGTTACGAAACACGAAATGTACCGATTAAGGGAAGATCCAAGATCAATATTACGTTAAAATCAAAAACTATTTCCGGAGAGGAGATGGTAGTTGTCGGTTACGGAAGTCAGCGGAGAGAAGATATTACCGGATCGATTTCAAGTGCGAATGTTGATGAAATTTCTAAAGCATCGACACAATCAATTGCAAGTGCATTAGACGGGAAGGTTGCCGGTGTGCACGTGCAAACTTCCGGGGCGCCAGGTGAATCACCAGCTATCAATGTGCGGGGACTGGGAACTTTTGGTGATAATACTCCGCTCTACATTGTGGATGGTATTCAGGTCCCTGATATCATAGATTTTGATCCCAGTCAGTTCCAGTCGGTGCAGGTACTCAAAGATGCTGCGGCATCGGCTATTTATGGATCGCGTGCAGCCAACGGGGTTGTAATCATTGAAACCAAAAAGGGTAAACCGGGAAAACTTAATATCTCCTATAAAGGTACTTACGGTACCGAAAATGTCTACCAGCGTATTAATATGCTGCAACGAAAGGGTTACCAGGCATTGATGCGCGAGGAATTACAAAACGCCGGAAAGCCTTTGTCATCGGCCAAAGCTGATGATCCCAATTCGCAATATTTTATTGACAACATCAATACAAACTGGCAGGATGCCGCATGGCAGCGAGGATATTCAACCAAGCAGATGTTGGATATTTCCGGAGGTAATCAAAACAGTACCTATTTGATTGGTGGTACCTACGAAAATAACGAGGGTACCTTCAATGGCGATGCGCCTTCTTACAAGACGTTGACAGCCAAGGCCAATTCGACTCATAAGATGGGTAGAGTTACCGTTGGAGAGAATATTTGGTTGACCAGGTCTATAAACACACCGCAGACTTCTATCTTGAACAACGGGCAATCGCAAGTTAACGAGACCCTTCACAGTCTGCCGATAATCCCGGTACATGATTCTAACCGGCTTGGCGGATATGGTGGTCCGAGGGCAGGTATAGAGCAAGGGATTGCATTAAACACCATTGGAGTAAATCACCTGATGGATCGTAAACAGTATGTTGATCGAGGCTTTATCAATGCATGGGCTGAAGTAAATATACTTGATAATTTAACATATAAGTTGAATCTGGGTTATGACTCCAGGGATTATAAAGAGAACTGGTTTGAGCCAACATATGATCTTGGATTTTTCTTCTTTGAAAGAGAAGGACATCTTCAAATCACCCGGAATCATACGATGGGTACAACCATGGAGCATACGCTGGATTATTCGACGGATATCAACAAGCATAGCATCGATGTTCTTGCCGGATTTTCTGAAGAGAATAGTACGATAAAACAAGAGTTTAGTGCCGGGACGGGTTATAGCCGGCCTTTTATAAAAGTGCTTAACGGTGCATCGTCGACTCGTTCTTCAGGCTTTCAGTCCCACAACTCATTGCGCTCATTTTATGGCCGTATACAATACAACTACGATAATCGGTATTTGGCTACTGCCTCTTTCCGGCGTGATGCCTCATCCCGTTTTGGCGATGGAAATAAATGGGGGAATTTCCCTTCATTCTCGGTGGGATGGAGGATCAGTAATGAGGATTTCTTCAATATCCCGTGGGTAAATAATTTAAAGCTGCGTGCCAGTTGGGGTAAAGTCGGAAACCAGGCAATCGGCGATTACGAGACGATTCCGACTATCAATAGCTTTTCGAACTACACATTTAACGATCAGATTGCTCAGGGGGCTGTACAGGTTAGCCTGGTTAATCAAAACCTCAAGTGGGAGGTTTTAACGTCAAGAACGTTAGGTATCGATACCCGCTTGTTTAATAATGCTCTGGATCTGACAATTGAGTATTTCAATAATGATTCAAAGGATATTTTGGTAGGCGTGCCGCTCCCGGGATCTATGGGATCGGCAACAAATCCTGTAGCAAATGCGGCTTCTATCACTAATAGCGGAATTGGAATCACGGCGGGATATCGTCATCAATTCGGTGACCTCGATTTCAATGTCAGCGCCGATATCTCCACATTACACAATGAAGTTACTTCAGTGGGGGGACAAAATGCCCAACCGATTTATGGTTATGCCAGTAAAACAGCCGTCGGACACGAAGTCGGAGCAATATACGGATATGTGACAGATGGCATCTTCCAAAATCAGGCTGAGATAAATAATCATGCAACACAGGAGCCCGGTACTGCTCCCGGCGATATACGCTTTAAAGATCTGAACAAAGACGGAGTGATTGACGCCAATGATCGTACTTATCTGGGTAGTCCCACACCTGATTTTACCTATGGTGTTAACATGACGTTCAATTATCACGGATTCGATGCTTCGATGTTCTTCCAGGGTAATTACGGGAATAAGATTTTTGATGCCCAACGCCGAGTTCTAGAAAATTTGGGGGACTATGATAATCAAACAGTCAGGGCTTACAAAAACCGTTGGACTCCCAGCCACAAGACCAACAATGCTCAATTTCCGAGAGCTGTTTGGGGCGATCCCAATAATAATAATCGCGACTCCAATCGCTGGGTGGAGGATGGAAGCTATCTAAGATTGGAAAATATGACTGTCGGCTATACCATCCCCACAAATGGGAGATACGGTGTTCGTACCCTTCGGGCATTTGTAACGGGTGAGAATTTATTCACTATTACTGCTTACAAAGGACTGGATCCCGAACTTGGAACCTCGGGTGGTACCACTGCAAATTCGAGTGCTGTTACCAACATTTTTAACAATGGACTGTTTAACAGAGGTGTTGATGACGGTGCCTGGCCACATCCGAGGATATTCAGGGTTGGACTACAGCTGAAATTTTAAAAAGAGAATAGAGAAATTGGGTAGTAAGAAAATAAATCAAAAAGACTAATATTATGCGTTATTTAAAACTAGGAGCATTATTGTTGGTTATACTGCTGTTATCCTGCAAGGATAATAATTTAAATCCTACGAATCCGAATGCTACGACCGTAAATAATTTCTGGCAAAATGCTGGTGATGCTAATAAAGCGTTAAATACTGTTTATGGAGCTACTTCCTTAGATGGTGTTTTTGGTCGGTGGATTCCATGTGTACAAAATATTCGAGATGATTTAACAAGGTCAGATAGTCCCTGGGGCGTGCTTCAAGGCTTGTCTGATTTTAGCTATAGTAGAAACACAGCTGCGGTATCTTTTGTCTGGCGGAACGTTTATCATGGCATATATCGTGCTAACCAGGTTATTGCGAATGTCCCGAATATCGATATGGACAGTCAAAAAAAGAAGATGATCATGGCCCAGGCCCGGTTTTTAAGGGCGGTTATGTATTTTCAGCTTGTCAAAATATTCAAGAACATACCGCTCATTACAAAACCGGTAAAAGTTTCTGATATCAAGCAGCCGCAAGCAGATCCCCAAAAAGTTTATAGTTTCATTATCAGTGAATTAAAATCGGCACAAAGTGTTTTGCCTAATTCATATCCTAAAGACAAAGGTCGTGCGACATGGGGAGCAGCTACCGGATTTTTAGGAAAAGCTTATCTCTTTAGTAAGCAATATCAGGCAGCCGATGCAGAGTTTAAAAAGATTATTGACTCTGGAATTTATTCAATGGTTAATGATTATTCATGGAATTTTGATACCGAGCACGAACACAACAAAGAGTCAATCTATGAAATAAATTACTCGAATACGGGTGGCGGCTCGGTATTGCGACCCGGTGATCAGGGTGAGGCTGTTAATTTAACTCCGACATCGGAATGGAAAAATACCCAACTTCGTCCCATGACATTTGCAGCAGAGGGTTATGGCTGGGCAGATGTTTATCCCAGTAAAGCACTTTATAATGATTATATGAGTGAAAAAACTAAAAATGGGAATTTGGATCCCCGGATGTTTACAACTCTGATTTTTAACAATCCGAATGTTGATGTATATGGGCAAAGCTATGCACAGGTATATGGGCAGAATTCCAGTGATATTTATTGGGCTAAATATCAGTTCAATAATCGAAACATCAGTGGTGAGCCCGAAGGCAGCGATGTCAACAATCGAGTTATGCGATATGCGGATGTGTTGTTGATGTATGCTGAAACAGAGAATGAGCTCGGTAATCGGGCAACAGCTGCCAAATATATCCAGATGGTTCGGGACCGGTCGAATATGCCGGATCGTGAGGCCCAGTTTGCGGCAATGACTCATGATCAGTTGAAAATGCAAATCTCTCATGAGAGGGTGGTTGAGCTGGCCGGCGAAGGTCACCGTTTTGATGATCTGAGACGCTGGGGATGGCTTACCGATCAGCAGAAACTACAGATGTTGCAAAATCGTAATCCCGATTTCAAAGGATTTGTCCAGAGTCGGGCTATTATGCCGATCCCACAAAACGAGATTGAAACGAATCCTGCAATCAAACAAAATCCCGGGTATTGAAACCAATATCCCTTCATAAATTTAGGTGGGAATTTCTCATTTAAATTTATCTTAACGCCTGACAGGATTACGATTTGGTCTTGTCAGGCGTTTCTTTATCTGGGAAATATTGTTGTGCTCCTTCTTGATTTATACTATTGTTATTCTATCTAAGCTTTTGATAAGTGCGGAGATTTATAAAAGCTTGAGAGTTGAACCTCAGGGAAAAATCCTTTATAACATTTTAATAGATCCAACTTTGCAGAAATTTAAATTCACCGTCCTTATACTGCTTATTGGAGTCGTTATTTCCAGTTGTAAGCAAAGTTCAACCGAACTAAAATGGCACCGGCGGGATGGCTATCGCTGGGCAGAGGTTAATCCGGGTTATTTTGGGGATACCGGTTTTGAGAAGCTCGATCCGACCGAGACAAATGTACCGTTTGAGGTTACCGCAACGCCTCATGAAATCAAGCAAAACCAAATGTTACTTCGCGGTTCCGGTGTTACCACTGCGGATGTTGACGGGGATGGATTGGTGGATATCTATTTTGGACAGTTGCACGGGCCAAACAAACTGTATAAAAACACAGGTAATCTCCATTTTAAAGATATAACCCAAAAGGCTGGCGTAGGTTATTCCGGGAAATTCAGCACGGCTGTGCTTTTTGCGGATGTAGACAGTGACGGTGATCCGGATTTGATTGTTAATACACTGGAGGGGAAAATAGGTCTCTACCTGAATGATGGAACCGGACATTTTAGCCCGGTTAAAAATAGTGGCTTGGGTAAAGGCAATGGTGGTTCAACACTCACTATGGCCGATATTGATGGAGATGGCGATCTGGATTTGTTCGTTGCCAATGACAAAAAGAAGAGAGTTTTCGATAAATTTTCTCAGAAGCAGATGAGCGATATCATTCAGCGTAACAAAGCAGGCAGTGGCAAGAAATACACTTTTAAAAAACCATTCGGCCAGTATTTCGATATTTTGCATTTGCAGGAACAACCTGATCAGTTGCGTGAGATTGGGACTAAAAACAAGCTTTTTATCAATGAAGGCAACGGGCATTTTAAGGATATCACCAATCAGCCGGGGCGTTTTGTCGATCAAAATGGGAAACCGTACAAAAGACCGGCAGACTGGAGTCTAACGGCCCTCTTTCGGGATATAAACGGCGATGGATTGCCGGATCTTTATGTGTGTAACGATTATTTTTATCCGGATAGGGTTTGGATAAACCAGGGAGAAGGGGATTTCAAAGAAATGAACAAACATGATCTGCGGAAGTATAGCTACTCATCGATGGGGATCGATGTAGCAGATATTAACAGGGATGGTTATCCAGACATTTTTACAACGGAGATGCTTAGCCAGCACCATAGTCGACGTGCTTATCAGCAGCGGTCTCAGGAGCACAGGATTGTAAAGATAAACAGGACCGACTATCAGCCTCAGTATATGCAAAATACCCTCTTCCTCAACAGAGGGGATTATACCTACGCTGATATTTCTTATTATAGTGGTGTTCAGGCTTCCGAGTGGTCGTGGGCAACCCGTTTCTTGGATGTGGATTTAGACGGATACGAGGATATCATCATCAATACCGGCTTCGCTTACGATTCTATAGATATGGACTATTATGCATCCCGGGGTAGCAAAAGAGCCATCGATTTGGACAAAACGCCCAACTTAAATGTTGAAAATAAGATTTTTCGCAATAATCACGATCTGACTTTTACCGATAAAAGTGAAGATTGGGGATTTGATAAGAAAGATGTCTCATACGGATTGGCGACCGCCGATCTGGATAATGACGGTGATCTCGATTTGGTCACAAGCCGTTTTAAATTTGGGGCAGCTATTTATGAAAATACTACGGATGCTCCCCGTATAGAAGTTCGTTTGAAAGGTAGAAAACAGCATTCTCAAATTATCGGGGCAAAAATAACGTTGGAGGGGGGACCGGTAAAGCAGACAAAAACAGTAGTTTCGGGTGGAGATTATCTTTCCGGTTCAGATGCAGAATTTGCTTTTGCCGCGAATCCCGATAATAAAAATCATGAAATCGACGTAGAATGGCCTAATGGGAGCAAGACCAGGATTGATAGTGTTGATCCCAATACTGTTTATGAAATTACAGAACCGACTGCCTCATCGGGGAGAAGTGTTACAAGCTCAAACTCTTCGGATTCAACCCAGACGATGTTTCAGGATGTTTCGAAAAGAATTGATTATCAACCTCATGATGCATTCTATAAGGATTGGAATGTACAGCCTTTACTGCCGATGAAATTAAGTCGGCTCGGGCCGGGCGTTTCGTGGATCGATTACGATCACGATGGAGATGATGATCTTTTTATTTCGGCAGGAAGACAAGGTCGCCTTGGAGCATTTGAAAATGAGGGCAACGGCCGATTCAGACGGCTAAAATTGGACGCTCTCACTTCGCAGACCAGTGCAGATCAAACAACCATTCTTGGTTGGAACAGTGGAAATAAAACGAAATTGCTAGTTGGCAATGCGAATTATGAGACGGGCAGTGCTCAGGCGCCTTCGGTGCTTACGTACTCTTTGGATCATAAAAAGGTTTCTGACAATGGCGATATTCCCGGTATATTTTCTACAACCGGGCCGTTAACCGCCGCCGATTATGATGGAGATGGAGACATCGATCTGTTTGTGGGCGGACGTTTTGTACCTACCCAATATCCCAAAAATGCTACTTCCCGGTTGTTCAAAAATGAGAATGGGAAATTTATTTTGGATAAGCCCAATTCAGGAAAGTTAAAGAACTTGGGGTTAGTCACCGGTGCCATCTTTACGGATTTAGATAATGACGGGGACCCCGATCTGCTTATCAGCAGGGAGTGGGATTCGCTTGTACTTTTGAGAAACGACAATGGAAACTTTCACAATGTTTCCAAGAAGTATGGTTTCGATAAGCTAAAAGGTTGGTGGAATGGCGTGGAAACCGGAGATTTTAACAACGATGGAAAGCTGGATATCGTAGCTACAAACTGGGGATTAAATACTCCGTATCAAGTTCACGCAGGTTTTCCACTCAAAATGTACTATAAGGATTTCAACAGGGATGGTCGTATAGATATCATCGAATCATATTATGACCCGGCTTTGGGAGGGTATGTGCCCAGGCGCCAAATGCAAGCCTTCAAACCTTTATCCAATGTGATGTTGAGGGGTATATCTACAAACCGGGAATATGCAAAATCTACTCTTAAAGATCTCTTGCAACCACCCCTCAACAGAGTGCCTTTTCATGAGATAAATACGATGGGCAGTATGGTTTTTATCAATAAAGGAGGCCATTTCGAAAAGCATGTTTTACCTGCAGCTGCACAATTTTCTCCGGCATTTGATGCAAGTGTGGCTGATTATAATAATGACGGTAATGAAGATCTTTTTTTGAGCCAGAACTTTTTTGGGATGGCTCCTTATATGCCACGCTCAGACGCGGGGCGAGGTCTGCTGCTTTTAGGGGATGGGGCAGGCCATTTTAAGTCTTTAGCCGGACAAATAAGCGGAATAGAAATATATGGAGAACAACGAGGAGCTGCAGTCAGTGATTTTAATGGAGATGGCAAGGTTGATTTAGCTGTAAGTCAGAACGATACAACAACGAAGTTGTATTTAAATCATTCCTCAAGAAGCGGGATTACAGTACGATTGAAAAAAAAGGTTGGGGTGGGTTCGGTAATTGGCGCCCAATTATGGCTGGAGTATAAAGATGGCACAAGAGGACCCAAAAGAGAAATTCAGGCTGGTTCCGGCTATTGGTCGCAAAATAGTTTTGTTCAAATCCTCGGAATAAGCAAAAATCGATCACCGAAATATATTCATATCAGATGGCGGGATAACACAAGGCAAAAGGAAAAAATTAAGGATGGGGAAAGGGTTTATCAGATATTGGGAAATAAATAATGGGTGTAATTGACGAGTGTAGTTTGGTAGAGGTTTTATTAAAAAAGTTTTCAAAATAGGAACTTGAGAATTAGACGAATCCGCACTTTTTAAGTGTTGCAAATACATTTATTAGCACAGAAATTATCATTATAGTAGTATTTTTTTACAATATTCTATAACCACCCTGCTTGTTTGCTTGTGCAAATTTCCACAAATAATATTCATTTAAGAGATAATTTTTTTCATTGAAAAATACTTGTCCCGACGTTTTATAACGGTTTTTAAGGTTGATTTACTTTTCTTTTGCATCTTATTTTTTTAGCGATAAAAGATAGGAGTAAGCTAATTTTCTAAAGGAGTGTCATTTGGTTGCATGTTTTTTTCAAAATGCTTAAAAATAAGAAGTGTATTAACTACACTTAGAAAAGGGTAAGATCACGCCTATCAAAAGGTGACACGTTAACTCGCTAACATGCTAATCAAATTGGGGATTTATGAAAACACATCTACAATTTAAAAGTGTGTTGCTGATCATTGTTTTCATCGCTTTTTCTGCGATGACGGCAATGGCGCAGCATACGGTATCGGGAACAGTGAAAGACGCTTCGTCAAATGAAACACTTCCTGGTGTAAATATTCTGGTGAAAGGAACTACCCAGGGAGCTTCTACCGATGCAAAAGGACATTATTCGCTTCAGGCGGCATCGTCTGATACGTTGGTTTTTTCATTTGTGGGATATGCCACGCAAATGGTACCGGTTGGCAACAGGTCTGAAATCAGTGTAACGATGAAAGCACAAGCCCTTGTCGGGCAGGATTTGGTTGTTGTTGGATATGGTACGCAGCAACGTCAGGATATAACCGGATCTATTAGTTCGGTTAAAAGTAAGGATTTGAAGAATACGGTTTCCTCCTCAATAGGAGAAGCATTAGCCGGACGTGTTGCAGGTGTCACTGTTCAAAATAGCGGTGATCCCGGGTCCGCCCCCAATATTAAAATTCGCGGGCCTTCAACTTTCGGTGATAACCAGCCGCTTTATGTCATAGATGGCGTGCCCGTAGGTGGATTGCAGGATTTTAACTTGAATGATGTTGAGTCTATCCAGGTTCTGAAAGATGCTTCAGCTGCGGCAATTTACGGGACACGAGCTGCAAATGGTGTTGTCATTATAACCACCAAACATGGAGATAAAGGACCTGTTCAGGTTAATTACCACAGTTACTACGGAGTTCAAAATATTGTCAATCGTTATGACATGTTGAATTCTTCCGATTATCAGAAGCTGGATAATGAAGAATTGAATAATGCCCAAATGCCTTTGGCACCGGCTAATGATCCGGGTTCACAATATTATGTGGATCCCAATCAAATTAATACCAATTGGCAGGATGCCGCATTTAAAACAGCACGGATTCAAAGCCATAATTTAACAGTTTCCGGTGGCGACGACAGCGGCACCTATTCGATTACCGGAAACTACTTCAATCAGGGCGGTACCCTAAAAGGGCCGGGACCTGATTACACGCGCTATTCCGGTCGGGTCAATTCAGATCATAAATTTGGAAAATTCGATGTAAAGGAATCGTTGTATTATGCCCATTGGGATAAAGTGAATATGACTGGGCTGCACCTGACGTCTCCAATCATGGACATCGTTCATGCGTTGCCTACACAACCTATTTATAGCGATACCCGGCTTGGCGGTTACAGTGGAACGGATTCCAATATCCGTAAAGCGATTTCGCTGAATGTTATCGGTGCTAATAATTTGTTGGAGAGCACCACGAAAGTAAACCGCTTTTTGGGCTCCATAACCGGTGAATATGATTTCCTGGATAATTTATACTACAAAGTGCGATTCAGCTATGATCACAGTTTGGTAAACGGATATAGCTTCGTCCCCAGATATGATCTCGGCTTTTTCTATCAAAACGATATTGCCAAGCTCGATCAAAACAGGGATGAACATGTCACTCAACTGGTTGAGAATACGCTCCACTATAAAGGCGATTTCGGAGCTCATCACTTGACGGCTTTGGTGGGATATACCCAGCAGATCACTAATTTTAATACGATTCACGGACATGCGGAAGGGTATACCCAACCATACTTTAAGATTATTGATGCCGGTAGCATGAATAAGACTACAACGGGCTATAAGACCAATAATACATTGCGTTCGTTCCTGGCCCGTGTCACATATAATTATAAGGACACCTATCTGATTGATGGTACTTTGCGCCGTGATGGTTCGTCTCGTTTTGCTCCCGGAAATAAATACGGAACATTTCCATCTATATCGGTGGGCTGGCGTATTAGTAATGAGCCCTTCATGTCTGAATTCTCTTTTATCAATAACCTGAAGCTGCGAGCAAGTTACGGGCGATTGGGTAATCAAAACATTGGTGATTATGCTTATTCGGCTTACATCAATACCAACGCCAATTATAACTTTAATGGCACCATAGCTCAGGGAGCTACTCAGGTATCTCTGGTTGATCCCAACATTAAATGGGAAACTAATATTTCTCGTGACATTGGGCTGGATCTTGGACTTTGGGATGACAAAGTGAACTTTACGGTTGATTACTACAATAATCTGGCCAAAGATATTTTGGTTCAGGTACCTATTCCATTGTCAACGGGTTCAGTGTCCAATCCTACGGTTAACGGTGCTTCGTTGCTAAACAAAGGATTCGAGTTTACGCTTGAATACAAGAATAGCGCCGGCGATTTGTCCTACGATTTGAAAGGGAATTTGTCCACCCTTAAGAACAAAGTACTTGCCTTGGGACAAGGGAATAAGCCGATTTATGGCAATATGAGTAAAACCGAGGTTGGTCATTCTATCGGTGCCATTTACGGTTATGAAACTGATGGGATTTTCCAAAATTGGGATGAAGTGTATAATCATGCCTATCAAAATCAGAAAAAATTGCAGAATGGTAACTATGATACCCAAGCCCGTGATGCCGGTACGGCAGCAAATTTTACAGCCCCCGGCGACATACGGTTTAAAGATTTGAATAATGATGGGGTTATAACTTCTGCCGACCGGAAGTATCTCGGCAGCGCCATTCCCAAATTCACGTATGGCTTTAATGCCAGCTTGAATTATAACCAGTGGGATATGTCTCTGTTCTTCCAGGGAGCATACGGTAATAAGCTTGTTAACCGGGTCCGTCAGACAATTGAGCTGATGGACGGATACGGCAACTACGATCAGTATGTCTATGATCATCACTGGACGCAGAATAATCATTCAAATACCGTACCTCGTGCTATTTTTTCTGATCCGAATAACAATGGAAGGGATTCCGGTCGTTGGGTCGAAGATGGAAGTTACCTGCGCCTGAAGAATATTCAGATCGGCTATACACTACCCAAAGATCTGCTTAACAAAGTTGGAATTAAAAATTTGCGAATTTATGCCCAGGGACAAAATGTGTTTACTATCACAAAGTACTCTGGATATGATCCGGTGATCAGCAGTGCCAATGCCTTGATTGACGGTCCCATCGGAGGAGGTAACGATGGCCTGTTCAGCAGAGGGGTTGATGTTGGCTCATACCCGTCACCCAGGACCCTGAGTCTTGGAGTATCACTGGATTTTTAAATAGAAATTAAAAGGACAAGACTATGAAAAGGAATAGTTCTTACATACTAATAGTACTTACGTTGATAAGTTGTACGCTATTTTATTCTTGTGACAAGAATTTATTAGATGTACAAAACCCGAATGCACAAACAACTCAAACCTTCTGGAAAACCTCCAGTGATGCGGTTAGAGGCACGAACGCTGTCTATGAAGCCCTGCAGCTTGATGGAAGTTATATGCGTTTTGCTAACACCTCACCTGATTTACGGGGCGATGACACTAAAGCCGATAGCCCTTGGGGAGAAATGACCGATGCCGGTAAATTTAATCTTCCTGCAACGAGTTTGCAGGTATCTCTGCTCTGGAAGGTTTTCTATGAAGGCGTTTATCGTGCAAACCAGGTACTGGAAAATGTTCCGGATATTCAGATGGATGATAACCTCAAATCCCGCTTGCTGGGAGAAGCCCATTTCCTAAGAGGGCTGTTTTATTTTCATCTCCTGAAATTCTATCATAACGTTCCGCTAATACTTAAAACGGCCCAAAGCCAGGATGATTACTTTGTGGCCCAGGCTCCTCCGGATTCGGTGTGGGCGCAGATCGAAAAAGATTTTCAGGCTGCGATTCCCGCTTTGCCGGAAACCTACAGTGCTGATAATGTAGGACGCGCAACGAAGGGGGCTGCCGAGGCTTATCTTGGCAAAGCCTACCTGTTCAATCAGCAGTGGAGTAAAGCAGCGGATCAGTTTAAAAAAGTAATCGATTCCGGTATTTACGGATTGGTTTCCAATTATCGCGATAACTTTACAACGGATAATGAGAATAATAAAGAGTCGATCTTTGAAGTCCAGTTTTCTCGTGATGTAGGGGGTACCGCAATCGGATGGCAAAGTCCGCCACGACCTGATTGGGGACAGACGCAAGCTCGTTCTATCACCTATGCACCTACAGGTTTCGGATGGGCTGACATCGAACCTACGCGTACGCTATTTAACCAGTTCCAACAAGATACTACGGTAAATGGCAATCCGGATCCTCGTTTACGTGCTTCAATTTTCTATAATTATCCGGGCGAAACTGTTTACGGCGTGCCCTTTAAGCAGGCTTACCCGGGAGCAGATACCACAAATATTTTCTGGAGAAAATATGAGAGTGATACGCCGGGTGGCAGTGAAATTGATGCCCGTTCAGGAATCAATATCCGGCTGATGCGTTACGCAGACGTATTGTTGATGTATGCCGAGGCTGAAAATAATATGGGCAATACGCCAGTTGCATACACCTATGTTCAAAAAGTTAGGGATCGAGCCAACATGCCTGACTTAAGTGTTGTAAAACCCGGATTGAGTCAACAACAGATGCAGGATCAGATTGCTCATGAGCGATATCTCGAGCTTAACGGAGAAGAACACCGCTTTGATGATATCGTTCGATGGGGCTGGTTACAGGATCCTCAAAAACTCAACTGGTTGCAACAACGAGATCCTGAATTTAATGGTTTCGTTCAGGGGCATCAATATCTGCCGATTCCTCAGAGCGAACTCGACACCAATCCCAAGTTGAACCAAAATCCGGGATATGGTTCTTGATAGATAACTAACTATAGCCTAAAGATATCCATCATGAGTCGGTAGTTTTATGCTCATGATGGATATCAAAAAATTACGAAAATGGGATGGCTTCTCGGGATATATGGTAATGCAAGCCATTCCATTTTAAATAATGATTATTTGCATTGTAAAAATACAGGGATACAAACAGGTTTTTTTTAAATAAAAAATGTAAACCAAGAATCCTCCTTAGGTAGAATATGGGGTCGGGTTATCACAATCAGAAATGTGATAACCCACCCTAATTCTTAATTCTTTGGTATTTAAATAAAAAGATAAATAAGACGTTATTTGCCATGTTAAAATCTAAAAGATTTTCCGTTACTGTGTTGGCACTCTGTATAGGAATGCTGTTTGTTACCACAGTTCAGGCGCAGAATGCACGCATTAAAATTGATGTCGATCGAACGATCGGGCATGTTGATTCCCTCATTTACGGTAGTTTTGTTGAACACCTCGGTCGTTGTGTTTACGGAGGTATTTATGATCCGGATTCTCCGCTTTCCGACGAAAACGGATATCGTAAAGACGTGATGCAGGCTGTAAAAGATTTGGGAGTTTCTATCATACGGTACCCGGGAGGAAATTTTGTATCTAATTACCACTGGAGGGATGGAGTAGGCCCTAACAGGGTTCCGCGTATGGAGCTTGCCTGGGGACGTCTGGAAACCAACAAGTTTGGCACCAATGAGTTTATGAAGTTTGCCAGAAAAGTTGGGGTTAAACCCTATTTTACGGTGAATATGGGTACCGGTACCATTTCGGAGGCCCAACACTGGCTGGAATATACCAACGTTAAGAGCGGGCCTTATTTTGCCAATTTGCGTCAAAAACACGGCTACAAACAGCCTTGGAATATCAAATACTGGAGTCTTGGTAATGAGATGGATGGGTTTTGGCAAATAGGCCACATGAATGCTACAGATTACAGTAAAAAGGCTCGTGAAGCTGCCAAGATGATGCGCCTGACAGATCCGAGTATTAAACTGGTAGCCGCCGGTTCCTCGAACTTCCGCCCCGGCGCAGATCCTATGGAATGGAATCGTAAAGTGCTTGACGAACTGAAAGATGTAGTCGATTATCTGTCGATACACATGTATGTGGGCAATCCCGAAAACAACTATTATGACTTTATGGCGACGCCCGAGGTGCTCGATGAACGTACACAGTTAATCCGCGGATTGATTAACAACGCCATGCATCGGGCAAACCGTGGAGACCGGGATCCTATTTATATTGCCTGGGATGAATGGAATGTCTGGTACCGGGCACGATCAGGGGAATCGGAACACGGTAAACGTGCTCTTGAGGAACATTACAACCTGGAAGATGCCCTTGTAACAGCCGGATTTTTAAACACTTTTATTCGTAATGCGGATATTGTAAAAATGGCCAATCTGGCTCAGCTGGTTAATGTTATTGCCCCGATATTTACGAATAAAGACGATATGTATAAACAGACTATTTATTATCCCTTCCAGCTTTTTGCTCATAATGATCACGGTACGGCACTGGATGTATACGTGGATTCCGATACCTATAATACAGATAAGGATTATCCTGTTGGATTAGGGGAATCGACGACAACGCAAAAAAATGTCCCTTACCTGGATGTCTCGGCCACCTACAACGATAACGGTGAAGTAGTGATCAATGTGGTAAACCGCAATAAAGACAAAGCTATCACGACTGATATTATTTCAGAGAAAGGAAAGTTTAGCGGTGATTTCCAGGTTTATGAAGTAAACGGTCCCGATATCAAGGCAAAAAATGATTTTGATCAGACAAAAGTACAGACTAAGCAGAAAGATTCGATCCAGGCGGACGGGACCAAGATGACGTACTCATTTCCCCCGCACTCTTTCACCTTGATCAAGGGGAAAATTGTAACCGGAGATTAAATTTCGTTTGACCTGGCATTAATTTGGTTGTATGAGGCGTAAAATCGGAATACATATAAGTTTAGCGGTTGGAATCCTGGCAGTAGTGGGATTGACGGTTGCCTGTCGGGATTCCGTACAAAGTTCGGATCAGGAAACTGGGCCTTCCAATCCTGCTACGGGAGATACCACGTCTGCTGATTCGCTGAATCCGCATATCCCAGATGATTATTCTGATATTGCCAACATATCCAATTTCGGGAAATGGGGCACTTACAACGTTCATGATCCTACGATCATAAAAGTTGGGGATTATTATTATATCTACTCGACGGATGTGTATTATGGTGGCGCCGGAGTCCCCGCTGATGATCCTCGCAAAGACGCCAAAATTCCAATTCGCCGATCGAAAGACTTGGTGCATTGGCAACCCATAGGCCACGTGTTTTCCAACATGCCTCAGGATGTGGTAGATTTTATGCGCAAGAAGCAGCCATCGTATGATCCTGTTGCCATTTGGGCTCCCTTTGTTATAAAAGTGGGCGATCAATTCCGGTTGTATTATGCGGCTCCGGCCAATGATAATATGCATATGGCTTATTTGGGATTAGCGGTGAGTTCCAATCCTGATGGGCCCTGGAAAAATAAGGGATTGGTGTTGCCAACCTATCCTGATTCGGATTACAACGGCATTGATCCGGATGTAGCCGTAAACAGAGATAATGGGAAGCAGTGGCTGATTTTTGGCTCTTGGGATAACGGTATCCATGCTGTGGAGTTGGATCCTGGAACGGGTTTTCGTAAGGATCCCAATGATTTGGGACATATTATTGCTTCGCGTCCGATGCCCAATGGCCGTGCTCCCCTGGAAGGCGCCGAAGTACAGTATAATCCCAAGCTGAATAAGTATTTCCTGTTTGTTTCCTATGATGAACTCTTTGAGCCGTATAATGTGCGCGTGGGACGGGCCGATCAGCCCCAGGGTCCATATTATGGATTTAAAGGACGACAGATGTCAGCACTGACCAATAATTATCCCAAAATAACAGCTCAATATAAATTTAATAACCACTCTGGCTGGCAGGGCGTGGGACATACCGGAATTCTGAAAGATGGAGACAATTATTATTTAGCTTGCCAGGGACGACTTGGTAAAGATCCGAATCTGATGGACCTGCATATCCGGAAAATATTCTGGACGGATGCCGGGTGGCCTACACTTTCTCCGGAGCGATATGATGATGTGCCACAA
This sequence comes from Balneolaceae bacterium, assembly GCA_035267805.1. Classification (GTDB taxonomy): domain Bacteria; phylum Bacteroidota; class Rhodothermia; order Balneolales; family Balneolaceae; genus Fodinibius. The sequence goes on along the minus strand of DATFLI010000149.1, from coordinate 7,415 downwards.
CCTCAGCAACTTAACGAGGATGATATCACAGGTAAGTGGGAGTACATTTATCTGGATAAGACCTTTGAAATGAATCAATCGGAGATTCTTACCCTCAAATCTGATGGAAGCATTAAGGAGTATGCCAACGGAAGCTGGTCACTGAAGGGTAAAGCACTTTCGATCATACTGAATGGCAATAATCAGTTTAAGACCCAGGTATCTCGCGGCTGGGACTGGGAGAATAATCGAGTTTGTCTGGTTTTTACCGGGCTAAGTGACGAGGGTATAAGTGAATGGGGCAAGAAAGCACATGATTAATAGGAATGATTGTCATATTGGTCTGGATATGAGAGCTCTTAGGCTATTTCTTATGTGTATTTGTATTATTGGGCTGCTTGCCAGCTGTAGCGATAACTCAACAGGTACTGACAATAATAACACCGGTCAACAGGGAAATACCAACACCGGAAATACGGGCAATCAGAGCGAAACTACCGGACCGGGTTATCCCGATAACTATGAGCAGTGGAAAGAATTTGCCTATCGCGATCACTGGGGACCGTACAATGTGCATGACCCCAATTGTATTGATGATGGAACATGGACCTACTGTTTTTCGACGGATGTGATGTATGGCATTCCGCTACAGCGGGTCGGAATACAGGTACGACGATCCAAAGACCTTGTTAACTGGCAATTCGACGGATGGGCTTTTTCCGGTATCCCGCCAAAAGCTGATGACTATGTGACGCAGGCGAATGGCGGTAAGTCTCCCAGCAATATTTGGGCTCCTTTCATTATGAAAAAAGGTGATACCTACCGGTTGTATTACTGTGTATCTATTGTTGGCAGTAACGCCTCTTATATCGGATTGGCAACCAGCACATCGCTGGAAGGTCCGTGGACACAGCAAGGTGCCGTCGTTACGACCAACAAGGAAAATTCAATGAATGCCATAGATCCGACTGTAATCGTGGATCGCAACAATGGGAATTATTGGATGGCTTATGGATCGTGGTTTTCCGGGATTTATATTGTTCAGTTGGATCCTGATACCGGAAAACCAATTAACGGCGGCGACAAAGGCGAACTCATCGCACGACGAAATGGAAGTGCGCTTGAAGCTCCCGAGATTGCCTATTATAAGCCGACTAACAAATATTACCTGTTTGTTTCTTACGGACCGTTGTTCGATAAGTACAACGTCCGGGTAGGGCGGTCTGACAGTCCGCAAGGTCCCTATCTGGATTATAACGGAAATAATATGGCGGACAAGGTGGATAACTATCCCATATTGACAGCGCCCTATCAATTTAATAATCACTCCGGCTGGCAAGGGGTCGGACATGTCGGCATTTTTACCGAGGGTGATCAATATTTTATGATGCACCAGGGACGGTTAGGATCCCATCCGAATATGATGGATATGCATTTAAGAAAATTAACGTGGACTTCTGACGGATGGCCCGTTGCCTCCCCGGAACGGTACGGCGGTATCGAGCAACAGGATATCACGGCCGACAGTGTGACGGGAAAATGGGAGCAAATGACATTGCAGTCTTTCGCTTCGGGCAGTGAGAAAAATCAGTCCCGGCTTATAACCTACTCTTCTAGTGGGAAGATTGAAGGAGTGAATGCGACATGGCAACTGAATGGAAAGACGTTGACCGTGACCCAAAGTAATGAAACGCTGAAGCTTTACTTAAGCCAAGGGTATGATTGGGAGAATGATAAACACACGATCGTCTACACGGGCCTGAATAATGCAGGACATACCGTATGGGGCAAAAAAGTACAGGATTAGTACATGTAACATGTAGCTTTTTAGTGATTTTTAAGAAAGTTTAAGCAAATAGTGGATATAAACGTATTTAAAAATTTTTATCGGGCAATATGCTTGGCGTTCGTTCTTGTTGTGATTGCCTGTTCGGGCGAATCGGGATCGTTTACGAGTCCGAATAATAACATTGAAGTAGATTTTTTTATGGTGAAGGGTACTCAACCATATTATAAAATATCGTATCGGGATTCTGCTGTTATTGACAGTTCCAGGCTGGGACTTGTACGGGATGGCATCGACTTTTCGCGGAATATGAGTCTTGAGTCGGTTTCTAATATTAAACCGATAAATGAGCAGTACTCGTTGAGCCACGGCAAACAACACTATATTGTCTATAACGCAAATGAAAAGACTTTTTACCTGCGAAATAAGTCCGGGAATCCGATGGATATTACATTTAGGATATCGAATGATGGTGTTGCTTTCCGGTATAGCTTTCCTAACAATAGCGACAAGGTGCATCAAATTTCTTCAGAGAAGACAAGTTATCATTTCCCTGAGGATGCACACGCCTGGTTGGAACCGCTGGATAATGTGAATACAGGCTATGCACAGACTAATCCATCATACGAGGAAGACTATTATAAAGATATAAAAGTAGGTGCGCCTGCTCCCGACAGTGCGGGATGGGCATATCCGGCACTGTTTAAAGTGGGAAGTACGTGGGCCTTAATTTCGGAATCGGGTATGAACGGTACGTATTGTGGTACTCGACTACGCCAGAATGCTCCGGACGGTAATTATACAGTAGGCTTTCCGGAGGCCGGAGAACAGCGACCGGGTGGTGTTTTAAATCCTCATTCGACATTGCCATGGTCTACACCTTGGAGAATCGTTGTTATTGGAAATTTGTCGACTATCACAGAATCAACGCTGGCAACTGATTTGGCAGATCCGACAGTAGACATGGATACCTCATGGATCAAGCCGGGGCGTGCTTCCTGGAGCTGGGCGAAGCTCAAGGATGCCTCTGTTAATTATGATACACAAAAACGTTTTGTCAATTATTCGGCTAAGATGGGTTGGGAATATACGCTAGTAGATGTTAACTGGGATAGTACTATTGGGTATGATGGTATTTCCCGGCTGGCCGATTATGCAGCGAAACAGAATGTAGGATTGCTGCTGTGGTATAATTCCTCCGGAAGTTGGAATAACACGACCTATTCCCCAAAAAGTAAACTGTTGACTCATCAGGATCGGGTTCAGGAATTTAGTCAACTCCAAAAGATGGGGATCAAGGGAATCAAGGTTGACTTTTTTGGCGGAGATGGTCAGTCGATGATTCAATACTATCGCGATATTTTTAAGGATGCCGCCGCTTATCACTTGCTTGTAAATACGCACGGCGCAACCATTCCACGTGGATGGCAGAGAACATGGCCCAATCTAATGACAATGGAGGCCGTAAAAGGGTTTGAGTATGTGACTTTTGAGCAGGCCAATGCCGATAACGAAGCTTTTCACTGTGCCATGTTGCCGTTTACGCGGAATGTCTTCGGTCCGATGGATTTTACCCCTATGAGTTTGACTCAATTGAATTATGTAAAGCGTAAAACAACCAGTGCTTTTGAACTGGCTTTGCCGGTCTTATTTACGTCTGGGCTCCAGCATTATGCCGAGACGCCTCGTGGTATGGATAAAGTGCCCGGTTATGTTGTGGATTTTGTTAAAAAAATCCCTGTAGAGTGGGATGAAATGAAGTTTATTGATGGCTACCCAGGCAAGTTGGTCGTGATCGCCCGGCGAAAAGGGGACCGCTGGTTTATTGCAGGTATCAACGGCGAGGATCATCCTAAAAAAGAAGCGCTCGATCTGTCTTTTCTACCGGATAGTATGGAAGGTGAGCTTATCTCGGACGGTAAGACAAAATTTACGTTCTCCCATCGAAAAGTTACATTATCGAACGGAAAATTGAGCGTCGCGATGAAAGGTAATGGAGGATTTGTTCTGCTATTAAAATAGCGTTTAAAACTTAAATGTTAATTGAAGATAAAAGAAAATGATATCAACATTGATTTGGCAGCAGCATATAGGGTCTAATTTTATGAATATGCTTTTTGCTGTAGGAACACTGTCTATTTTAGTGGCCGGCTGTGCAAAGGGTAACAAGGATACAAAGCAACAAAAGCAAAAAACAGAGCTGTCCAAGCAGAAATTTGGTCAGCTTGAAGATGGCCGGCAGGTGGAACTCTATACCTTAACCAATGGCAATAAAATGGAAGTCCAGATAACCAATTATGGGGCTCGGGTTACCAATATTCGTACCCCGGACCGCGATGGGCAGATGGGTAGTGTAGTTCTGGGTTTTGATTCTCTAAAGAAGTATCGTCCGGTTAAAACGTATTTTGGCGCTATAATCGGTCGCTATGCCAATCGTATTGCAAATGCTAAATTTTCCATTGATGGGAAAGAATATACGCTTCCGGCCAATGACGGTGACAATACGTTACATGGTGGGACGCGTGGATTTGAAAGCCAGCTGTGGAATGCCAACCCTATGGACAACGGCTCGCTAAAGTTGAGTTATCTCAGCAAGGACGGCGAAGAAGGATTCCCCGGTAATGTGCATGTGAATGTGACTTATACACTTACCCAAGACAACGAGCTTAAGATCGAGTACGAAGCGACGACCGATAAGGCTACGCCGATCAACCTCACAAATCATAGCTATTTCAATTTAAGCGGACATCCAGATCAGACGGTTATGGACCAGGAGCTTAAAATTAATGCGGATCATTATACGCCGGTTAACGACGAGCTGATTCCAACGGGTGAGATAGCCTCCGTAAAAGGCACGCCTTTTGATTTTACCGAATTTCATACGGTAGGTTCTCGCTTTGACCAAACCAAGGGGGGCTATGATCATAACTTTGTGCTAAATCGAACTGAATCGGATTCCCTTTTCCATGCTGCAACTGTTTATTCACCGTCTTCAGGTCGTGAGATGAAAGTATTTACGACGCAGCCGGGCGTTCAATTCTATTCCGGTAATTTTTTGGATGGCAGTCTGGTAGGGCAAAATGGATATCATTTTGTTCAGCATGGGGCACTCTGTCTCGAAACGCAGCATTATCCCAATTCTCCCAATCAGTCTAATTTCCCAAATACGATACTTAAGCCGGGCCAAACATATCATCAAGTCACGGTTTACCAGTTTTCTAACCCGGGTAAAAATCCCGCAAATTAGGATTAATTACAGTTAATAATATTTATAGTCTACTATGAAAAAACTCCTGTTTCTTTCTTTCATTCTACTTTTCAGCAGTTTTAGTCGTTTGGCGGCCCAGGATACAATGGTTGTCGATGCTGATCGACCCCAGAATAAAATAAGTAAGTATATTTATGGGCAGTTTTCCGAACAGCTTGGACATGGAATTTATGGAGGGCTGTGGGTTGGCGAAGATTCCGATATTCCTAATACCGATGGGTTTCGTAACGATGTGGTTAACGCATTGAAAGAGTTGCATATTCCGGATATCCGTTGGCCCGGAGGCTGTTATGCGGATCGATATCATTGGAGAGATGGTATTGGACCACGCGATCAACGCCCTGTCCGTGTAAATTCGACATGGGGTGGCGTACTCGACAGTAACCAAGTAGGTACCCACGAATTCATGAGATTAATGGATCTTTTAGGTTCCGAGCCTTATCTCTCTGTCAATGTGGGCAGTGGCTCTGTCAAAGAGATGTCCAATTGGATTGAGTATATGACGTTTGGCGGTAATAGTACATTGGCTAATCTGCGCCGGAAAAACGGCCGTGACAAACCGTGGAAACTTAAATTCCTGGGAATCGGTAACGAAAGCTGGGGATGCGGTGGCAATATGACGGCTGATTATTATGCAAATCTCTTCCGTCGGTATGCCACTTTTGCTAATGATTACAGCGGTAATCATCTCTATAGAATCGCCAGCGGTTTCTCTGATAATCATTATGACTGGACCGAAAAGCTGGTCAAGAAAGCCGGTCGACAGATGAATGCTATTTCATTGCACTATTATACGATTGCTACCGGCAATTGGCAGCATAAAGGTTCTTCCACTGATTTTGGAGAGGATCTTTATTTTCATGGCCTGAAACAGGGACTCAAAATGAAGAAACTAATCGAAGGCCATGAAACACGTATGGACCAATACGATCCACACAAAAGAATAGCACTGGCCGTTGATGAATGGGGTATATGGACCGATCCTCTCCCCGGATCACATCCCGGATTTTTGCGTCAGCAAAATTCTTTGCGTGATGCGCTGATCGCTTCTACGACGCTTGATATTTTTAATCATCACAGTGATCGCGTTCGCATGGCAAACATTGCCCAGACGATAAATGTACTGCAGGCTATGGTCATGACCGACGGTAAAAAAATGTTCAAGACGCCAACTTATTGGGTGTTTGATTTTTATAAAGTGCATCAGGGGGCACAACTGCTTCCCCTACATTTGAATGCGGAGAAGTATGACTATAAAAACGAAAGTATTCCCGGCCTTAGCGGTACGGCATCGAAGGATAGTTCGGGAGCCGTTCATTTGACGATCACCAACCTTCATGCCAATGAAAATAGGACTGTGAATGTAGATATCAGAGGCATGAACGTTAATAGCGTAAGTGATGCGAGGATCTTAACCGCTGATGCAGTGAATTCTATTAACACATTTGACAATCCCAATAATGTATCGCCAAAGACGTACCGTAATTACTCTTTATCAAAGAATCAGTTAACATTGCGCTTACCCTCAAAATCTGTTATAGTTTTACAGCTTAAATGAGCTTTAAGCGTTGGAACAGGAATAATCAACAATTTTAGCAGGTATTAATTTAACATATGCCAAATTATTATGATGATCATGATCGAATTCTTGTAGCTTTAGACTGTATAATTTTCGGTTTCGACCGAAATGGTTTAAAACTGCTGCTCATTAAAAGGGATTTTGAACCCGAAAAGGGGAATTGGTCCCTGATGGGTGGGTTTTTGAATCGAGATGAAAGTTTAGATGAGGCTGCCGATCGAATCCTTCATAAATTGACGGGACTCAAAAATGTATATCTTGAGCAATTGTATGGATTCGGTGAAGTTGATCGTGATCCGGTAGAACGTACCATCTCGATTGCCTATTACGCCCTTATTAATATTCACGAACACAATCGTGAGTTAGTTGAACAATATAGTGCGCATTGGTTCCCGATCGATGAGACTCCGGATCTCATTTTTGACCACGAAGAGATGGTAGAAGCTGCCAAAGCCCGACTGCGTTACCGGGCTTCCCATGAACCGGTAGGATTCGAGCTTTTGCCCGAAAAATTTACGTTGCCCGAGCTGCAAATCTTGTACGAAGCCATTTACGAAACGAAGCTGGATAAGCGAAATTTCAGACGGCGAATTCTTTCTATGGATGTGCTGGTCAAAACAGATGAAAAGCAAAAAAAGTATTCCAAAAAAGGAGCCTACTTTTATAAGTTTGATGAGGAGAAATATCGTTCTAAAGTCAGCAACGGGGACAGTCTGATCTTCAAACCTATTAAGCTATAATAAAACTTTAATTTTTAATGAATTATTGGATGGATATTTGTGGACAATGAAAAAAAGCGTTAA
>DATFLI010000148.1:0-12534 GCA_035267805.1 Balneolaceae bacterium | reverse complement strand
CATTTGTAACTAAAAGTTAGGCTCCGTTTATCCTTTTAGGTATTCGGTGTCTAAGCACCAGGTTGTACCACAAACTCTTCCTAACGAAGGGGAGAAACTCAAGGACGGCATCGCAGTGCCAAGGGGAGATCCTCCTTTCTTCGTTAGGATAGCGTATCTAACTTTTACTTCAAACATAAAAGGGGAGAGCCGTGCAGCGGGAGGGGTGTTTAAAAAGGAATCCCCAATATTGTTTAAACTGAAAATTGATCCGGCCATAAGTTTGATTGCTTCTCCAGGATCTACTTACAAAGCGGGTGGGTATACGTAATACTGGGCATGTAACACGAAGCGCCGCTTCGTGAATTGCCGTTTGACAATTTTTCGGGAGTGCAGCCTCCACAGCAGTTGTTAAATATAGAATTGATAAAAGGAGCAGCTGCCCGTGAGTACGCGGAGCGTAAAAGGGGTCCCAACGCAGAGCGCCGGGACCGAGATGGGTTTTGTGGATGAAGTGGAATCCTTCCTCTAGCTGCACACCGCCTCCTTCATTTCCCTTCAGTTGCTCCGCGGCTGAAGGTTCTCTGGCGCTCTGCGTCCCACGTCTGTCGGTTATTGTCGCCTAATTCTTGTCCTTGGGAATATCATAATTAATCTTATTGGGTTGATAATCCCCAAGCAAATACTGCGCAAAATAGTGCCACCGGCGGCGCACGACGTAGGGTTCGTAATTTCCATAACCGTGCGGTTTGTCCGGTAAAATCATATAATCGAAATCCTTGTCCGCTTTGATTAATGCATTGGCCATGCGGATGGTGTTGGCAGGGTTCACATTATCGTCTGCGGTACCGGTGGTCAGCATCAGGTGCCCCTTCAAATTGTCAGCCAGGGCGATATTGGTTTCAATAGGAGCTTTGAAAGTTGTTACGGTGCTGTCTTTTTTGCCGCCATTTCCGTCATCCACCTTTATGGTTTTTGTTTCTTTGTGAACCCCGTTGTGTATCTCGCTCCACCACATATTGTAAATATTATTGTCATGATTGCCGGATTCCGACCAGGCCACTTTGTAAAAATCCGGGTAGGTGAGGATGGCGGCAGTGCTCATAAATCCACCGCCGGAGTGCCCGTAAATGCCTACCCGATCCAGGTCGATATACGAGTGGCGGGCGGCCAGCTCTTCGATACCGTATTTGTTGTCCTTGAGCGGGTAGTCGCGCAAGTTACCGTATCCAAAATCGTGGTAATATTTGCTGCGGATGGGACTGCCGCCACGTTGGCCCATCGCTATTACGATGAAGCCTAGTTGAGCCAGGGCAGTAGGCTGTGTCCGGGAACCCCGGATCGTGAAACTTATAGGGAAGGGCTCAGTCTGTGGCCCGGGATAAACGTAGCTGATAATGGGATAACTTTTGGTGGAGTCGAAGTCGAAGGGCTTCCACATCACGCCGTAAAGATTGGTTGCATCATCCGCGGCCTTTACTTTAAACGGTTGCGGGGCTTTCCAACCGGCCTTTTCCATGCGGCTGATGTCCGTTTCTTCAAGCTTGGTAATCACTTTGCCATCCTTGTTACGCAGCACCGATTGTGTAGGCATATTAACGCGGGAATAATTGTCGACAAAGTAATCGCCTTTATTGGATGTGCTGATATGGTGGGTGGCATTTTCGGGCGTCAGGCGTTTCATCCCGCTGCCGTCAAAATTGATTTTGTAGAGCTGTGAATAATAGGGATTCAGGCCCTGTTCCCGGCCATAAGCATTGAAATAAAGTGTGCGGGCCGTGGTGTCTACTTTGACAATATCTCCGGCCGTATAGGCCCCATTCGTAATACGATGCTTTAAATGGCCGTTACTGTCGTAAAGGTAATACTGTCCCCAGCCGGAGCGCTCCGACCACCAGATAAATTCCTTGCCATTATTGATGACGGCCATATTAGCCATCATCACATTGAAATATGGCTTACTTTCCTCGCTGAAAAGTATTTTCGTCTCACCGGTTGCAGTATTGGCTTTGAGCACATCAATTTTATTCCACTGCCGGTTGCGGCGCAGGATGTACAGGTAGTCGGATCCCGTGCCGGTGTAAATGCCTCCATTATTGAAGTAAGCACCGCCCAGCACCTCATCTTTCCAGGCTTTTTTATCGGTATCCAGCTTAACGCCATCCGTCTTGGCCACGGTATCTGCCTTGAAAACCCAAATTTCGTGCTTCGGCACGTTTTTATCTCCGGGCATTGGGTATTTGTAGGTTTCCAGCGTCGGGCGGTTTTTACTCAGCGAGTGGATGACCCAGAGATCCTTGACATCCCGCATATCCCTGCGGTGGGCATAAAGCTTGTTTGAGTCCTTGAACCAGTGAGCAATGGATTTCAGCCGCTTGTTGCTGGTGGTGTCGCCGACATCCGCTTGGAAACTGTACCAGCGTTCTCCATCAGTCGTCAGCTGGTATTCGGTGCTGTCAGGGTCGTTGGCCTTCATTAGGTAGAGGTTATGATTTTTTGCAAAGGCAATCCAGGTGCTGTCCGGAGAGTAAGTGGCCCATTTGGGATGGGAGGGATGCTTGCTTACGGAATCGCCTTTTACCAGCCGGTTACCGTCCAGGTGATATTTGAAATTTATGCTATCCACATGAAAGGTGAAGATGCCGTCCTTTGCATCATACTTAAAGTCCTTGAGGGGCAAATCTTTGCTGTCGAATGGTTTGTGGAATGTTTCGGCAAGTTTGGATGCCATCCTATCCTGATCAAAAAGCGGGCGTTTGTTTCCATGTTTGGCATCGACGAAATACCAGTTCTTGCCCTCTCCGTTTTTGTAGCTGTACCAAAATTTATCTTGGTCTTTAATCCAGTTCGGATCTACGGAAGTGCTTCCTGTCATCTTTTTCATCATCCGGGTGGTAAAGCGCTGCGCCAACTTATAGTTGGCTTTTTGAGCTGAGGCTTTGCCCGCAGATAACACAAAAAATAAAATGAGGCATAATGCAGATAGAGATAAGCGTCGATATGATAGTGATGAGAACATAACGTGATCCTTGATTACCGATTTAGAAGTAGATACTTCTTTATATAAAGCAATGTAAGCTTATGATGCTAAAAAGTTAGGCGTAAAAGAAAGTAAAAAAGGAGAGATCAGAGCCGGAAAGATAGGGCAGAGGGGACAGGACGCCGGAGTAAATTTAAAGTCGGGACGCGAGATCTCGCGTCTGTACTTCAAAGAAATGAGGTTTTGATGATTTTTTCCGCGAAAGGAATTAAATAAATATTTAGCCCCGATTACCGGCTAACCGCCATGTCTGATTATGATGAAAAATATTGGGGTGACAACAGGGTGTCAGTCGGTATTGTAGGTTAAGTCCTTGGGTCGCAGATAGTGAAGCCGGCAGTGAGAAGTGGATTCGTTATTTGTGTAATACGAATAGTTTCTATTACTTAGTGTTGATTATTAAATCGTGGCTTTCAAAAGAGCAATTCTGAAAAATTTTAACAAGAGAAGGTTGACTATATTATGAGACTGCATTTAAAGCTTAGCCCGAATACCGAACCGGTAAATTTCAATTACCAGCACCAGCTTACAGGAGTACTGCATAAATGGCTGGGGGAAAATGATCTGCACGATAAGATCAGCCTGTATTCCTTTTCGTGGCTGCGGGGGAAGGTAAAGTCATCCAGGGATGGCTTATATTTTCCAAATGGAGCCCGGTGGTTTATTAGTTTTTGGGAGAAAGCGTATGGGGCAGATTTGATTCAGGGGATTGTTGATCAGTCGGAAGTAGCATACGGTATGGAAGTTGACGAGGTACAAATTGTCCGTTCTCCAGAATTCAAAAATAAATGGCGTTTTAAAGTTTCCAGTCCGGTCTTGGTTCGAAGTAATAGAGATGAAGGAGGCCGTGAACACTTGACGTTCAGAGATAATGAGGCCGATAAATATCTGAAGAGAACGCTCATTCGAAAATTAAAGGAAGCTGATGTAACCCATGATGATTTCAAAATCTCCTTCGATGATGGCTATTCAGGAGCCCGAACTAAACTCATTGATGTAAAGGGGACAAAGTTAAAAAGTAATCTTTGCCCGATTATCATGGAAGGAGATCCAACAGCAATAGAATTTGCCTGGAATGTAGGAATTGGAGAATTAACCGGAAGCGGTTTTGGAGCGCTTTGTTAAAATAGACATAGATATGTATACAGTTAGTTATCAAGGACCATTTGGATTTATAAAACCTTGGACTGCGGTACGTGATGAGTTGACCTTCAGTCAGCAGTTTTTGACGCCTTCTATTATTGAAGGGATGCGACAGAAATTGCAGGTGGATGAAATTCTGCGACATAAGTTAAGTTTTATAAAATTTTCTAAGCAGCAAGAGCAGACGCGCCCCAAGCTCATTAAAAAATGGGGAAGTGGGTTTAGTATTATAGAACGTGGTTTAATGATCGAGCCTGTTTTAACATTAGCTTTTAAATCAAAGGAAGATGCCCAGAAAGCGTTAGAACAGCATCTGTGCCTTTGCCGGAATGAAGATATTATCCTTCCCGATGGAGAGAGGGGTATCGAGAAAATGTCAACTGAAGAATTTGATGATATTCGGGGATTTGAGTTAAAATTTACTGGCTCAGACGAAGGTTTTATAGTTGGATATAATCGGTTTGAAGATAATGAACCGATGTATGGGAATTTAGAAATTACGGGGACCGCGATTAAAAATGAGGCTTTATGAGATGGACGTTAGACAAATACCGAGAGCATCCTCTTTTGGCCAAAGGTGAGTTATATGGTGCGGTATCCTTAAAGGACCATCTTATGCACGTCGCATCTGCTATAGAAATAACAGCTCAAAATTTAGGAAGGGATGTAAAACTGGCTAAAAAAGGAGCTTTAATGCACGATATCGGTAAAGCTCATCCAAAATATCAGGGTTTTGTTCATGGGTGTATACAGCCCCAGGATTTATCAAGAGGCATACCGCATCGTCATGAACTTTCTTCATTGGCATTTTTGCCACTTTTTGGAAAAGAGGACTGGCCAGCACTGGTAGAAATGATCGTCGCTCATCACAAATCAGTAATGGGTAATTCGTCAGATCGGGGCTTGTTGGATATTGTTCAGCGATACCGAGTTGATGGATTGTTGGAATCTCACTTGAAAGATTGGAAAATATGGTCACCACGAGCACTGCAAGTGTTCGATAATCTAAATGTTGATACGTATAAAATAGATTTAGGTGAGGCTCAAGAAGCGTTGCGATGGACGGTTGAATATTGTGAGGAGTTGGTTGATGGATGGTCAGAGTGGAAGGGGGTTTTAATGGCATCCGATCACATGGCTTCAGCGTTGAATAGTGAGCTAAAACCTCATTTAAAACATTTATTCAGGGATCCGGAATTAACATATCCACATGACCCCAATGAGCTTTTCCCGCTTTCGTTAAAAACTACGGACGATGAGCGGCCACATACCTTAGTGGTTGCACCCACGGGCGCAGGGAAAACGGATTTTTTGCTGAAGCGATGTCAGGGACGCGTTTTCTATGTGCTTCCCTTTCAGGCATCCATTAACGCCATGTATCAACGCATAAAAAATATGGCTTCGGAGAATACGGATGTCCGTTTGCTGCATTCCAATTCAAAACTTGTTGCAGTTGACGAAACCCGGCAGCGTGTACAGTTACAACCGTTTGTAGGAGCAAGTGTAAAGGTGTTAACACCGCATCAGATCAGCAATGTTATTTTTGGTTCGATGGGATTTGAAGCCAATTTATTGGATCTTGGCGGTTGTGATATTATTCTGGATGAAGTGCACACCTACGAGGCAGAAACACAGGCTATAGTCGTGGAGATCGTTAAAGTGTTGCTGCAACACAACTGCAGAATTCATATTGGAACAGCCACGATGCCAACAGCGCTTTATGAAACCCTGCGTGAATTAATGGACGGAGAAAATGAGGTACATGAAGTTAGTCTTTCTGAAAAAGAGTTAGCTTCGTATGACAGACATTTGATTTGTAAACATGAAGACTTTGATCAGCTTCATAATACAATCGGTAAAGCTTTAGGAGGGCGGGAAAAAGTATTGATCGTTTGCAATACGGTAAAGCGATCGCAGCAAGTATTTGAAGAGATGTCTGCATTATTCCCAGATGTGCCGAAGATGTTATTACACAGCCGGTTTCGGCGAATAGACCGTAGAGATCGAGAGGAGCGTTTGGAAAAGGAATTTAATATGGGAGAGGGACCTTGTATTGTCGTTTCAACCCAAGTCGTTGAGGTAAGTCTGGATATCAACTTTGATCGGATGATAACGCAGGCGGCCCCAATTGATTCATTGATTCAACGGTTTGGTCGCGTAAACCGAAAGCGCTTGCCAAGGGAAGAACGAAAGCTGAAACCGATTCATGTTATCGAGCCCGATGATAATACCTTGCCATACAGCAAAGAGGTTGTTGAAAAAAGCTTTGAATTATTACCGGATGAGGCTCCGCTTAAAACCAATGAAATACAGAACCTGATCGACCGGGTATATCCTGAAGTAACCATTTCAAAAATAACGGCTCACTGTTGCTGGAAGACTGGAAATATCACCCTTAAAAAATTACGTCATATTACTGAACCGGTGCTTCTTAAGTTGCTGGAAATTGATTCTGCCACTTGTATTCTGGAAGCGGATTATGAAAAATATTTGGATGCCGATTGGAACGAGCGTCAATGGCTGGAGATTCCGGTCAATCAAAAGAGCCTTTATGGTTATGATGGGAACCTGCAAACCGTTAAGGCCGGCAGTGAACCCTATATAATGACCGGACAAGAGCGATATGATATGCTGGGACTTCAGCTGAAACAATCATCAAATTTTATCTAAAAGCCCGACTATGTATACCGTCGAAATTGGCCGACAGTTTTTGAAATACTACAACGAGAAAACGGGAAATGACTATTCTGCTTTAGAATTTTTTGAGGAAGAATTTTTTCCGGTGGTGTTTGATGCTGAGGATCATCTGCACCTAATGCACGTTCATAATTCTCCATTCTTTCAGCGTATTTATAAGAAAGATAGAGAGGCCTATCCTGATATGCGTGATGCGCTTCTTAGAAAGTATAAATTTTTTGACAGCATAGAGGAAGTTGTTGCGGGTGAAGACGATTTAGGTGGCAATTTAGGCGTAGGGTTTATGGCTAAAGGCTATGATGGGACCACTTCTGGGCAAGTAAGTAATCTCGAAGCAGAATTTTCAAAATCCGATATTTTATATTCATGGATAGGAGGAGCTCTAGGTGTAGGATTTGGGGGTGGATATGACTTTTTATTTGAGAGTAATAAAATCAACTGGTTTCTCTTCAAAGGATGGAGATATTATCGAGAGTATTTAAAGCAAACGCCAAATTTTAAAGGTCGGCAACTGGAAACCTGGAATGGCCTTTGGATCAACTATGGCCTTCAATATTCAAATGATTTCGATAGAGCTTTTAATGAAACAACTATTGGAATCAAGGATCACACCAGAAAAGGTGGCAGCTATTTAAAGTTGGATCGACCTGATTGGATTAAACAAATATTTTCTCTGGCCAGATATTTTGGTAGTAAGAGAAAAAGAGAACTGGTTTACGGCTATGGGTATGGACAAATGAATACGACACTTGGTTTTCTATACTTCGAACTGGGAGAAGTAAAAGATATGGCCGATTTATTTGACCAGTTAGTAGCTAATGATTCAGAATTAACTACTAACGAAAAAATACGAATAGAAGATGCCTATGAAACTTTCTTTTCTCTAGAACGAGCTTGTGAAATGGGAGGAATTGGCGTCCAAGCATTGCGTCCCAAGGATTTACGCAAATATACGATCTGGACTAGAAATAAAAACATGAAGTCCACGCCTGATCTTTCCAAAAAACAGAAGCGCATTAAATTTTTAACCTACATAACCTGGATAGAAGCTATGTTGAAAAATGACGAAACGTTACAATTGTCGGAGGAAGTTGCGGAAGCCTTGATTGAATATGAAGGTGGAGAGAACCGCTTAAAAACACGGATAACCGCGGTTGAGAACCTTTGGGATTCAAAAAGCCGCCAACAATTGATTGACAAATTGTCCGCAATAGTTAAAGAAGAGCCTAAGATTGCGGAAACAATTAATCGGGCGGTTGATCAATTGATGACCAAAATACCGCAGGATATGTATAAACTTTTTCTCACGCTTATCAAATTCAAGTACCACTATTATCAATCGAACTAAAAATTCTATTTAACAAAAAAGTACGGATACAATTATGAAATCACCATATTTATATTTGAGAGGATTAAAACACGTTGAGCATACTGTTTTCTGTGTTGAGGATGGACAAAAAACTTATTACGAACCGCAATTTAGCCGATCACTCCCTTTTTCCAGTGGACAACAGGTTAAGCGATCTATTTTAGAAAGTGTAATGCAAAATTTAGGAGACGATTTAGCACCAGTTGAATTCTTATGGAAGATTAAGAAAAAAGGAAATCCACCAAGCGAAGATATTGCTGTACAACCTTGTGATCCTACCTATCCGGATCAATTACTAGGCGGGTATATGAAAGCTTCATCTAAAGCAACAAAAGATAAAAATGAAGAAGATTTTGTAGTAAAGCGGCGAAGTCCATTATCGATTTCTGCAATGCGACCCCTTCATCCGCTATTAGGAGGCACCGATGCAGAAAAAGGCACTTTTGATCGAACTTCAAGCCCCAATAGCAAGGTGACATTATTAGATGAAGATGGAAACGAAATGAATCCTGAAGAGATGCAGGATTATTTAGAGGATATTGAAAAGCATCTCCCCAAAAGAAAGTTTCTTGATAAACAAACCCGAGCCTATGGGTTGTTTGTCTATGATGTGGCAATAGATTTACGTCGACTATTTTCGGTGTCTACGATCTCCTTGGATAAAGGAGAGCCGGAAGTGTATTCCGATGTGAAAGAAAAGATGATAGAAGCTGGCTGGGTGGAAAGCGAAAATTTCTTTGGCCCGTGCTTGGTATGTCCAGAGGATCAGCGAGAGCAAATTATTGAAGCCTTAGCAGAAGGATTAATTAATTGGCAAATTACCAGCAATCAGGCACGAACTTTTAGCCTGATGGAGCCCATCGCCTTTGCGTTATCCGATAAAGCGCATACCATTGCCGGAGCTATCCGTGCCGAATTAAAAGAAGATGTCGATAGAGATCAAGCGGTTCCACGTGTTGATGAAGATGCCGGTGCTGATGTTTTCAAAACGTTGCCAATAAGTGGTTATATCAAGGGAGAATATGGCACCGCCGAAGCTGTAGAGCAGGCCAAAGAATGGCTGATCGATCGCCTGCAATCTTTTGACTATGAAAACCAAACTTCGGTAGCCGCCAGTTAACTGAATAGGAAAGGAGGGAGGCGAGATCTCGCCTCCCGATAGAAAAGGGATTTTGCGTCCAAAAGAAAAAAATCATATAGACCGTAAAAGATGCCATGGAAGAAGAATCATAGAGAACGAAAATCTCCACGCTTGAAAGGCTGGGATTATCGAACTCCGGCCTGGTATTTTATCACGATGGTGACAAAAAATCGTCAGCATTTCTTTGGAGAGATCCGTGGTGGAATAATGGGGCTGGCTGACCTTGGGTTGATTGCCTATAAAAATTGGGCCGCTATCCCAGACCATTTCGATCATACTGCCTTGGGAGAATTTATCGTCATGCCAAATCACGTTCATGGCCTCATGGGGATAATGGATTGGCCGGTAGCTAAAACTAAGCCAGTAAGGACATCCCAAGGGATGTCCCGACAAAAGAACCAGCCCAATGCTGAGTTTGGAAATCCTAAATCAGGTTCATTATCTACCATAATTAATCACTATAAAGCCTCGGTTACCCGTTGGGCGCGCAAGCGCGATAATTATGATTTTGGTTGGCAGGGAAGGTTTCATGATCATATCGTGCGGAATGATCCTGAGAAAGAACGAATCCGGCATTATATCAGGAATAATCCACGGGCTTGGAACGAGGATCAATTTCTTCATTGAATGAGCTGTAGAAAGGACGCGGCAGGCCGCGTACCGACAAAGATATGATGGAGGAACTTATATGACAATCGGATAAACGAATAAAAATAAAATGGATAATACCATCACCGGTACGGAAGTCGCTTACTATTTTGTATGCGCGCGAAAGCTTTGGTTTTTTGCCCACAATATTCAGTGTGAGCACGATAGCGATGCCGTACGCATGGGCCGACATATCCACGGGACCAGCTACAAGCGCAAGAAAAAAGAGGTAAGTGTGGACGGTGTTATCGTCGTGGATTGGATCGACCACCATAACAAAGTCATCCACGAGGTCAAGAAATCGGCCAGTATGGAAGAGGCGCACGAATGGCAGCTCAAATATTATATGTGGTATCTCGAGCAAAAGGGGATGGATGTGGCTAATGAAGAGAATGGGATTGAATATGAAGATAGTCCAGAAGAGCGCGGTTATATCGGGGAATTGAACTATCCCAAGCTACGCCAGACCAAGCGGGTAATATTATCGAGCCAAGATCGACAGACTATTGAACAGAAGATTATGCCCAATATCCGAAAGATCAGAAATCGCGAAAAACCTCCGCGTACCGTCGAGTGGGATGTCTGTAAGTATTGCTCGTATAATGAACTATGTTATAGTTAAGAATGTATAGGGACGCGAGATCTCTCGCGACAAAAAGGAGACTCGCGCCCGATGAAAGGAAATCTTGCGTCCCCGTACCATCAAATATGATAACCAATGAAAAGACCTTACTACATATTTTCATCCGGCAAGTTAATGCGCAAACAGAATACTATTTTCTTTTTGCCGTATGATGAAGAGCAGGAACTGCTTGAAAAAACGGGACAGGCTAAAGAAGCGCCGACGGATTGGGAGTTGATTACCGAAGCCGGAGAATTTAAAAAGGAGCTGGATTCAAAGCACAAGCGGGTCATTCCCATTGATGATGTGGATTCGCTGATGGTGTTCAGTGAGATTAATTTTAATGCGCGAATGCTTCGGTTTTTATCCAAAAACAACATCCCTGCGCATTTGTTCAACTATTACGGACATTATAGCGGGAGCTATTATCCGAGGGAGTATTTGCTAAGTGGGTTTTTATTGGTAAACCAGGTAGATCATTATAAACAGCATCAAAAGCGGATGCGCATAGCTTTGCAGCTGGTAAAAGGTGCCGCGGGCAATATGCTACGTAATCTTAAGTATTACAATGGACGGGCCGGTGAGCTAGGGGTATCCATCGAAAGAATTGAAGAGATTTTGGACAAAGTGCCATTGGCCAGAGATATCCAGGAGCTCATGGGGCTGGAGGGCAATATTCGTCAGGCTTATTATGGGGCATTTCCAACCATTTTGGGAGATAAATACGATTTTGACAAACGTGTAAAGCAACCGCCCGACAACGCGGTGAATGCGCTTATTTCGTTTGGCAATTCCATGGTTTATACCACCTGCCTGACCGAAATCTACCGGACCCAGCTTTCGCCACTTATTTCGTACTTGCACGAACCCGGAGACCGGCGCTATTCGCTGGCATTGGATTTGGCCGAAATATTTAAGCCGTTACTAGCTGATCGAGTTATTTTTACTTGTCTGAATCAGCGGCGTATCCAGCCGGATGATTTTGACGCTTCCCTCAATTTCTGTCACTTGACAAAGAAGGGACGCAAGACCTTCTCTAAAGTATTCGAGGAAAAACTGCAAACGACCATCATGCATCGAAAGCTGGAGCGGAAAGTTTCTTATCGCCGGCTTATCCGTATGGAATGTTACAAGTTGGTCAAACATCTCACCGAGGCCGAAGCCTATGAACCTTTTGAAGCATGGTGGTGAGGAATCCAATAAATGATTTTTCAAATCAATAATTCGCCAATTCTCCATGTACTATATACTCGTTTATGATGTCAACGTCGATCGTGTACAGAAGATGCTGAAACTTGTGCGAAGGTACCTGAATCACGTGCAAAATTCCGTTTTCGAAGGTGAGCTGACCGATGCCCAGCTGGCTGAACTCAAAGATGCTGCTCGGGATCTGATGGATGATGAGGAGGATTCCATCATTATCTATAAGGTAGGCAGCAAACGATGGAGCAATAGGGAGGTACTAGGCGTCGAAAAGCATGATATAGATAACTTTGTATAGGATATTCTCGTCAACCTATCTTAAAATGAAAAACCGGTATACTCCAACGAATTGGAGAATTAAAAATGAAGTCTGGATAAGTCTGTTTAAAGTCCATATAAGGTAATTATTCCGTATCGTCGCACCCCCGGGGTATTGGCAGAATTACCGTCTGACGACAAATTATTGATTTTTTAGCCTGAAAATCCCTTATTTTAGTCTTAAACCATCGATATAGCGATGCCTTTTAATAGCACCTTAGAGGAATTGAAATCAATTCAATTAGCAGATTTGGCAGCTAATAGTATTACTTTTAATAGCACCTTAGAGGAATTGAAATTTGTATCAGAGCCACGTTGCGTCCAAGGCAAGGCAGCTTTTAATAGCACCTTAGAGGAATTGAAATGAACCACGG
>DATFLI010000147.1:0-9056 GCA_035267805.1 Balneolaceae bacterium | reverse complement strand
TTTTTTGTTGATGCAACTGGTGGATGCGACGGAAAGAGCTAAAACCCCGGCGACCGCTAAGTATTTTCTTGATGGTTTTTTAAATATGTTCATGACGCATAAATTGGTTATCAATAAATGAAACCTCTATGCAAATGAATGGTGGCCGCGTACATTTTTTTGTGTTTTGAATAAGATACTCAAAAAATTCACCGTTTCTTGGTTTAACAAAATTTTCTAATGTTCGTTAACGGCTTATGTTAAAGATAATTATCAGGTTTTAACACGACTCATTACGATATCGTTTACCTAAAATCAAGAAAGCCTTTATAACGATCAAAAGGGTTTTAGCGCATTAATACGTGTTTATTGATAAACGCTCCCTATTAAAATGGGTGTGATTTTATGGAAATAGTGATAAAATTTTTCCCCTGAAAGCACTTATTACAGTTGATATATTCACGCACACTAACTTTTTCAACCCTCGGTTATTATTCAATATTTTGCCGTCAACTCTTACCTTCTGCCTCTTTTCCAAGTTAACCCGACTCCGCAAAGAATGATAACCATGGCAATAATAGAAGTAATCGGCGGCAATTCTCCGAAAATCAGAAATGCTAAAACGGAAGCAAGCAACGGTTCCACCAATACCGAAGTGGAAAGCAACGTCGGGGATACATATTTAACGGCATAGTTCATAGATCCGTGCCCCAATATCTGGGGCCCCAAAGCCAGTCCGGCTCCGGCCCAGATTCCGGTCATCGAAATATCCAATAGATCTTTACCTGCAATAAGCGCGATTAATACACAAGTGATTGCGGTATAAAAGTATACCGGGAATACATAATCGATCCAATCTCTTTTTTTTCGGATCTTTTGCCCTATCAACAGGTAAACTACGAAAATACAAGCAGCCGCCACTGCCAACATATTCCCAAAAAGAGGGTTGGCAAAAGGCTGCGAAATCCGGCTGTCGGATATCCCCAGAAAAAGAGAGCCGGCGAAAGCCAGAAATACTCCCACCCACGTGGTTTTGGCAAAACCTCGCTTGAACCAGAGTCGCTCCACAAGAATCATAATGATAGGATGGATAGTCACAAGCACAGACGCCGAAGCTACCGAAGTATAATATAATGAGGATATCCAGCAGGTAAAATGCAATCCCAGGCATAGTCCGGAAAGAGCAATCCACCATCGCTCTTGCACTTTGCCTTCCCGCTTGGTGCTATCCCGATGCCATATCCAAAAGGGAAACAGTATTGCAGCCGCAAAACCGGTACGATAAACTACCAGAACCAGGGGAGAGGTATCCGACGCAAAACGTACAAAGATAGGAGCAAATCCAAAGGCAGCTAATCCTGCGGCAAGCGCAGCAAGCACTTTCACCTTAGGATAGTGATCTGACATAAGCAGTCGGCTCTAAATTGTAGTATAATTTTAACGGATACGATCCATCGACTTTACAAGCTCGATATCATCTTTGATTTTTTTCCGCGCGTAGAGTTGGCAGATGAATGCCAGAAAAAGCAACGCCAGACCAATGGTTTCATCCCAGAGATAGCTCCCGAATCCACCCAGAGACATATAAATGCCGATGCCAAATCCAATGGCGATAATTTGAATCGAAATAACCCGCGTGACCCACCTGGCTTGGTTTTTACGATTTTTGTACATAAAGATACAAACCAGGGAACCAAGCATAGACA
The DNA here is from genome assembly GCA_035267805.1 of Balneolaceae bacterium. Lineage (GTDB taxonomy): Bacteria > Bacteroidota > Rhodothermia > Balneolales > Balneolaceae > Fodinibius. The sequence goes on along the minus strand of DATFLI010000147.1, from coordinate 7,371 downwards.
ATGTTAAAGCCGTAGCAAATAAAATACCGATCCATTGACGGGGATCGTTGATTGCGTGAGTGTAAAGATCATTAAAAAACACCCCGCCGTTTAAAAGAAAAGCCAGGGAAAGAAATATGGATTGAAGTCGTTGAATCACAATTAATCTAATATTGATTAAATTTCTGCTCGCTTGGCAAGATACAATTTTTTGTAGAGTTGGTCATCCATAAATAATATTAGAAAACCAGCCTTACCAAACTTTCAACGTCAAATAAAGCCGGTTTCTACAATTATTTAGAACCTGCTAAGATTCCGAAACCGGCTCACCGGCCTCAGGCTTTTTTTCCCCTCCATTGCCATGGGCTTCTGCAGAAGACAGGATAATCCCGGGATCTCGCTCATTAAAGAAGAAAATATTTACTTTTCGACGTCCATTCTCAAATAAATAGTAAAGTACGGGTACTAAAATAAGCGTCAGGAATGTGGCAAAAATGAGCCCGTTAATCACAGCGATAGCCATTGGTGCCCACCAAGCGGCCTGCTCACCGCCCCAGTACAGGTATTCCCCAATATGCGTAAAGAACTCGACCGGGGCATTGACCAGCGTTATAAAATCCAAGTTAAAACCAATGGCCAGCGGCACAAGTCCGAGAGTGGTTGTCAGAGCCGTGAGTATGACGGGACGAAAACGAACCTTACCGGCTTGAACCAGTGCTTCATACAAATGCATCCCGTCTCTTTTTCGCAGGATATCGATATAGTCGATCAGCACAATGGCATTGTTCACCACCACTCCGGCCAGCGAGATCACACCAATACCGGTCATGATGATGACGAATGGCATCTGGAAGAATACCAATCCGAATAACACCCCGGCCGTTGACATGATCACGGAGGTCATTACGATAAACGGCTTACTCAGAGAATTAAACTGCGAAATCAGGATAAATGTAATGAGGAATAAGGCTATCATGAAGGCTTTTGATAAGAAATCAACCGCTTCCTGCTGATCTTCCTGCTGACCGGTCCAGCTGGCGGTATATCCTTGTGGCAATTTCTGGGTAATATAATTGTGCAACACCTGCTGCACCTCTTTAAGCACTGCGTTGGAATTATAATTCGATCGCACATCGGCACTTACAGTAACTACCCGCTCCTGGTTTTTATGTTTTATGCCGCCGAGCCCCTCGGTCACTTTCCACGATGCCACACTCGAAAGCGGTATCTGGCGTCCTTCCTCTCCCCCAATATTCAAATCCTGGAGAGCACTCAGATTATCCCGGAATTGCTTATCGAGACGAACAGTAATATCGTACTCATCCTTGCCATTTCGATATTTCGAGGCTTCTACCCCATTAATTGCTTGACGCACGGTGTTCCCTATATCCAAGGTCGACAGACCAAAGGTAGCAGCCTTTTCACGATCTACGCTAATACGCACTTCAGGACGAGATTTCGGCAGATCGGTATCCAACCCATCAAGCTTGCTGTAAACCGGATCGTTTTGCAGGATTCGTAATACATCCTGAGAAGACTTTTTCAACACATCCATATCATTACCGGCCAATTCCAGGTTGATCGGCTTGCCGGAAGGGGGGCCCTGCTGCTCCTTTTCTACGGTAATATCGGCCCCGGCGATACCTTTCGGAAGATGATTTCGTGCATATTCAATGGCGTCGAAGGTACTGCCTTGGCGCTGCTGGTAATCCACAAAATTAAGAACGATGGTCCCCAGGTGAGAGGAAGTCCCCTGGTTGCCGCCGGGTCCGGCCGTAATGGCAGAACCCGCCGTACTCAACACCGACTCAATATCCTTGTTGTTGGGAATACCCGGCACTCTTCTTTCAAGTGTGTCGATAATAGATTTTGTAAAATCAACATTCGTTCCTATAGGTGTTTCAACCTGGACGTACGCCCGGGCAGGAGGAATATTTTCCGGAAAGAATTCCACACCGGGATTAAACAGTCCGAAAATCACAAAGCTGGAAAACAATACCAGTACGGCAATACCCAGTACGATCTTTCCGTGATCCAGCGACCAGCGAAGTACGGACTCATATTTTTTGAGTACCCAGACAACGCCTTTGGTTTGCCACCAATCACCAATCGGACTCATCACGTACCGATTGCCCAGCCATAACAATATTACAAGCACTAAAAGCATCGTCCAGGTAAGTACGCTGCTAAGCATTCCTCCAATTAACAACAGTCCGAAGATAACCGAGATCACGATTTTACCTTTTTTTGTCATCTTCGGCTTGTTCGACCCATGTTCCTGATCCAGCGTCATGAATAGCCCGCACAAGACGGGATTGATGACCAGGGCCACAAAGAGAGAACTGCTCAGTGTAATGATCAGCGTGATGGGCAGAAAGCTCATAAATTCGCCTACAATGCCGGGCCAGAACAACAGCGGGAAAAACGCAGCAAGTGTAGTCAGCGTACCCGAAATGATTGGAATAGCTACCTCACCGGTCGCTTTCTTGGCGGCCTCGATATTGCTGTGCCCCTCCTCCAGGTATCGATAAATATTTTCCACCACCACGATAGCATTGTCCACGAGCATTCCCAAAGCAAGAATCAGTGAGAACAACACAATCATATTCATGGTGATGCCCAGCATCTGTATGATAATAAATGACAAAAACATCGAAAGCGGAATAGCTACCCCCACGAACGAAGCATTACGTATTCCAAGGAAAAACAACAAAATACCCACGACCAGCAGCAAACCCGATATAATATTATTTTCAAGGCTACTGACCATCGAATTGATATCTTTGCTTTGATCGGAGGTAATTTCGATATGAGTCGTCGGCGGCAACTGCGGGAGTTGCTCGTCAAGTATACTTTTTACAGCCGATGACGTCTCCAGGATGTTTTCTCCGCTTCGTTTTACGATGGATAGAGAAATTACGGGATTGTTATCCAGCTCGGCATAGGTTTCCCGGTCTTTAAATCCGAAAGACACGTTGGCCAAATCCCGCAGGTAAATCGGCTTGTCGTCAGGCGCATCGACCACAATATCCTTGATCGGTTCAACCGTATCGTATTCTCCCGGTACACGTATCAGGAATTTCTTAATGCCGACATCGATATTCCCACCGGGCACAGTCACGTTTTCGCGTTGTATGGCCGCAATCAAATCCCCGAATGTAAGACCGTAATACTTAAGTTTGGGCAGGTTCACATCTACCTTTACTTCACGTTCGAGTCCGCCGGCCAAATTCACCTCTAACACCGAAGGAATAGTTTCCAGCTTATCCTGCAAATCTTCGGCAATCTGTTTCAGCTGAACCAAGCCATATTGTCCCGAAATATTCACCTGCATAATCGGGAACTCCGAAAAATTGATTTCCTGAATGATGGGATCTTCCGCCTCATCAGGCAGATCCGGCTTGGCCAAATCTACCTTCTCACGAACTTTCTGGAGCGCATCATCAATATTCACATCCGAGTTAAATTCCAGGTTTACATTGGAATAGCCTTCGGCCGTTGTCGAAGTCATATCTTTGACATCGGAAATTCCACCCAGCTCATCCTCGAGCTTGCGGGTCACCAAACTCTCCATATCCTCCGGCGATGTACCGGGATAGGTGGTTATGACCAAAATATTGGGAATCGTAATATCCGGCGATGCTTCTTTGGGGATGGATAAATATGATTGGATGCCCATCACCGTAATAAGCACAATCAGGACCAGCACGCTAATCCTGTTATTAATAGAAAACGACGACAGACCAAATCCTTTCTGGTCTTTCGACTTGCTCTGCCCGTTTCCGGAATAGCTTTTTTGGGGTGTCTCTGTGTTGTTCATTTTTACTGCACGTTAAGAATTTTCCTGGGCGATATTTCCTGAGCTCTCGTCCACAATGTTGATACGCATATTATCCTGCAAAAAAGAAGACCCGACCGTAATCAACCGGTCGCCCTTTTGGAGACCATTCGTTATCATCACATCATTTTTATATGAGGGACCCAGCGTTACCGGCTTGGCGCGAGCTATCAATACACCGTTCTCATTTTTATCTACCGTGTAAACAAGATTTTGCTCTTGATTCTGATAGATATATTCTTTGCCGACAATGATTGCATTTTCCTGACTCATCGTCCGAATCATAACATTGGCAAGCATGTCCACCTTATAATCATCTGACTCCGACGGCAGCTTAATCTCTACTTCAAAAGTTCGCGCCTGCGGACTAATGCTGTTGCCCACAAAAGTAATCGGCAACCGCAAGGTATCGGCCAGCTGGAAATCAAACCAAATTTGTGCCATATCTCCTTTGTTAACCACATCGGAATACGTGGACGGTACACCGGTCGAGATTTTCAGCCGATTTGTCCCAATCAGTCGAACCAAGACCGCACCGGGAACCGCCATCTCTCCTTCTTCCAGCATCACGTTCTCAACCATGGCATCAAAAGGAGCTTTCACCGTAGTCTTTGCAATATTTACTTTTACTGCCTCAAGCGATGCTTTGTTCTGCTGATAATTATATTTGGCATTCAGATAATCCATTTCGGATCCTACACTATCCTGTTGGTAGAGATTTTTCAGCCGCTCATAATTATCCTTCGCCTGTGCGGTAACGGCTTCCAGCCGTTCCTGTTCACGTTTTAGCTGGGAATCGTCAATTTTAAGGATGGGCTCTCCCTTTTTGATATGATCGCCCTGTTCTATATAATATCTTTGGATACGCCCGGACACTTCTGCAGAAATGCGTACATCGTTCTGCGCCTTAACATTTCCCACCAGCTTCAGATACCGCTCGAAATGCCGCGGCTCTACAATCTGCGTTTCTACATTCACCGTTTTGACCTGCTCTTCTTGCTTGGGGGGAGTATTCTGCGAACAGCCTGCAGCCACTAAAAGCATGAAGATTCCGGATAATAAAACTTGCTTATTCATTGCTATGATATAATAATTTTAGTCGTTTAAATTCGGTTCATTCTCATCCACAAAAGGCACCAGTCCAATTGCTTTATCGTATTGGGCTTTTGCCGTTAAATAGCTGTAAACCATTTGGGCATAGTTCGCTTCGGCTTGTCGCAGTTGCAGCTCTGAGTTGGTAACGTCAAGTTGCGAGCCCACACCATTTTGCAACCGCGCTTTGGCCCGGTCATACCCTTCGCGAGCCAAATCCAATGCTTTCTTGCGCGCCGGGGCCGTTTCAATTGCCTGGTTCAACGATTCCCGTGCCGTTTGCACCTCATTTTTTGCGGATCGGATAGCTGCTCTTTTCTGCTCTTCCAAATCTTTCATCTGGATTTGGGCGATACTCAGATTCGCCGAGCGTTCAAATCCCTGGAAGATAGGCAGGCTCAATGTAAGACCCAGAGTCTGTGATCGTGCTCTCGTATCCGATGTCCCAAAAAACTGCGGATCTCCGGCTTGGGCAGCCGACCAATCGAGATTATAACTTGCCGTCAAACGGGGCAAGAATCGACTCTTTATCGCTTTAATCTGTCGATCCTGTAGTTGTGTTTGTTTTTCCAGTATTCGGATATCTCCACGCTCATCCGTTGCAATATCCATAATATTCGCATCAGTTTTGTACTGGTAGGGCGTCATATTATCAACCTTTTTTAAATTCTGGTTCACGTCTTCTGTGGCCTCTTGGGAAGTCACTTCGAAGGAACTCAAATCACCCCGCACATCAAACGGTAAATCCAGCGGCACTCCGATAACCAGTTTGAGCTGCCGGTAAGCCTGCTTCACGCCATACTGAGCCTGTGTAAGTTGCGGCTCCTGATTGCTAAGCTCGACCTGCACTTGCAATACCGCATATTGATCGACTAATCCTGCCCGTTGACGCGCTTTGTTGTCCTGCAACTCCTTCTGTAGTCGTTCAACAATCACTTGCTGCAACCGTAGCTGCTCCCGGGCTACCAGTACATCATAGTAAGCCAACCGGGTTTGGGTTACGATCTGCTGGGTCGTTGCTCTCAAATCTTCTGCCTGGGCTGCTTTATATAATTTTGAGCTGCTGATGCCTACAAAAGCTTCGCCGCTGAATAAGGTCTGCTCAACGGAAAATCCTCCGCGCCAGTTATTATCCGTACCGAATTGCAACGGTACCAGCTCCCCGGGAGCCGCATTCGGATCAAAAAACTTTGCCGGAACAAAGTTAACGGGTATCTCCAGATTTCGGGTATAGCTCATTGAACCTGAAATATCCGGCAAAACATCACTCCACGCCAAACGGACCTGCTGATCAGCATCTTTCAGGTTCAGCAGCGACCGCTTTATCTGTGTATTATTGGCAAGAGCCACCTGAATAGCTTCGGTCAACTGCAACACATTATTTTTACCCATAGCCTGTGCAACAGAGACGCTGTCTCTTTTTTGGGCACGTACGCTATGCGATGAAAGTGCAATAATAATTGTCAGAAAACCTACTCGTATCAAAGGGCTACAAGTAGCAGCTAAAAATTTTCGCATATACCTATAGAACTATTAGTTACTAATCCATCCGTTGATTAAAATTTCGAGTTGCCTTCTACGGGCTTATTCCTCACTTGTTTCAAGTTTTTGACTATCAGTCATTTTTTTATTTCGCGCTTTCTCGGTAGCAATACCCGTACCAATAAGTCTCAGGAAATTTTCGAATAGCGTATCTTCCGGGACATTCATCTCGTCAAGCATTTTAAAATGGTATCCGTCGTGTTTTGTATGGGTTACAGTAGTAATACCACGCGTGCTCGACCAGATAAGTACCGCAAGCTCCTTTGGATCATAAGAATCGTTAATGGTACCATCCTGCATCCCGATTTGCAAAGCACGTACCATATAGTTCAGAGCCTCACGGCGATTTGCTTCGCAAATTTGGGCATACTTGCTCTTTTCGAGCTCTTCAGCGTCATTTAGCGTTTCATAATACCGGAAAGCCCTGAAATAGTCAGGGTTATTGCTCACAAAATCCAGGTAGGATTCTCCGATCTTTCGGATTAATTCAAGTCCTGCATGCTCTCCTGCAAAGACTTTCGAAAAACGCTCGTTCAACATCTCGGAACCGCGCTCCGTAATGGCCATATACAACTCATTTTTGTTTTTGAAATACAAATAGAGCGTCCCCTTGCTCAATTCCGCTTCTTCTGCAATTTCATCCATGGTAGCCTGGTCCAGCCCCTTGGAAAAAATAACCTTTTCTGCAGCATCGATGATTTGATTTCGACGACGCTCTTTTTCACGTTCTTTTCGTTCTTCTGTTCCCATATCTGCTCTTTAAAATGACTGTTGGTCATTAACTGACTTATGTTATATACGGATCTACGATATACAATATTATTTGTTTCAAAGTTTCCTTCGGAGTGTAAAATAATTGTTAAGAGAAAAGAGAAATTTAATTCCACATTATATGTTACCTTTGCAGTTCAAATCTGATC
>DATFLI010000146.1:0-5271 GCA_035267805.1 Balneolaceae bacterium | reverse complement strand
ATAAACCGGTTTGTACCAAGCTCTGGCGCCCGCGACGATATCACCCAGTAATCGATCGGCGGGAGGACAACTGTTGCATCCTTCCGAGGTAAAGAGTTCCACAACTGCGAACGACTCACTGGCATTCGAAAAATTATTTCGGCTCACAGGTTTTACTCCCAATAATATGCACAGGGATACTGCAATCCCGATTAGACCGAATGCAAATTTTTTCATTGTGTTAAGTTTAAAGACCTTTAAATGGTTCAGGATAAGATAATTTGTCGTTTATTTAGCAGAAATTGCTTATGCTTTTGCTTTCAATCAATATATTTAGGCAAGAAACTCTTTGTATAACGAAAGTGTAACATTTCGAACCTCTGACGATACATGGCGAAGTATTCACATTCATGGCTAAATGAGCGCGGTCAGCTAATATTGCTGGGAGGCGGAATTGCAGGACTGATGTTCCTAATGTATTTGCTGCAACACCTGATCAATCCGCTGGGTTACGGCCTACTTATTGGTATCGTACTTTATCCCATCCGTAAACAGCCGGTCGCTCGCGCACTGTTATATGCCACCTTTTTTGCAGCTGGACTATGGCTTATTTATGATTCCGGGCACCTGCTCATCCCCTTTGTCCTTGCCTATATCATTGCATTTATCATCAATCCGCTAGTGGAGCGACTAGAAAAACGAAACATCCCACGCGGACTTATTGCCGGAATTTTTACTGTTGTCAGTCTTGGTGTGATTGCATTGATATTATTTCTGGCTATTCCTGCCCTGGTCGACCAGCTTTCGAAACTGGGCACCCTTTTGAGCGAGATGTCCAATAATACCAAGGCCATGATCGAGAGCTCCGGCATACTGGCCCTGTTCAAACACCTGGGTTTCGACCCCGCTACAATCGAATCCCAACTGGCTTCCGAAATTAATGTTCTTATTCAGGATTTTTATCACAGCATGACCACCATGTCATCAACCTACATTTCGGGAATCAGCAGTATCATTACCGTACTGTTTTTTATCATACTGTTACCCTTTTTGTGCTACTTTATGATTCGCGACTATGAAAAGATCGGCGTCTTCGTCCGCTCACTGATCACTCCCACAAACGTTTCTTCCGACTACACCTCCGAAATCAGTCGTATCGTAGGATCTTACCTGCGCGGACAGTTTATTGTTGTACTGATAAGCGCCATTAATCTAAGCATCGGTTTTTACCTGGTGGGAATCCCCTATGCCCTGGTGCTGGGTATTTTTGCCGGGTTGACGAACTTTATCCCCACATTCGGGCTATGGTTTAGCGTGTCGGTTTGTACGCTTGTGGGGATTTCGGTCGGGCAACCCTGGTATCAATTTTTACCGGGCATTTATATCGTATTTGCCATCGAGCAAGTGCTGGAATCCGGATTCATCGTCCCTCGTGTGGTGGGTCAGCATGTGGGATTGCATCCCCTGCTCGTGATGGTTTCGCTGCTCCTTTTCGGCTTTATGTTTGGCATTTTGGGACTGTTGATAGCTGTGCCTTCTGCAGCACTGATCTCCGTTTTCTACGAACAGTACAGGGAAACACAAAAAATCTCGTTCTTAAGCGGTAGTGAGCTTGATTCATTTATCCAGCAATTCGATCGGGAATCCCAAAAACAGAAAAAGAAGAAAGAGCGAGAAATGGAAAAAGAGTTGGATTCCGACCGCTAAAAACATTTAATTTATACACTTTTCCCATTTAACCATTGATGAGAAGTTGATTTATGAGTGATACGGAACGACAGAGCTTCGAAGATGCTTTATCTAGGCTGGAAGCTATTGTTAATGAGCTGGAAGACGAATCTATTCCGCTGGAAAAATCGATTGAGCTTTACGAAGAAGGTATTGAATTATCAAAAATGTGTACTGACAAACTGGAAAAAGCAGAATTGCGTATTAAAAAGGTAGCTTCGGAACAATCTGCTGATGAAAAGGAGAACAAGTAATTATGGAATTCGAAGATATTACCCCCGGTCCACTACTTTCCAAAATCGATTCCCCGGATGATCTCAAAAAGCTGAAACCGGAACAACTCGTAGATGTCTGCGATGAGCTTCGAGATTATATTATTGATATGGTTTCCATCCATGGGGGGCATTTTGGGGCCAGCCTGGGTGTCGTGGAGATGACCGTGGCCCTGCATTATGTCTATAACACACCCGAGGATTTATTGGTTTGGGATGTCGGCCATCAAGCCTATGGACATAAAATTCTGACCGGCAGAAGAGATAATTTCCATACCAATCGTAAGTACGGCGGACTTTCCGGTTTTCCGAAGCGCAGCGAAAGCGAATATGATACCTTCGGTGTGGGTCATTCGAGTACTTCTATATCAGCTGCTTTGGGGATGGCCGTTGCACGAGATTTGGATCAAAGCGATAAAAAAGTGGTGGCCGTAATTGGCGATGGAGCTATGACGGCAGGACTTGCATTCGAGGCAATGAATAATGCGGGGGCAATGAATTCCGATATTCTTGTTATCCTCAACGACAACTGTATGTCCATTGATCCGAATGTGGGCGCCCTGAAGGAATATTTAACTGAAATTACGACCAGCAAGACCTTTAATAAGCTGCGGGATGAAATTTACGACATGCTCGGCTATTTCAAATCGGCCGGCGATAAGATGCGAAAAATTGCTTCAAAGTTGGAAAAAGCTGTAACGGCAGCCATTACACCCGGCGGATTGTTTCAGGCACTTGGCTTCAAATATTACGGGCCCGTTGATGGTCATAACGTAGATACTATCCGGCGGCATCTTGAAGATTTAAAAGATATTCCCGGCCCAAAACTGCTGCATGCCGTAACGGTAAAAGGAAAGGGATTTGCTCCGGCCGAACGTGAACAAACCAAGTGGCACGCCCAAAGTAGTCCTTTCGATAAAATTACGGGCAAGTCGCTTGTGCCAAATAAAGACAAACCTACTATTCCTAAGTACCAACATGTTTTTGGGGATGCCATCGTGGAACTGGCCGACAGAGACGAGCGCATCGTAGGAATAACGCCTGCCATGCCAAGCGGGTCCAGTTTGTGGCCATTAATGAAAAAATATCCCGAACGTGCATTCGACGTAGGCATTGCCGAACAGCATTCGATCACTTTTGCAGCGGGACTCGCTGCCGAAGGGAAGAAAGCTTTTGCGGCCATCTACTCAAGCTTCCTGCAACGAGCTTACGACCAGGTAATTCACGACATTGCCATTCAAAAATTACCGGTGGTTTTTTGTATTGATCGCGCGGGCTTAGTAGGAGCGGACGGCCCGACTCACCATGGGTTATACGATATTTCATACCTCCGCGCCGTACCGAATATGGTTGTTTCATCACCTTTGAATGAACAGGAATTGCGTGATATGATGTATACTGCCTCCAGGTATGATGATTCTGCCTGGGCAATTCGATATCCCCGGGGTCGGGCGACGGGTATGGAATGCAGGGAAAACTTTGAACCGATGGAAATCGGCAAAGGCGAATGCCTGAGAGAAGGCGACGATATTGCCATCTTAAGTTTTGGCCCTTTTGGAAATTATGTGATGGAAGCAGCCGATGAGCTAGCTGAAGAGAGTATCAATATCGGTCATTATAATATGCGCTTTGCGAAACCGCTGGATACAGCTTTAATTGATGAAATTTGTCATACCTATGAGCATATCATCACCATCGAAGACGGAACTAAATTAGGCGGCTTCGGCAGTGCCGTGACAGAATATTTAAGTGACAAGCCGCATCATATTCCGGTTACGATCATGGGTGTTCCCGATAGGGTTGTTGAGCATGGTACGCAAAAAGAGCTGCACCGAGAAGTAGGATTGGATCCGGAGGGCATTATCCGACAAGTTAAAAAACTGCTGGTTGGAATCCCTGATAAAGGATAGTAGCCTAATAAAGAGATCTCCAACTCAAAATGTTATTCTTTTGTGATGTATTGAAACGGAGATCGTGCTACGTTGGATCAAAATCTTTATTGATCAAAAAATAATATGAAAACAGTTTCCAATCGCCCCCTGCTTTTTATCTTGCTCATCGTTTTTATCCTGGGTTCCTGCCAAAAAAAGGCCAGGTCGCAGTCCAATAACGGGATGAACATTTCTGAATCCCAGGTAAAAAGTTCTATCAAAGCGCCGGATTTTCCCGGTGGCATGGAATGGCTCAACACGAATCATCCTATCTCGCTTAAAGATCTAAGGGGTAAGATCGTTCTGCTCGACTTCTGGACCTATTGCTGTATCAACTGCATGCACGTATTCCCCGATCTGAAGAAGTTGGAAGAAGAATATCCCAAAGAGCTGGTGATCATCGGCGTACATTCTGCCAAGTTTACGACCGAGCAGGAAACAAATAATATCAGGGAAGCAATTCTGCGCTATAATTTGACACACCCTGTTGTCAACGATAAGAATCTCAAAGTTTGGCATGAGTACCGCGCCAATGCCTGGCCAACATTCATTCTCATCAATCCCAATGGACATATCATTGGCAAAACTACCGGCGAAGGTATTTACAGCGTAATCAAACCATACATTGAAAAGACAATTGAAGTCTTTGATAAAGAGGGTAAACTGGACCGCTCACCTGTTAATTTTGAGCTGGAAAAGACAAAGACGCCGGAAAGTCTGCTTTCATTTCCCGGCAAAGTGCTGGCAGATGCCAAAAGTGATCGGCTTTTTATTTCTGATAGCAACCACAACCGAATCGTCGTCACGGATCTGGACGGGAACGTGGAATATATAATCGGCAGTGGTGAACCCGGTTTAAAAAACGGTTCTTTTAGCGACGCAACATTTAAACAACCGCAAGGTATGGCGCTGGACGGTAATATTCTTTACGTAGCCGATACCGAGAATCATGCCATACGCAAAGTGAACTTGCAAGAAAAAACCGTGACAACTCTTGTCGGCACAGGGAAACAAGCCCGACAATATAACAAAAGCGGTACGGGCACATCGGTTGCTCTCAACTCCCCATGGGATCTTTTGATGAAAGACGACATGCTCTATGTAGCAATGGCCGGAACTCATGAAATTTGGAAAGTAAATCCGAAGACAGCCTATGCTGAGCCTTTTGCCGGAACCGGGCAAGAGAATATCAAGGACGGCCCCAGAGACCAGGCCTTATTTGCCCAGCCCAGCGGACTCGCAACCGACGGAACCTATCTTTACTCAGCCGACAGTGAAGTGAGTGGGATCCGCCAAATTGGAATGGGGCCCAATGGCAAGGTAAACACCATCGTCGGTAAAGGCCTGTTTCAATACGGCGA
>DATFLI010000145.1:0-3541 GCA_035267805.1 Balneolaceae bacterium | reverse complement strand
TTGAGAATGTAGAAGTGCCCGAGGAAAATTTATTGGGCGAATCGGGCATGGGCTTCGTTGATACCATGAAGGTACTCGACGGCGGCCGCATCGGGATTGGCGCTCTTTCGGTGGGCATTGCTCGCGGAGCACTCGAGGAATCGATGAAATATGCCGGAGAACGCAAGCAATTCGGATCGCCAATTGGAGATTTTCAAGCGATAGAAACCAAGCTTGCCGATATGGCTACCGAAATCGACGCCGCTCGCTTTCTGGTCCATCGTGCAGCGTGGCTCAAAGACCAAGGCAAGCCATTCACCAAAGAAGCATCCATGGGCAAACTATTTGCTTCGGAACTGGCTGTTCGCGCAGCCGACGAAGCCGTACAAATTCACGGAGGTTATGGCTACATCAAAGAATATCATGTAGAACGTTTTATGCGTGATGCCAAACTGATGACGATCGGCGAAGGCACTTCTGAAATTCAACGTATGATTATCGCCCGGGAGCTCAAGAAAGAATTCTGGCAATAAAACGGCTACTGGTAGCCGGGATACCGAGTTCAGAAGGTCCCGTATCCTAAAAGCTTTTTCGGTTTTAATTTTATCCCCCAACCGCTTACCTTCTAAAAAATAGAAACGGCAAAAATTTTAAAATATGTCCCAAAACAGCTTCAACATTGACGATCCATTTCTTTTCGAATCCGAGCTATCAGAAGATGATCGCATGATCATGGAATCAGCTCGGGATTATGCCCAAAGCAAGCTTGAACCGCGCGCCCTAAAAGGCAACCAGGAAGAATATTTTGATCCTGATATTGCCAAGGAGATGGGTGACCTGGGATTACTCGGTTCCTATCTTGACCCCAAATACGGCGGCTCGGGAGCCAGCCAAACAGCCTACGGACTCATTGCACGCGAGGTTGAACGTGTGGATTCGGGATACCGCTCGTTTATGTCTGTCCAATCATCGCTGGTGATGCTGCCCATTCATGAATTCGGTACCGAAGAGCAAAAAGAACGGTTTCTTCCCAAGCTGGCCAGCGGTGAACTTATCGGATGTTTTGGATTGACGGAACCCGATCATGGTTCCGATCCCGGAGCTATGACAACAACAGCAGTAAAAACCGAGGGTGGATGGACACTTAATGGCGCTAAAATGTGGATTACCAACTCTCCCATTGCCGATGTAGCGGTCGTCTGGGCCAAAGCGAAAAAGAATAAAAATGATGAGGGCGTAATCCGAGGATTTCTGGTCGAAAAAGGTATGGACGGATTTAGCGCGCCGGCCACCAAGTATAAAATGTCTTTGCGAGCTTCCGAGACAGGCGAACTTGTGTTTGAAGATGTGTTTGTGCCGGATGATAATGTCTTTCCCGATATCCGCGGACTCAAAGGCCCATTCACCTGCCTGAACAGTGCTCGCTACGGTATTGCCTGGGGAGCCGTCGGTGCCGCAGAATTTTGTTATCAAAAGGCGCGTCAATACGTGCTGGAACGCAAGCAATTCGGCTATCCTATCGGAGCCAACCAGCTGCCACAGACAAAGCTGGCCAATATGCTTACAGACATCACTCAGATGCAATTGCTTGCATGGCGGTTGGGTAAGTTGAAAGACGAGGGACGGGCTCACCACTCGATGGTCTCATTGGCCAAGCGTAACAATTGCGGAAAGGCCTTGGAAATTGCACGTACGGCTCGTGACATGCACGGCGCCAACGGAATCACAGGAGAATACCGGGTTATCCATCATGTGATGAATTTTGAATCGGTAAATACCTACGAGGGCACTTTTGATATCCATGGTCTGATTCTGGGACGAGAAATCACGGATATCCAGGCCTTTGTGCCCCGCGGCAATGATATGCCGGAAGAATAGTTTTTAATTATAAACATGCCGGGTTTTTCAGACTCGGCATGTTTACTTAAATCAAGCCAATCAGAAGTTTTAAAAGAATAGAAACAACAGATCCTGAAACAAGTTCAGGATGACACCAAGCTTTAAAATGTAAGGATTGCCTTGCCAAACGGTCTTACCTTTAAGAGAGAACAACATAAACCTACCTGTTGAATGGCTTATCATAATAATAATAATAATAAGGGAAAAGTTGGATATGTGTATATACTAGCAAATTTTAACAGAAACGTCCTTTATATAGGTGTGACGAGCGATTTATTGGAAAGGATTTGGAACCATAGAATTGGTAAAGGATCCCAGTTTACAGGAAAATATAATGTGAAGTATCTCATGCATATCGAGAAATATCCTAATATTAATGATGCTATACATAGAAAAAAACAACTGAAGAATTGACATCATGAATGGAAACTGAATTTAATAAAACGAGAAAATCCAGCTTTAAAGGATCTATGGGAAGAAATGAGATAATATTAGCTTCAATCTGTGTCATCCTGAACTTGTTTCAGGATCTATAAGGCTATCTAAAAAACTGATTGGAAGCTCTGTCGGACGTGGCCAAACCCTGTACAGACATTTTTCGCATATTTAATCACCTGCCTTGACAAAACAGGAAATAATCCCAAAATGAATATTTTCAGTTATTTAAGTCGAATATTTATATAGAAATAATTACATTTCGCCAGCATCGGATAAGGACCGGAACCAATCAGCTATTTAGACGGGGAGTTTTTTAAAATCCAATAATCCCCTTAATGATTCGACTCGTCGGAATTTTCTTTATTTTGCTGATTGCCAAGACCGGAAATGCCCAGTCTTTGAAAATATCTATTGCTCAACTCGGTGCCAAAGGTGTAAAATCACAAGACGCCACGCCTTTCATCCAGCAAGCTATAGATAGCTGTTATAATGCAGGCGGGGGTATGGTAATCTTGCCCCCTGGAAATTATACCAGTACTACCCTCTTTCTTAAAAGCCGCGTTACACTGCACTTGGAAGCCGGCGCTGCCCTCTTCGCAAGTACTAATCCCAATGCTTATCGGAATATTCCCGCAGACGAAAATCCCATGCTTATCTTTGCTAACAAGGCAAAAGATATTACCATCGAAGGCGAGGGAAAAGTTGTTGGTCAACCTGAATATGTTATGGAACCTTACAACCCTTCCGACATGACTGAGAGAGCCTACCGTATTGCAGTGGAAAATGGCTTGAGCCCCATGGCACCGGTCCGAAAAGTCCCACCCATAAGTCTGATTACTCTTTCAGATTGTAAAAACGTTTCCGTTTCAGGAATCACCCTGGCTAATTCGCCTTTTTGGGCATTACATATTCGATGGTCAAATAAAGTATCCATCAAGCATGTACGTATCTTTTCAAATCTCAATATGGGTGTAAATTCAGACGGTATCGATATAGATGGGTCTAAGAATGTAACAATATCTGATTGTGTTATATCAACAGCTGACGATGCCATTGCCCTGAAAACCACCCTCTTCAACGGAAGGCACAGAGCGTGTAAGAATATAACGGTAAAAAATTGCAGGCTGACCTCCACATCCTGTGCCCTGAAAATTGGTACCGAAAGTTACGACGACTTTAGACACATCTATTTTTATAATAATATTATCCGAAATACCAACCGTGG
>DATFLI010000144.1:0-9983 GCA_035267805.1 Balneolaceae bacterium | reverse complement strand
TATTAAAAGAAACCATATTAGACACCCACGGCGGGAGTATGAGCCATTTCAATTCCTCTAAGGTGCTATTAAAAGGAGTGGAGACCGGATAACGACCTTCATCTCTGAAAAATTTCAATTCCTCTAAGGTGCTATTAAAAGAGTCAGGCAAAACCGAACCACCTGACGACGTATTGTCAATTTCAATTCCTCTAAGGTGCTATTAAAAGCATCAGCTATGAACGGGTTATCTTCGAGCTTGAAAATTTCAATTCCTCTAAGGTGCTATTAAAAGCTGCCCTTTCCGTGCTATGCCTAGGTTATCGAACCGATTTCAATTCCTCTAAGGTGCTATTAAAAGACAGACCAAACGCATGTTAGACCTGCTCCTTGATAAATTTCAATTCCTCTAAGGTGCTATTAAAAGAGAAATAAAACCCAGTAATATATCCATCTCCATCAAAATTTCAATTCCTCTAAGGTGCTATTAAAAGGAAGTTCAAGACCAATGCCATGGGTACCAGGTCTAAATTTCAATTCCTCTAAGGTGCTATTAAAAGTAATTTAATGTATAGGCAAAGTGCATCTTGGGCTAAATTTCAATTCCTCTAAGGTGCTATTAAAAGCCGTCGCCAGATCGACGGTTAAAGGCTATATATAGGGGTTTTTGGACTAAAAAATCAATAATTTCTCGTCAGTCGGTAATTTTGCATTTTCATGGGGGGTTCGACGATGCCTTATATCTCCATACACGCACTCTAAATGGGCTTTCCTCACTTATTTCTGCAAGATAATAACTTCGGAGTTTTTAGCTTCTCTATTTTAGGACGGGGCGACGATAAAATCCCTATACAAAATTGTCGATATCATGTTTCTCTATGCCCAATACCTCACGATTGCTCCACCGCTTGCTTCCCACCCTATAGATAATTATTGAATCTTCCTCCTCATCCATCAGGTCCCGTGCGGCATCTTTAAGTTCTGCCAGCTGAGCATCGGTCAACTCTCCTTCAAAGACAGAATTTTGTACATGATTCAGATATTTTCGCATCAGCTTCAGCATCTTCTGCACACGATCGACGTTTACGTCATAAACTAAAATATAGTACATGAGAAATTGTTGATTTACAGAATTGATGATTTATTACAGCCAGACTTCTACTTTTAGCATTTCCCAGGTTTCTTTTTTGGGATTCACTTCGGTTGCAGTGCAATACAATGATACGTTTTGTTGCAACAACCGGCTGATGTGTCTGTTGTCGGTGTGGGGGACATGGCCCAGCATAAATTCTCCATCCCACAAAATCTTTACGGCAAAACGATCGTATTCATTAGCCGGATCTGCTTTTAGTTGCAGCCATTCTCCTTGGCCGATCGAATCGATGATGGATGGGCCTTTGTAATACTGGAATCCAGCTACATAAAACTTATTTAGAAGATAGGCAGGCCCGTCCGAATCAGATTGATACCATTTTGCCAGAAATCCCCCAAACGGTAAATGGAACAGAGCCTTCAAAAAAATATTCCTATTCATAACAATGATTAGTTTTTATAGATTTGCTGAACTATCGATTGTTAAATCAACAAATCAATAATTCCATTACCACCAGGCTTCAAAAGGTTCATAGGGTTCAGCCTCGGTAAGATGCTTGACCAGCTTATAACACTCCATCCGGATGAGCCGGCGGTACGAAACTTTTCGCTCCAGTTGGCGATGCATGATCGTGGTCTGCAGTTTCTCTTCAAACACTTTAGCAAATGTCTTACGTCCCTTCTTCGTCAAGTGACAAAAATTGAGGGAGGCATCAAAATCGTTGGCTTGGATACGCCGCTGGTTCAGGCAGGTAAAGATCACCCGGTCGGCCAGAAGCGGCTTAAAGATTTCGGCAAGGTCCAGTGCCAGCGAATAGCGACGATCACCGGGCTCGTGCAAGTAAGAAATTAGTGGAGATAGCTGGGTCCGATATATCTCGGTCAGGCAGGTAGTATATACCATGGAATTCCCAAATGAGATGAGCGTATTCACGGCGTTGTCTGGCGGCTGCTTTACGCGTTTGTCAAAATCATATTTATCACCCAGTATCGTGGGGAAGGCACTGTAGTACGCCTGGCGAATATTTCCCTCTAATCCCATCAACTCCTGAATATCTTTGGCCAGTGGCACTTTGTCCAAAATCTCTTCTATTTTGCTGATGGATGCCCCCAAATCACCGGCCCGTCCGTCATAGTACTTAAGGTTCCGGAGCATATTGGCGGCTGCACCACGGACCAGCTGCAGGGCAATCCGCATTCGCTTTTTATGTTGTTTATAATGATCTACCTGGTTAACCAGCAAAAAACCGCTAAGCAAATACTCTCGCGGATAGTAACTTCCGCTATAATGTCCATAATAGTTAAATAAATGTGCCGGGATATTGTTTTTGGACAAAAACCGCAGCATCCGCGCATTGAAATTAATTTCGCTGAACACCATTAGCGAATCCACATCATCAATAGGTATGACTCGCTTATTTTTTGAATCCAGCTCTTTTTTAAATTTCCCCGCCTCAGTAATGAGTTCCCAATCCGTCGGTGCTTCATTGCTTTGACCGGTTTCCTCAATTAGCTCCTGCGCTTCATCATACGGCACAAAGAAAATGGTATTTTGCTTGCGCATCAGCTTGCCTGATGAAAATATGTAGTAGGGTCTTTTCATGAATTCAGGTATTACTTAGTTCTGAAATTAATTAGGGATACGACTTAACTATAGCACAGTTCATTGTACGAACAGTATTTACAGACCTCCCATTCTACGGTCCGCGGAGGCTTTTCGCGATTCCTGATTTTTTTGATATTGGGGATGATCTTCTGCTCAATAGTCTCGCGGTCTTTGTTAGATAACACTACCCGCTTGGTCTGGCGCAATTTGGGATAATTTAATTCCCCTATATAACCACGCTTCTCAGCTCTATCTTCATACTCACTTCCGCTCTTTTCGTCGGCCACATCCATCCCTTTTTGCTCGAGATACCACATATAATATTTGAGCTGCCATTCGTGAGCCTCTTCCATACTGGCCGATTTTTTGACCTCGTGAATAACTTTTTTATCGTGATCAATCCAGTCAACGACGATAATGCCGTCCACACTCACCTCTTTTTTCTTGCGCTTGTAGCTGGTCTCGTGTATATGACGCCCCATGCGCACAGCATCACTCTCATGCTCACACTGGATATTATGGGCAAAAAACCACAGTTTGCGAGCGCAGACAAAGTAGTAAGCGACTTCGGTGCCGGTAATAGGTTTTTCTTCAGTGTTCATAAGTTTGGGTTTTCAACAAACCTTCCAAGTTTACTCATTTTAAATGATTCATCCTTCAAATACCGATACTAAATTGGGGGGATTCAAATTATCATGTACCTGCTTAAAGGCTTTTTTACCGCCAAACCACTTCAACCCTTCTTCCCTATTTATCTTCGTGCCCCTATCCAACATATACGCATGCCAGCTGCTATGAGGCCAGTTGTTAGTATGTTCTACAAAACCGTGATGTACCGGGTTGTTATGGATATAGACAATTAGGCGGGCAAAGTACTGGGCAGTAGTAATTTTCTTTCGACGGAAATTGGAAATAAAAAGGCTCCCTTTTCGATCGTATTTTTTGTTGTAGGCTTGGGTATAAGCATTAAACAAATTTGAAAATTGGTGGCTGATGACGTTACTAAACCCTCCAAGGGTTCCAAACCCTTGGAGGGTTGAATAATCTTCCTTCTTTTTTCTAACAAATTCCAACACATCCTTTTTACCCTTCACTCTTATCATCAGGTGCAAGTGATTGGGCATCAGACAATAGGCGAAGGTCTCTACAACCGGATGCAGGTGATAAATATACTTCTCCAGGAAATAACGATAGTTTTCATCTTCCCGGAATAGATTTTCATCTCCATTAGCGTGTGTCCAGATGTGGTACATCTGGCCCGGTTCAAGTGGGATGCGTTTCTGTGGCATAGGGCTCTTCCCAAACCTGACAGGTTTTTGAAACCTGTCAGGTTTAATTATTGCTTCATTATAGATCTCAACTGGCCGCGACTGGGGTTTGGTTTTCGTAGTCGAAGGATTGGAGCCGATCGATTAGCCATTGTTTAGCTTGATCTACAGCATCAGCAGTACCATATTCTCCCTTGATATAACCACTAATTGGTAACGTCTTGAAAACATCCGCGCCGGCATCCTCATCAACACGTGGAACCGCCTGATCTTTGTCCACATCTTCCCTCAATTCCGCCCGAATAGCTCCGGCAATGGTATGCGCCTTATCGGATAATGCAAATGCAATGGGCTCCATTAGACTAAAGGTTCGTGCCTGATTGCTCGTAATCTGCCAGTTGATTAATCCTTCTGCCAACGCTTCTATAATTTTCTCTCGCTGATCTTCCGGACATACCATACAGGGACCAAAGAAATTTTCACTTTCAACCCAGCCGGCTTCTTTCATTTTTCCTTTCACATCAGAATATACTTCTGGCTCCCCTTTATCTAAACCAATCGTAGAAACCGAGAATAACCTTCTCAGGTCAATTGCCACATCATAAACAAATAGACCGTAGGCTCGAGTTTGCTTATCAAGAAACTTTCTTTTAGGGAGATGCTTCTCAATATCTTCTAAATAATCCTGCATCTCTTCAGAACTCATTTCATTTCCATCCTCATCCAATAACGTCACCTTACTATTAGGATTGGAAGTTCGATCAAAAGTACCTTTTTCGGCATCAGTACCTGCTAGTAATGGATGGAGAGGTCGCATTGCAGAAATAGATAATGGACTCCTCCGCTTTACTACAAAATCTTCCTCATCTTTATCTTTCGTAGCTTTAGAAGATGCTTTCATGTAACCGCCTAATAATTGGTCTGGATAGGTAGGATCACACGGCTGTACAGCAATATCTTCGCTCGGTGGATTTCCTTTTTTCTTAATCTTCCATAAAAATTCAACAGGCGCTAAGTCTTGGCCTAAGCTTCGCATGACGCTCTCAAGAATAGATCGTTTAACCTGTTGGCCACTAGAAAAAGGTTGATGTCGATTAAATTGTGGCTCAAAGTAGGTCTTTTGTCCATCCTCAACACAAAAAACAGTATGTTCAACGTGCTTAAGACCTCTCAAATATAAATATGGTGATTTCATAATTGTACTCGTGGTTTATTGTTATAGAAAATTTTAGTTCGATTGATAATAGTGGTATTTAAATTTTATGAGCGTGAGAAAAAGCTTATACATATCCTGGGGTATCTTTGTCATTAATTGATCAACCGCACGATTTATAGTGTCTGCAATGTTAGGTTCTTCTTTAACTATGGCAGATAACTTATCAATGAATTGTTGGCGGCTTTTAGATTCCCAAAGATTTTCAACTGCTGTTATTCGGGTTTTTAAGCGCTTTTCTCCGCCTTCGAACTTGATCAAGGCTTCGGCGACTTCCTCTGACAACTGTAAGGTTTCGTCATTTTTCAACATAGCTTCTATCCAGGTTATAAAGGTTAAAAATTTAATACGCTTGTCTTTTTTAGAAAGATTGGGGGCAGACTTCACATTCTTATTTTTAGTCCAGATAGTATATTTTCGTAAATCTTTGGGGCGAACTGCCTGAACTCCAATACCTCCCATTTCACAGGCTTGCACTAAAGAGAAGAAAGTTTCATAAGCATCTTCTATTTGTACTCTTTCTGATGATCTTAACTCAGAATCATCAGCTACTAATTGATCAAATAAATCGGCCATATACTTAACCTCTTTGAGTTCGAGATATAAAAAGCCAAGTGTCGTATTCATTTGTCCATAGCCATAGCCGTAGACTAACTCTCTTTCTTTTTTGCCATTAAAATATTTGGCTAAAGAAAATATCTGTTTTATCCAATCTGGGCGTTCCAATTTTAAATAATTGCCACTTTTCTTGGTGTGATCTTCAATTCCAATAGTTGTTTCCTTAAAAGCCTTATCGAAATCTTTTGAATACTGTAGACCGTAATTAATCCAAAGGCCATTCCAAGTTTCCAGTTGCCGACCTTTAAAATTCGGTGTTTGCTTTAAGTACTCTCGATAATATTCCCACCCTTTAAAGAGAAACCAATTGATCTCATTACTCTCAAATAAAAAATCATAACCGCCCCCAAAACCTACCCCCAAAGCTCCTCCTATCCATGAATAAAGCAAGTTTTCTCTTGATAGTTCAAAATCGATATTACTTACCTGTCCTGAAGTAGTTTCCTCAACTCCCCCTGCCATATACCCAACTCCCACACCACCATGTGGTTCACTTTCTCCTGTAATTACATCCTCAATTGAATTAAAGAATTTTTCTTTTCTAAAATCTGGAACTGGAACATCTTCTTTTTTTGCTAGCCTCTTGTAGGAAGGTTGAAAAAATGCTGAGCCGTGTACATGCATAAGGTGCAAATGATCTTCCACATCAAACACCACGGGAAAAAACTCTTTTTCAAAGAACTCTAAAGCAGAATAATCATTGCCTGTTTTCTCGTTGTAGTATTTCAAAAACTGTCGTCCTATTTCGACGGTGTACATAACTTAGCTTTTATATAAAGTTTGAAGATTGCTTTAGCTGAAGTCCCAACATATCATATTGATCTTGCCCGTCCATAATATAAGGTTCACTACCTGCTTCGGCAGTTTGCAAACTCCCCTCATAACCATAAAGGCTCTTTTGATTGACGGGTATTTCCAGCCATTGTCGCTCTTTCCAGTCAGCGTCCATATATTCCTCATAATCCTGCCCCAAAATGCAAGTCGCCGAATTTATTTCTAACAGCTTAAGGAGAATTGGCTCCGTAATATGCCGTAATTTTTTTAGAGTGATGTTTCCCTCTTTCCAACAACAATGGGCTGATATCTCGGAAATCGTTACTTCGGGATAAACCTGATCAATTAGATCCTGTATCTCATTCGTTTTAAGCAGTGCCTCATCCGGCAATAATTCAAAACTTTTATCGACTATTTCTTTGCTATATGGCAATGTATTATCGTCTGGCTCGATAACATGAATAGGTTTGAAAGTTTGTTCTTTTTTGGGCTGGCGCTTTCGGTTAACCCGGCCAAACCGTTGGATTAATGCATCAATTGGAGCTGCTTGCGTAATCATCCGATCAAAATTTATATCCAGGCTTACTTCAACTACCTGGGTGGAAACGACGATGCATGGCCCCTCTCCCTCATTAAATTCTTTTTCTAACCGATCTTCTCTTTCTCTGCGATCTTTTCGTCGGAACCGACTGTGTAACAGCATTTTTGGTATATCCGCAAACAATGCTGATAGCTCATCAAAAATTTGCTGAGACCGCTTCACTGTATTACAAACAATCAGCACTTTTTCCTGCTTTTCCAATGCTTCATCAATAGTCTGATGAAGCTTGTCGAAACTACTATATTTAGATATAAAGTGCCTGTCGTAGGTAGCTAATTCTTTTTCAGAAAGGTTGACCTCATAAACTTCATTCTCTCCTCCCATTAATTGCTGCAGGTTTTCATATAGAGCCGTTGGCATGGTGGCGGTCCCGATATGAATTCGGCAATTATGTTTCAACAATACTTTTACGATCTCCACAACCATTGCCTGCGTTTCTGCTTCATAGGTATGCACTTCATCCAAGATGATATCACATTCCCCAAGATCCAATAAATTGGCTTCGAAGCCCATTGAACCAAAAATAACATTACTAATCTGATGCGGGGTAAGCACCTTTATACTTGCACCAACAAAAGGCTGTAGCTGCACACGCTGCCGGGTTTCGTCATCTGCAACGAGCTTTGAATTTGAATGCAGTAAGCGAACATCCGTTTCTTCAGTAGTCATTTTCCTGATGCGCTGATACATCGCATTGATAGATGCCTGAAATGGAAGTACATAGAAAATTCGTCCTCGGCACCGCTTTAGCAAGAAATCAGTTTTTCCTGCTCCAGTCGGTGCTACAACTAATGTATGAGATCGCTCATCATCGGTGGATTTTAAAGAAAGTGGATAAAGCTTATTTGGCTCGTGGGGAAACTTCAACTTCGGATTATTGAATAAGTGCTTCAAATGAGATTTCAAGTCACTGTTCAATGCCGAAGCCATATGATCAGATGCCATTAGCACTCCTTTCCATTTCGACCATCCATCATCCAGGTTTTCACAATATCCAATGGTCCACTCCAAAGCATTCTGAGCCTCAGGTGATGATATTTCATATACCTTGATGTCGAGTTCTTCTAATACTTTTAATGCTCGAGGAGACCATACGTCCCAATCTTTTAAATGGCGGTCGAAAAAACGCTTCGGACCATGACGATTAATTATATCCAACAACCCTCGATCTGACGAATTGCCTATAACCGATTTATGATGTGCAACTATCATCTCAATCAGAGCAGGCCAGTCTTTTTGTTCAAAAAGAGGAAGAAATGCCAACGACGAAAGTTCATGCCGGTGTGGAACGCCTCTTGCCAAATCATGAATATTTAAGCAATCATGAACAAATCCCTGGTAGGTTGGATGGGCTTTCCCAATATCGTGGAGTAAAGCTCCGTTTTTAGCTAGTGCTGTATTTTCTCCTAAATTTTGAGCTGTTTTTTCTATTGCAGATCCAACATGACAAAGGTGATCCCTTAAAGACACCCCGCCATAAACTTCGCTTTTTGCTAAAAGAGGAAGCTCTTGATATTTGTCAAGCGTCCATCTCATAAAGTTTCATTTTTTATAGCGTCTCCCGTAATCTCCAGACTCCCATACATTGGTTCATAATCTTCAAACCGATTATATCCTACTATAAAACCATCATCTGAGTCTGTAAACCGTAACTCAAAACCGGGAATCTCGTCAAACTCTTCAGTTGAAATCCTTTTTATTCCCCTCTCCCCATCAGGGAGCACAATATCTTCATTTCGGCACAGGCAAAGATGTTGTTCCAACGCTCGTTGTGCATTTTCTCTTGTTTTAAAACCTAATGTTAATCTAGGTTCTATCATTAAGCCACGCTCTATTATACTAAAACCGCTACCCCACTTCTTGATGAGCTTTGGGCGCGTCTGTTCCTGCTGTTTTGAAAACTTAGTAAAACTCAGTTTATGCCGAAGTATTTCATCAACCTGAAGTTTCTGTCTCATCCCCTCAATTATCGAAGGGGTTAAGAATTGCTGACTAAAAGTTAATTCATCACGTACTGCGGTCCACGGTTTAATAAATCCAAATGCGCCCTGAAATCTTACTGTATAAATCATAGTCTCAATTTATTGTTAACAAAGTGCTCCAAATCCACTTCCGGTCAACTCCCCTATTCCAACGTTCCAGGCAAATTCTATAGCCTTGGGATCTCCTTCCATAATAATTGGACAGAGATTACTCTTTAATTTTGTTCCCTTCACGTCTATGAGCTTGGTTCTAGCTCCCGCATAACTATCATCAAAGGAAATTTTAAAGTCTTCATGGGTTACATTAGCTTCATCTAATTTTCGAATCAGCGTTCTCTTTAGATATTTATCAACTTCATCATCTCTGAAAGTCAAATGTTCACGCCCTCCTTCATCTCTGTTTTTTCGAACTAAAACGGGACTGGAGACTTTAAAACGCCATTTATTCTTAAATTCTGGAGAACGGACAATTTGTACCTCGTCAACTTCCATACCGTACGCTACTTCCGGCTGGCCTACAATTCCCTGAATCAAATCTGAACCGTACTCTTTCTCCCAAAAACTAATAAACCACCGCGCACCCTGTGGAAAGTTCAAACCGCTTTGTGTACCATTAACCTTCCCTCGCAGCCACGAAAAAGAATAGAGTGAAATCTTATCGTGCAGATCATTCTGTCCCAGCCATTTGTGGAGGGTGCCTGTCAGCTCATGCTGGTAGTTGAAGGGTACCGGATCGGTATTCGGGCTAAGCTGTAAATGCAATCTCATAATAACCTTGATGCCTCTGTTAGTAATTTTTGGGAATTTCTCATCTTGAAAGCCAATGCTTTAATAATCAACAGTAAGTAAT
>DATFLI010000143.1:0-2465 GCA_035267805.1 Balneolaceae bacterium | reverse complement strand
GTTATCGGGATGCACGACGATATCTCCGATAAATTGAGTTTGTCCAAGTCCCATATGTGTCCATGTCTTGCCGCCATCCGTGGATTTGTAGACGCCATCACCGGCCGACATGTTTCCGCGAATTTCAGTTTCGCCCATCCCCACATAA
The DNA here is from genome assembly GCA_035267805.1 of Balneolaceae bacterium. GTDB lineage: Bacteria > Bacteroidota > Rhodothermia > Balneolales > Balneolaceae > Fodinibius. Next base: position 2,317 of record DATFLI010000143.1, on the reverse strand, counting down.
ACCACATTCGGGTCAGAAGGGGCAACAGTCACTGCGCCCACGGAACCGGTTTTAAAATATCCGTCGGATACATTTTTCCAGGTTTTTCCTCCGTCCTCGGTTTTAAATACCCCGCCTCCGGTTGCCCCCATATAGTAGGTGAAGGGCTTATCTTTATTACCTGCAACGGCTACCGAACGTCCCCCGCGGTATGGGCCGATATTTCGATATTTGAGCGTCTGCAGGTATTCTTTCTGGTAGGTCCTGGGCGTATCCGATTTGCCGTGGCCAAATACCTGGGCACGGGCGGAGTTCGAAAATCCCCAAAGAAAAAGGGTGGCAACGAATGCAGATAAATATTTTTTAGCACCGAATGAGCAGATGTATCCAAACATAATCCCCGGATTTTGTTATGAGTTTGCACTGGGCAATGTATAAAAAATGAACTATGGTATTAGGTAAAAAAATGTGAAGCAGGCCGGGTGTAATCCTTCTTCATTATCATTATTTTAGGCTTATGAAAACTACCGGATTTATAGCCAGACGCTATCTCTTTTCCAAAAAACATATTTCGCTGATTTCTACGCTGACGATCATCAGCATCACGGGGGTGACTATCGGGACGGCGCTGTTGATAGTCGTGCTTTCGGTCTTTAACGGCTTTTTTAATGTGATCAAGGGCCTGTTGCTCAAAAATGATCCGGATGTGCGTATTGAATCGGCCGGAGCAGATTCTTTTTTGTATACCGGAAATATGCAGAAAAAGCTGGAGGGCATTCCCGAGATTACCGCATCGGCATCATATGTAAAGGGCAAGGCATTGCTCGCTTTTGAGCACAATCACAACAAAGTAGTGGAAGTGAAGGGCATCAACCCGAAGGAATTTTTTCGTATCAATAATTTAAGCGGGAACGTAACCTCGGGAGCGGTGGATTTGGGTGTGCATGATAAGAAACCGGGAATCCTCGTGAATGAGCAGCTGATGAATGATCTGAATCTGAATGTCGGGGATCAGATTGTCTTGCTCAGCGCCGATGGGATGCGCAAGTCCCTCACCCAGTTTTCGCTGCCTCGGAGCTACCGTTTTGAAGTACGGGGGGGATATTCGAGATTGCAGATCACCGAACAGGGGCCTTCGGTGTTTATTGATAAAGAAGCGGGACAGCGGCTGTTTGAGATGCGTAACAAAATTTCCGGTATCGACCTGCGTCTGCAGAAGACTGACCAGGCGGATGCCGTTAAAAGTAAACTGAAGAAGCAGCTTGGGGATGGCTTTACTATCTCAACATGGTATGATTTGCAGAAACCACTTTATGATGTGATGTACTTGGAAAAGTGGAGCTCATATCTCATCCTTATGATTATCGTGATTGTGGCGGTGCTTAATATTATCGGATCGCTTACCATGATCGTCATCCAAAAAAATCGTGATATCGGGGTATTGCTTACCATGGGGTTTACTCCATCTGAAATTAAGAGAGTGTTTGTTAAACAGGGGCTTTATATAGGACTTATCGGCGGAGGATTCGGAGGCGGATTAGGCTTGCTGTTAAGTTGGCTGCAGAAGCAATATGGGCTTATCAAGCTATCCTCGGCTTTTATCATTAATGCCTACCCGGTGAGCATCAATATTTGGGATGTGGTGATCATTTTATCCGGCAGTCTGTTGCTTTGTATCCTGGCAAGCTGGTATCCGGCATTCCGCGCCTCTAATGTTGAGCCGGCCGACGCGATCAGGTATGATTAAAGAATGGGTAAACCACGCTTGCATTATTGATTAGTTGAGCATTATAGGGGCTGATCCCGAATGATTTGCAGCGGATTAGATTAGAAAAACAACACTTCCTTGCCAAATTGATCTGCATCAAATATTTTAGAGAAGCATAATAGGAGGGAATGAGCGGTCAAGCCCATTCCCAGAGGGATATATGGAGTCACATTAGATTGTGTCTCAACACTAGTAATAACTTATAAGAGGGCTAAATATTGTTCATTCCTGCAAGCCTAATTTCTTGCAGATACAGGAGAGTTGTTCCAGTTCGTCTTCATTAAGAAGGCTGAATTCTTCCATAATATGATCTAAATGCCGGGGGAAGTAATCCTTGATAAGTTTTTCTCCTTCCGGGGTCAGATGGATAAGGATAGAGCGACGGTCTTCCGGATTACGCTGCCGTTCCACCCAACCGCTTTTTTCCAGGTTATCGATAACCAAGGTAATATTCCCGCCGCTTTTCAGCAGTTTTTCTGCCAGTGCCTTTTGATTGAGCGGACCGAGATGATGCAGAGCTTCCAGCACTCCAAATTGGCTGATCGTCAGGTCATTGTCCGAAAGTTGCCG
>DATFLI010000142.1:0-7262 GCA_035267805.1 Balneolaceae bacterium | reverse complement strand
GAAACCGTAATCAATTATATTCTACGAATAGGTCAGTTGGCAATGGATTTGCCGGGGATTTCGGAGCTGGAAATTAATCCACTTTATGTAATGCCCAAAGGTGGAGGAGCTTACGCACTTGATGTACGTGGTACCCACGATAACTATAAAAAATCTGCGATGGCCACAGATTAATTTTATGTCATCTCTCCCCCCGGCCCTTTCTTAAGCGTTCGAATACCGAACGGTGCATAAAGTGGACAGTATCCAATAAGGCTGGTTAAGATAAATACAGCAGCCAAAATTAATAAAATGATTCCGAGTACTCCTGTTACAACTCCCGTAGCGTAAAGAATAAAGAAAATAATAGCGACGATAGTTCGAATACTTCGGTCAGCAACACTCATATTCTTTTGCATAATATCTTCTATTTGTTTTAGACTTTATAAAATATACGTTGAAAAGGATTATTTGTCTGTAATATTAGTTACATAAAATACTTTTCTTTTAGTGGGTAAAAACCCTACTGGTCAAATTATTTTAAAAGGCAGGAGTTTTTAAACTCCTGCCTTTCCCTATTCAACTCAGGTACTATCTCAGTCGATATGCTAGTTTATTCTTTAACGGTGAGAGTTCCCTTCATACCGGAAAAGTAATGGCCCGGAAAAGTACACAGATATTCATAAGATCCGGTTTTCTCAGGTACGGTGAATGTTACTTCTACAGTTTTACCACCGCTTGCCAGTGCCGTATGAGCAATAATATCATCCTTAAAGTCTTTAGGAATATAATCGTTATCACGCGCTTTGGCCGCAGCGGTTGCTAATTTTGCAGCATCTGCGCCTTGTTTTAACAAAACAAAATTGTGCGACATTGCCATAGGGGGAAAGTTACTTACAACGGTTAGCTCAACTTTAATCGTTTCACCGGGCTTGGCGTCAATGTTGGTGACCGAAAATTTCATCTGGTCGGTTGCCTTGATTTTTATGACTCGCGGTTCGCCATTATTAGCTCTTGCCACTTGTACGAACACGGCAGGTAATAAAAGTAATATTGGGAGTATTTTTTTAATCAACTTCATGGTTTTTCTCTTTTGTTATATTTGAGTGTTATTAATTAGTCTGAAATTCATGCTATACATTCGTTGCAAAAATGTCCGGTTGCTCTTCACCTTCTACTTTAATTAAGCCAAGCATTCCTTTACGTATGACGCGGCTCAGCGAGTGATCAACCAGTTTGATGGTCCCCGGGACCGGAAACTCCAGTTCAAATACGCCCGTACTACCCGGAGCTACACGACATGTTTGCAGGAATCTCTCGGGATTATTGACAATGCCTCCTTCTCTCCAGGCTTTAGTAAACACGTTTCCAATAGCATGGAAACTGCTGGTAAGATTGGGGCCGCCCGTAACGAAAAATACACGGGCCGTTTCGCCTCGTTTTACTTTCAATGATCCATACCGATTGTCCGTAATGGCATGTTTTTCGCCATTAAGCAACACATAAGTAGGATTTTCATCTGCCATTGTATCCATATCAAAATTGTGCATACCCTGCTCACCGGCCTTTTTATCGGTATAAACTTCGTGCTGGCCGAAATAAAATTCATGATCCACTTTCGGAAGTCCTTCCGGGGGCTCAACCACAATCATTCCGAACATACCGCTGCTGATATGCATATCCATATTGGGAACGGCGCAGTGGTAAATAAACGCGCCCGGGTACATTGTTTTGAATTTAATAGTTTGTGACTGGCCCGGTGCACAGAAGGTGCCGTCAGCACCACCGCCGGTTCCATAGACAGCATGTAAGTCCACATTGTGTATGGTCGTATTTTCTGAATTATTTTTAAGCGTCAATTCTACCGTATCACCTTGACGCACGCGAATCATCGGACCGGGAATCTGGCCACCAAACGTCATATATTTGAACTGAACGCCATCCTCGATTTCCCCTATCACTTCTTTGGTTTCAAGTGTTATCTGGTGCTTTTTGGGGGATCGTCGCCTGATAGGTGACGGGATATCCCGCGGGTCAGCAGCAACTCTTTTAACAGTTGGCACACCGGCCAAAGAAAGAGATTCCACAAGTCCAGATTTCGAATGAGCTTGACCTTTAAATGGAAAGGCCCCGGCCAACAATCCGCCAGATAGCAAAGCGCCACCCAGGTTTTTCATAAACTGCTTCCTGCTATATGCTTTATTTTCTGTAGTTTTCATAATAGATACCTCCTATTTAAGAGTAGTATGTCTTAATTATATTCACTACACGAGATTACAACTACCGTGCCAAAGTTTATTTTTTACCCTTCAATTATCATAAGGATGGTTTGGCAGCCTTTAAAAGGCCATAATATTTTTTATCTCTCTGCGATCTTTTGAGTTCGTTGCAGAATTGCAAGGAATAGCATTGGATTTTCTTGTAATCATGCAAAATCACACTGAATAAATAATATGTGATCTATCAAAAAGGGTAAATCGGTATTAAAATAATTTCTTTTACCATGCTTTAGGCGGTATATTCATTCATATTGAATGAATAATAGAATCAGTCGGATTTTTCATTTTCTAAGAGATCCTGGCATAATATTTGAAAACAATTCGAGCTTACAGTATTTCATGCAATTTGAATCTCCCGACAAACATTGTGAGTTATTATTCTTTATTAAATATCTCAGCAGGATGTACAAATAGAAGTCAAAATTTGTATGTTTTGAATGAACCATATACAAAAAAAAAGAGCTGTCATGAAAAATTTAGGATCAATAGTACTGATGACCGTCATTTCAATGGTATGTACAAACGCCGGCATGGCACAAAACACGATTCGCCCGGCAGAACAACAGATAAAAGCAGCCGTAAGTGCTGCACCTGAAAGTCTTCGCGCCGGGGCTATGGTTCTTGGCTATAATCAAAAAGGTAAATTAGTAACATTGCGCAAGGGTTCTGAGGAAAATTTATTGATCTGCCTGGCCGATGATCCCACAAAGTCTAATTTTCATGTAGCCTGCTATTATAAAGAGCTGGAACCTTTCATGAAGTACGGACGAGAAATGCGGGCCAAAGGGAAGAATCACGAAGAAGTGGATAGCCTGCGGATTGTTGCTATAAAGGAAGGCCAATTTAAGATGCCTGACGGGCCCTCAGCGCTCTATTCTCTAACCGGCGGCAAGGATGCTTTCGATTACGAGACAGGAACAGTCCGAAAAGCTCGTCCCCTTTATGTCGTGTACATCCCTTATGCCACCGAAGCGTCAACGGGCTTATCCAAAGAGCCGGCCAGCAAAGGTGCTCCCTGGATTATGGAGTCGGGACAGCCATGGGCACACATCATGATTTCGACCGGGCGCATGGTAGGTTCTGAAGTAAAAGACTAAAATTGAAGTAATTAAAAATGGAACATTCCACAGCTCAACTAAATAGTGAAAATGATGTCCCCTTGCTGTGGAATTTATCCCTGTTCAGCTTTGTAGTGGCAGGCATAACGGGCTTTAGCTACCGTTTAGGGATGATTGGCCGAATACCTTTGAATTTAAGCATGGAAAATATCCGGCACGCTCATTCGCACCTGATGTTGTTCGGATGGGCTGTACCTCTACCGCTCTATGTCGTCTTTCGTTATCTCCGCCCAAAATTATCCGGAAATGTTCCGGCAATAACCCTGATGAGAAATTCTATCGCAGCGGGATTGTTTTTAGGCCTGCTGGCCTACCCATTTTTCCTATTATTTGGATACCAGCCGGTTCCCATCGGTTCAACTAACCTCCCCCTTTCTGTAATTCTGGCGGGATTCGTGATGGTTAGCTGGTATTGCTTTATGGTAGGGTACCTAAAAGCACGTAATGTACTTGCCAATGACAGCATACAACCATGGTTTGACAGTGCGCTGGTTATGCTACTCGTATGCTCGCTGGGGGCCTGGGGAGTTGCTTTACTGCAGGCTATCGACCCAACAAATCAACTGCTGGTCAAAGCGATGACGCATTTCTTCCTGGCAACCTTTACTGAAGGATGGGTCGTATTAATTGTAGTTGCCGTAGTACTTAGCAGGATTAAAAAACGGGATATCAAATGGCCGCTATCACCCCATCTTTTAATTGGATGCATTGTTTTAGGAGCGCCGCTGACCTTTCCCTACGGAATCTCAAAATCAATACTGCCCTCGCTACTGCTCGGCACGGCTCGATTTGGCGGAGCTTTGACCGCATTGAGCTTAGTCCTGATATTATTCGGCGTTCTCCGAACCCAAAAGCTCAAAACTACCGTCTGGATCTGGCCGATCGGATTGCTTGGCTTTAAAGCGCTGATGCAATTGGCCGCAGCTATATTACCATCGAGTTTCTGGCTGGCCGATCACGGACTGCAAATATTTTACCTGCATGTACTTTTACTGGGAGCACTCACACTCACCATCTCCGGCTTTTTATATGAACTAGCCGATGCCTCAAGAGTATTTTTTAACCTATTTGCCGGGGCCGTAACGCTGGCGATTCTAAGCCTGATTTTACTAACACGCTTCTGGCCGCAGATATGGAGTGGCCCCTGGATTTTTAAAATGGTGGCAGCGGTGGCAATATTACCCGTGCTGGCTGCCATGGCATTATGGATTAAATTAATAAAGACGAAACAAAATGAAGTTTATGCGTGACATTTCCAACGACGAGGACATCCAAACGCTCGTCATCACATTTTATAATAAAGTCCAAAAGGATGAGCGGCTGGACTACATTTTCAATGATTTTGCAAATGTTGACTGGGATTCCCATCTCCCCAAAATGGTTGATTTTTGGTCAAATCTGTTATTTCAAACCGGTCGATATAAAGGTCGTCCGTTTCGCCAACACCTGCCGCTTCCCATTCAGCAGGGAGATTTCAGTCGCTGGTATAACCTATTTGAAGAGACTGTAAATGAATTGTTTAACGGGGAAAAGGCGGATTATGCCAAAGAGATGGCCGGTAAAATTGCGGTAAGTTTTTCGGTTCGACTTGATGTTCAGGAACCGACAACTAACTCTTAACTTTGAAGTACTAACACTAAAATAACTATGAAAGAATTCGCTGAAATATTTCGATCGCAATGTATTCGGGCAGCCCGCAAGGGATTTAGAGAAGCGTCCATGAGTGGATTATGTGCTGACGGGGCGATGGAAGCAGCCATCGGTGCCATTCAATCACTGGATATCGATAAAATATTAGCCGAATATTTAAGCCGGATGGAATGATGGAAAAGGCAATCATCGGATATCATAAAGATGAAAAAAACGATTGGGTAGCCGAGCTAACATGCGGGCACAACCAGCATGTGCGGCATAATCCACCGTGGACATTGCGACCGTGGGTGATCTCAGAAGAAGGCCGCCGGATTCATCTTGGTGATAAGTTGGATTGCAAAAAATGTGATCGGAATGAACCGAAAGATTTTGAAGTATCATGCCACGTATAGCCCGCATTTTTGTTAAAACCGGAATGAGCTTTTTTTTAGCATCCCTGCTTTTAGGAATCGCCCTGGAAATCCCATCCCTAAACATGCCTGTCCTCATGCCATTGTTTTGGCACATGTTGATGGTCGGCTGGATTACACAAATCATATTCGGCGTCTCCATCTGGATGTTTCCGGGACGAACGCGTGAAGAGGGTTTCCAGGCTCAAATACTTGGGTGGCTGACCTACCTCTTACTGAACCTGGGACTGATCCTACGCATCATCGCCGAACCGATGTTAAGCTATTCGCCGGCGCTGCTGTGGAATATAGTTATCCTTGTATCGGCAATCTTACAAGTTGCTGCGGCCGTTACTTATGTGATGGAAATGTGGCCTCGAATTTTGTCAAAAAAGCAACAGCGGCAAAACCATAAAAGGAAAAGACAACGGTCGGCTTCAAGAAAAACCAATAAATCATAAGGAAAATGCCTGCACAAAGCCGTTGGATGATTCGCTGTTCATTGATCTACCTGCTGGTGGGATTTGTAATTGGCGCCCTGCTTTTGTCAGCCAAAACTTATCCGGCCCTATCGCAACTATGGATCCTGCTGCCGGTACACATCGAAATACTGATTTTCGGCTTCATCATCCAATTTACACTTGGCACTGCCTACTGGATTTTACCGCGTTTTATTAAGGGCAAGCCAAGAGGCAATTCCGGAATTGCTAAACTGGTCGTTGGATCTTTAAATGCTGGAATCTTTCTGAATATCATGACCTTTTTGAATATTCTGCCCGTTCAGGCGACCATTTTGGGAAGATCACTTGAAGGGGCCGCAGTCGCACTTTTTGTTACTCTTCATTGGAGTCGCGTTGTGAGCTACAGGAACTAAAAATATTAATATCAAGTAAACAGAAGGAATATGAATAAAGAGAATTATGTATCAGCTGAAGAGGCTGTCAAAATCATCAATTCCGGGGATCGCGTGTATATTCACAGTGTTGCGGCCGCCCCGCACCACCTGCTTGAGGCCATGACCCACCGCGCCGATGAGCTGCGGGATGTTGAACTCATCCAACTCCATACCGAGGGGCCGGCGGTCTATACCGATCCCGAATACAAAGACAGTTTTCACGTGAATGCTCTTTTTGTGGGCAGCAATGTTAGAAAAGCTATTAATGAGGGGCGTGGCGATTACCTGCCCATTTTCCTAAGCGAGGTTCCTAACCTCTTTAGAAAAAATATTCTTCCGCTTGATGTGGCACTCGTTCAGGTATCGCCGCCGGATAAACATGGTTTTTGCTCACTCGGTGTCTCAGTGGATGCCACACGTGCCGCTGTTCAGAAAGCAAAAAAAGTAATTGCACAAGTAAATCCCCAAATGCCAAGGACACATGGTGACGGAATGGTTAAAGTATCACGATTTGACGCTATGGTCGAATATGATACGCCACTTCCCGAGTTTAAACTCAATCATCCCGGTGAAATTGAACGTAAAATTGGTCAATATTGCTCGGAACTGGTTGAAGACGGTGCTACACTGCAGATGGGGATCGGAGCAATTCCGGATGCTGTGCTAAAAGCCCTGACCAACCACAAGGATTTGGGAGTGCATACCGAAATGTTTTCCGATGGTGTGATGGAGTTGGTTCGCAAGGGGGTAATCAATGGACGACTAAAGAAGAAACATCCCGAAAAAATTGTATCCAGCTTTTTGATGGGTACCCAGGAATTGTACGATTTTGTAGATGACAATCCCCAGGTTGCCATGCTGGACGTAGCCTATGTCAATGATACGGCGGTAATTAGAAAAAACCCCAAGGTAACAGCTATTAACAGTGCAATCGAGGTAGATGTAACCG
>DATFLI010000141.1:0-11412 GCA_035267805.1 Balneolaceae bacterium | reverse complement strand
CAGATCCTCTAAATGAGCGCTGTAATGAGGCAGGCTATACCAGGTGATCATCGTATTCAGCTCCTCGAAACCTTCAACCAACATCCCGGCCTTATCCATATTTGAAAAACCGACGGGACCTTCCATAAATTCGAGTTCATGTTCGGCACCCACTTTTTCCACTTGTCTCAACAAGGCTTTTGTTACTTCTATATCATCAACAGCATCATACCAGCCAAAGCGAACCTTAGGTTTCTTTTGCTGATTCACCTCAATCCAGTTGATAATAGCAGCAATACGTCCGACCGCTTGCCCATCCTTATATGCCATAAAAAACCGGGCATCGGCATGTTCAAAAACCGGGTTCTTATCACGATTAAAAACTTCCAGTTCTTCATTAATTAATGGTGGAACCCAGAAAGGATTATCCTCAAACAGAGAAAACTGAAATTTCACAAATTCCTCCAGCTTTGAATGGCTAGTAATTTCTTTAATTTCCACCATAATTTAAAAATTTAATGTTAATTCGAGACGCTTCCGGGTAGTGTTGGTTGAAAAATAGTTTTTTAGAATGACGAACGAATATAACCAAAATAAAGCCGCCTAAAAGAAATAAATATTCCGTGGAGGAATGAAAAAAACGCCATAACGCTTTATCTTCTCTCACACAATAAGCTTCGCTTTTCAATCCTGATTATGAGCAAAAACACATGTACGTTATGCGGACTCCCCACCCCGGATCCACCCATAACCGATCCTGAAGTCGACGGGCAATTTTGCTGTACGGGCTGCCTGCAGGTTCACGAATTGTTACAAGATATGGATCCGAAACAGGCGGAAAAGATCCGGGAAGAAACCATCTCCCAACGACGTAAGGAATGGGAAGCAGAAGAGCCGCCGGAATCCTCGAGGGAGGCTTTTTTGAAAGTCGACGGCATGCATTGTTCAACCTGCGAATCTTTTATTGAATCGATGTCAAGGCGGCAGGATGGGATTTATAAAAGCGAGGCAAGCTATGCTTCCGAAATGGTTAAAGTGTATTATGATCCCCAACGCATAACCGAGGATGCCCTTCCCGGACTAATTAGCAGGATGGGCTATAAAGCCCATTCTATGGACAGTGTTTTTGGAGAAGACAATTTTAACACGCTTGTACGCCTGCTGCTTGGCGGGATTTTCAGCATCCTGGGACTGATTGTCTATATCCTCGTCTTTTACCCCATCTACCTAACCGGAAAACCGCTTGTTCCGTTTGAATCTATCGTACAGTACTTTTTTATTGCAAATCTTTTTGCAATGAGTTCCATTGTACTCTTCTTTACCGGCTTCCCTATCCTGAGGGGGGCATGGGTTTCGTTGTCGGTAATGAAACCGAATATGGACTTACTCATTGCTCTGGCTGCCCTGAGTGCGTACCTGTTCAGCACCTGTGCCATGTTTATGGGCTTAAACGAAATCTATTTTGATGTCACCATGGCCATCATCATGGTAGTCTCGCTTGGCAATTATTATGAAAGCCGCATTAAGAAAGATAAAAACTCTTTGCTGACCGATCTGATGGAGAATCGAATCAAGCAGGCGCGGGTACAGCGAAACGGGAATTTGGAAACTATCGATTTGGATGAGCTGATGCCCGGTGATCATGTTGTTGTCAAAGCAGGGGAACGTATCCCTGTTGACGGCAACATTATTGAAGGAGAAGGCGTCGTCAATGAAGCACTTATTACAGGCGAATCCCTTCCGGTGACCAAAAAAACCGGAGATCGAGCCATCAGCGGAACCATACTTACCCAGAACGCTCTCACCATCGAGACCGACGAAGAGGTGCAAAATACTCTTGAAAAGATGATCCACCTGATGTGGAACATACAGGCTCATCACTCCGGCAAACAGCGGTTAGCAGACAAGATTGCGGCTTATTTCGTGCCCGGAGTTCTTATTCTGGGCGTTGTCACTTTTGGGTATCAATTGATTATCGGTACAGCCGTCACCGCTGCCCTCCTTTCGGCGCTATCGGTACTCATCGTTTCATGTCCCTGCGCAATTGGACTGGCAACCCCACTGGCGGTGGCCTCTGGTCTGCGTGATGCCCTCAAAAACAATATCATCTTCAAAACAGGTGCTGTATTTGAAGAGCAAAGCGATACCGATATTCTAGCCTTTGATAAAACGGGCACACTCACTACCGGACACATGCAATTGCTGGATGAAGGAACCGATGCCAAAGCACTCGGATATGCCCGGTCCATAGAACAATTTTCTTCCCATCCGGTAGCCCGGGCTATCGCTGAATCATCAACCGACAGTCAATATTCAGTGCAGAATTTTCGAAGTTATTCCAGAGGAGTCACCGGTGAAGTAAACGGATCTCAGATATACATAGGTCAACCGGAATGGCTGCAGGAAAATGATTTTCAGGTCTCGTCCGAACAATGGAAGCGCATCGAAAAGGCCCGTCAAAACGGCCATTTACCTACGGGTATCGCGTGGGATCAAAATGTTCAAAGTATCATTATAATTGGAGATCAAGTCAGGGACGAAACGGTATCCTTTATCACATCCCTTAAAGAGCAAGGTAAAAGAATTGCTATCATCACCGGGGACAGCGAAGAGGCCTCTCGTCCCATTCGCGAAAAGCTACAACCCGATTACCTATTTACCGGGGCTCGACCGGAATCCAAGCCCGAAATTGTCAATCAGCTCAAAAACTTTGGTTCGGTCACAATGATCGGCGACGGAAGTAACGATGCACTGGCTTTGGCGGATGCCGATCTGGGTATTGCATTCGGGGACCTCACGGCCATTGCCGCGGAGTCGGCACAAATTGTTATTCCGGGAGACCGGTTACAGAAAATTCTGATGGCTTTTAATGCGATGCGGCAAACAAAAAAACGAATTCGACAAAACCTCGGGTGGGCGTTTCTGTATAACGCTACGGCCATCCCGTTGGCCATCGCCGGACTCATCAATCCCCTATTTGCTGCGCTGGCTATGGCGGGAAGCAGTTTGTTGGTGGTATCTAATTCATCACGAAAGATGAAGCTATGAGGATTTTTCAATCTCCCTAAATCCCTCTTCTCCAAGAGGGACTTCCAAAGTGTATTTATGGCCAAGAAGAGGAGCCAAAAATCCGGCATTAGAAGGCCCGACGTAGCATAGTGGACGTGGTTGAGAATTTCGTACCGGTTGGTATTCAGTAGCTAGCACCAAAAGAAGAAGGACCATCGAAATTCTCTCGTCAACAATGCGGAGTCGTTTTGGGATTCGTAGCCGGCGATTTTTTTGGGTTCCGTTTTTTCATCGCTGAAAAAATGGAACATATCCTTGCAGAGATTTCATTTCATGCTTCCTGAATAGAAATGCATATCTAAATTTCGTTAACAGATGATGCAAATTAGTTTTTTACACCGCACCAATTTGCGTATTTTCAGATCTGATATTCTACTGCATTTACAAATAATCCTGAACCACTGATTATGGAATGGGCACTGGCCGGAATCGCATTCGGTTTTCTGGGAAGCTTTCACTGCATCGGAATGTGCGGTCCGCTGGCTCTGGCACTGCCGGGAAGCAATCGAGGTACCCCCCATCTAATTTTGTCCCGCACTGTTTATAACCTTGGCCGTGTGATTACCTATTCCACCTTGGGATTAGTTGTTGGACTGCTAAGTAAGATGATCTCTATCGGTGGCTTTCAGCAGTGGTTGTCCATCAGTGTGGGCGTCCTGATTTTATTGGGACTTTCGGTTTCTGCGTTCCGCCATAAGCTGAACCAGTGGAAAGCCTATCCCTCTAAGTTCATCTCGAAAGCCACAAAACCCATTAAAACCCTGTTCCAAAAAGGGACAATCGGCTCACTCTTTTTGATCGGTTTGTTAAATGGCCTGTTGCCCTGTGGTTTTGTCTACATGGGATTGGTGACCGCCCTGACTACGGGCACCGTTCTAAAAAGCGTATTCTTTATGGCCGGCTTCGGCTTAGGGACTATCCCCGCTATGTTTGCCGCCAGCATGGCCAGCGGATTGATCTCTCTTTCGCTCCGCAGACGACTGAAGAAATTTTCGCCCTATTTTATGGCGGTGGTCGGCATCCTGCTTATCATCCGGGGATTAAACCTGGCTATTCCTTTCTTGAGTCCCGGGATGTAGATGTAACATAATCCTTTAAGGTACCCCACTTTCCCTTACACTTTTCCTTGTTTTTACACTACCTGCCATCCTCCGTATAACTTTCAACAGTTACAACGAGAATACCTACTTTAATTTTAAACAGGAACGTATTTCAAACTATGAATTTACGGCGAAAATTTATATATGACTTTGGCGTCTCACAGGATGACCCCCTTACCGAATTGCGTGTGCTAGATCCCAAGCCCGGAGACCGTATTCTATGCATAGCCAGCGCCGGAGAGGTTCCTATTGAATTACTGGTCAACACGCCCTCTTCCATTAAGATCGATGCTGTTGATATTGCCGAATCCCAGCTGTTCCTGTCAAATCTCAAATTGAAGGCTGCCATCTCCCTGGAACCGACTGATGCAGCACGTTTTTTGGGATACTTGCCTGCAAATAGAAATCAAAGGGAAACCTGGCTCAATCATATCACAGCTACACTTCCTGATCGGGAAACCCAATTTTGGAATGCCAATCCCGGTATATGCGAACGGGGACCTATTCACCTGGGACGATACGAAACATATATTGCCCGTTTTGCTCCTGTTGGTAGATGGCTATTGGGCGGAAAACAAGTCTTGCTCGGCTTATTTGACTGCGGGGATATTGATGAGCAAAAAAACTACTTTGATCATCAACTAAGAAGCCGGCTTTTAAAAAACCTGTTTCGGCTCATGTTCAACAGGCGGTTGTACAGGAAAGGGGGCATCGCGGAAAAAGGATCTATTCATATGAGTAAACAAAATATCGGACTCACGTTCTATAAGCAGTTCCGCAATTTCTGCACCGACACACCGGTCCGTGAAAACTGGATGCTCCAATTTGTGCTGTTTGACCGGGTCCTGTATGAGGATGCCCTGCCCGCTTTTCTTCATGAAGAAGGAGCCCGGAAGTTACGGAATGAAAATCACCGCCTTCGATTGATTCACCAATCCTATAACGATCTCCTAGCCACATCTCCCATCAACCGGTACAATTTGTTTGCGTTTTCGAATATCAGCGATTGGCAAACCCAAAATAAATTTGCCCAGCTGATGCACCTGGTAGCCCAGAAAGCAGCACCTTACAGCCGGGGATTGTTGCGATATATCCATTCGTCAGGAACTATTCCGTCCGATGTATACCATAAAATTGCTTCAAATCCTGAATTGGGAACAGCGTTACTGAAAAAGGACCGTTTTCCCTTTTACAAATTAATCCCCATCACCGTCAATTAAGACACTTTGGTTGAATCAAGTGAGCATATTATCGATACGAGCTCTCCTTTCCGAGTCCGGGAGTTGGATAAAAAGTGGAATCATATACTACTGCGCACTGCTTCCATCGCCCCGGTCGAAGCAGATAGACTCTCCATTTGGTTTGACCGCTCGCCGGACATTTTCCTTATCCCCAAGCTCACCTCAAATAGCTATAAATGTGGGGGACTATTCAGCGATAGTGAACTTTTGGGATTTGCAATCGCCACATTTCAGAAACGATACCTGTATGGTCACCTTTCGGAAGTAATGTATCTGGGCAATATGCACGTGACCCGGGCAGGCCGTGGCAAACATTTTCTTTATCACATGTCGGATTTTTTCTTTAAGGACCTCCCACCCGGAGTTGAATATATCTACGGTTATGTGGTGGAGAAAAACCCGGCAGCGATGGATCTGGTCCGGCGTATTGGATTTCGGGCCAAAATAATGGGTCAGATAGCCATGGCAAATATATTCCTGCTGCTTCCCATCAAGCAAAGCACAAAATATTCCATCCGAAAAGCGACAACAGCTGATATCGATCAAATCGTTAGCTTGCTACAGGAACATTATTCCGGCATGTTCCTGGCTCCTGAGATAAATCATGTGAATTTTATTAAAAATCTAAATCAGAGGCCCAATTTTGATGTTGGGAACTACTTTTTAGCCCTTTCGGGTAGTGAGGTTATTGGGGTGTGTTCGGCCTGGGATATGACCGCTTTTAAAAAAAACAGGATTTTAAGATACGACAGGTCCACAGCCTTCAGAAGACAAATTTACAATCTCGCAGCTCCTTTACTTGGTGCAGCCCAATTGCCGGCTGCCGGACAACCAATCAAAGATATTACTATAGCAGAATATGCCTTAAAAAACCGGGATCCTAAAATCATGGACGCCTTGTTGCGACACATTTATCGCCACTATCGGAAAGCGGGTTACCAATCCCTCATTTTCGGGGCCGACATAAACGATCCCTTACTGAAAGCCACCAAACATTTCCTCAAAAGCCTAGTCCGTTCGAATGTAATCATGGGATCGATACAACCGGAAAAAGTTTCTCAACTTAAAAAACCATCCCTTATCTATACCGATACGATACAGATATAATTCTGTTAACCTATCAATTTTGTTTACACGAATCACAACTCAATGTTTTAATCCACTGTTTGATCAGTTCAACACCCTCTTTATGGATGAGTGTCCGGCCTAATTCTGGCATTCGTTCCTGCGGCTTGACTGATTCCAGTCTGAAAATCATGATCGATTGCTCGGGCTTACAAGGCACGATATCAAACCGAAATCCGCCCGATCCCGGTCCCGGAGCTACCGGTGTTTTACACATCCCCAAATGAAGGGGATCCTGTTCATCAAGCGAAAGAAAAAGTCCCGAATAGTTAGCTGCCCCACCACTGTTATGACAATGAGCGCAGTTGACATCCAGGTAGATACGAGCCCGTTCCCCGATACTGCCTGTTGACGGATCATCCCAAACCGCCACTTTGGGCATCTCCGAAAGAGTAGGCCTACCGGTCAATATTCCGGCTTGTTGCCAGCGTTCCAGCTGATTGGCATCCCCATCCTTGTAATGATAGATCTTGTTGAGATTTCGGATCTTGGGTCCCAACGGCAACAATTCCTTATAGCTGAAATGACAGGTTTTGCAATCATTTTTTGTGGGGATGATATACTTAACCTTTCGACGCTTTCCATTCTGATCGATCCATTCTACTTCTTTTATATCCCCGGTAGGCTTCCGAAATGCCTCCGTTTGTTCCTCATTCCATACGTACACTTCAGCATCCCAGCCGTCATCGTTTCGCATCAATAGCCGCGTTTCTACAATCATGCGATTGGGTGCCGGATCACGCTTATCCAACGGGTAATAAAAGTTTTTGATCAGCACGCTGCTAGGCGGGAAATCCAGGGCGCCAGACTCATCATACGGAATCATTGATCCTTTGGGTACGTAAAGCAATCGTAATTTCGAGGCATAATCCGAAAACAACGGCGTGCTCAAATCGTAGGGAATAAGCTGACCAATTGGATTCAAATCGCTCAATGTCCCCTCGAAAAAATGATACTCCGACAAATGCTCAAACGGTTTATCCGTTGGGATACATGGCGTTGAAATGCCATGTTGGCACTTAATCTTCGTGTTGTCCGCGCACCCATTGTAAAAGCAGACCGAGAGTACTGCCGCGCCCAGTAGCAATAATACTCCCAGCCTGTGATCAATTGGACTTTTCATAGCGTGCCTCTACTAAAATAGGGCACATCAACTTGCACTTCCGGCAGGGGATCCATCCCGCAGGCGTGTACCGAAGCATCAAAGCTCAAATTATTCGGAAAGTCATTGGGCAAATTGAGATTGACAAAATTAGATCCATCATTTTGTTCAATACAGACAGTCCCATTTTCCCCGGCGTCCGGAGCAAAAATACCATCCAGGATAATATCGGGAATAGGATTGCTCCCGAAACTATTGACCAGCAAATTCCCAAAAAACGATTGCTTTCCGGCATCAGGATAGGTATTGCTCCTGCTATAGCTGTTGTCATGGATATAGACCGAATTTGGAAACGGATCATAATTCGGATCACTGACTGGATTTTCAATATCGAGAGCCACTAACGCCTGGTAACTGGCTACAGCCGTGCCCACAACATTATTTTTATCCAGCGAGTTGTCGAAAACCTCTACCTCTTTGGTGCTCAGTACCAAAATCCCGGTTCCGGCAGGTACCTCAGCGACAATACCTCCAGGAGCAAAATTGCCCCTGATATTGTCATGGACATTATTATGAAAGACGCGAGCTTTCTTTCCATACTGCGAAAGATCTGGCAAATCAAATACCAGGATACCCGCTGCGTTATCGGTAGCTGTATTATTATAGACATCTGCATTTGTGGTATTTTCGATTTCAATTCCAGCGACATTGCCTTCGACCAATGAATTTCTGACAATCGCCTTGTCTGATTGCCCCACATAAATGCCGGAATCCGAGGCCCCATACGAATAGCAGCTATCAATCAAAATATTGCTACTGGTTACAGGATACAGACCATAGCCCCCATTTTCGGGCGACGGTTCGTCCCAGGTTGTTGCTATATTGAACATGACGATGCTGTCGCTGTCTTTAAACTTAAGAGCATCCCCTTTCGCATTCTCAATTTCAAGATCTCTGACCACAATATGATTTGAATTACTGATAAAAATGGCCTCACCCGCGTCAGCCTGTCCCGCAAAAGACAAGATCGTATTATTTCGCCCCCGTCCCTGCAGGGTCACATGGGATTTCGATTCCATGGTCAGCCGTCGCGTAAAATCAAACGTACCTGCCTCAAACTGAATGACATTACCATTCTCTGCCATATTCAGGGCATCCTGGGTTTCCTCCTGCGCATTCGGGCCCGGCTCAATTGTAATTACACCATCATCATGGTGAGACTTGCATGCCGATAACATCAGCAGGTAACTAAAAACAACGAAGATTATCATTTTTTGAGATTTCATAGCTCCCTCCATTCGTTTTGATTGTTAGACAAGTTCTTATCTGTGATGCCTTCCGATTGGTAATCGGACTTTCAGCGTCGGTGAAAATGTTAATTTCCGCGTGTTTGCTGAAGGCATGATTGATACATTTACAGCTTGATGAGGGCGGCGTTCGGTTTTTATAGAGGACCCAATCAACAAACCTAATACTCCTCCGATCGCACCGCCTATCACCGCACTAAGCCCAAATGATTCACCCGGACTCGTCGGTTGACCAATACAGGCAAAAAGCCCTTGCTCATCACATTCTTTATAAGAGGCCAATCCAATTACTCCTCCTACCAGCCCTCCTCCAATTATTCCTATTATGAGCCCCTCTCCCGCGTGGTACTTGTACTTTTTTTGCTGATTCCCGGAAGCCTGGTTCAAGTGAAATGACTTGAAATAGAACTGCTCATAGCTTTGATACTTCAGCTTTTGTGCAAGTGCCGTTGATGGCAATTCCACACCCAGGTAAATAATTGCCAGTATTATTGCAATCGCTAACCCCTTATAGGTTCGTATAGTGAATTTTTCATTATTGTTCATTGTCTCACTCCATTTAGAGTTTTGATTTATTTTTTCAAGACCAGGCTGGATTAAAGAGTGGTCTTTTGATCCACCTGTTTGCCAAACTTCTGCTCCCAGGCTTCCTGATTTTTCCGGGCATCCTGCACGTAATCGCTGCGCTTGATCAGGCTGATGAGCGTCTTATTGAGCACATTCACCGGAAACCGCAACGGTCTCAACACATCAATCAGCAGCACCACACGCACGCCACTGGTTTTATTCCACACCTCATGGCGATACGTATCGTCAAACAGGATACTTTGCCCTTCCTGCCAATGCGTGTTGATGCCCTCTACCCGCATCACGCAATCTTCCGCTGGTTCCGGTACTTTCAATCCCAGGTGATAGCGCAAAATCCCCTTAAACACCCCGCGATGCTCCGGGATGTGCTTGCCCGGATTCAGGATGGAGAAAAAAGCCGTTGTCAGGTCCGGAATTTGTTCCAAAAGTTTTGTGGTAATGGGACATCGTGCACAATTAGCCTCTGCCTTATATCCGAATCCAAAAAAGAAATAGGTCTTCCAGTTATCATCCTCGCTAATGGATTTTTGATCCCTGGAGATATCCTGGAAATTGGGCATCGCTTCCTTATAAATAAGAAGCTTGTCCAGTTCTCTGCGGATGGATTGCCAGTTGGCCTCAAGAAGGGCTACCCAGTCAAAATCTGCAGTATCCAGAATAGGTTTTGTCGGAACTTTGGAATTGCGTTCTACCAGCTTCTCCAGATTCCATAAAATTGTACCACCAAGATCTTTGACTGCTTTCCTCTTCTTCTCTTTTATGCGTTGTGACAGTTTTCCCATTTTGCTACCGATTTGTTGTGATTACAGGGGTATATTAATCGGTAGCCAAGCAGAAAGACCTGACGAACAAGGGGGATAATTGCGACATTTACGAGCAAGACCTTATCAAACGCATAAACAAAACTACCTGATAAATCAGACATACCATATTTTTGATATATGGCATATCCAGATTAAAGCTGAACGGGAAGCTGCATCTTACTATTTCTTATTAGCAAATTCCGAAGGCGTTTCTCCAAAGGTTTGTTTAAAAAGACGGGAAAAGTATTTGGAATCCTGAAAGCCTACTTTATAGGAAACTTCGGATACATTGCCCCAGTGCTGCGCTAACAATTGACTGGCTCGCTCCAGTCGTAACAGGCGAATATATCCTCCAGCCGAAAGATGAGTAATCGCGCGTAACTTACGCTGCAACTGCCGGGAGCTCAGGTTCACTTCATCCGCAAGCCAGTCAACACTAAAATTGCCATCCTCCATGTGCTTTTCAATAACTGATTGTACCTGTTGCAAAAAGCGAGCGTCCTCGGATGATACATCCACCTTCTTTCCCTTTACACGGATCTCTTCGCTGAATTTCTCCCGTAACAACCGGCGCAACTCAATCAGATTTTCCACACGAATTAAGAGCTCGGATGCGCTGAACGGTTTGCTAATATAATCATCCGCCCCCAACTCTAGTCCCTCCAGCCTGCTCTCCTCCCCGGCACGGGCCGTTAATAAAATGACCGGGATATGATTCAGATCCGGATCTCCCTTTATAATTCGACAAAACTCAAACCCATCCGGATCCGCCATCATCACATCGCTAACCACCAAATCGATTTTTTGATTTCTGATAGCCGTAATAGCTTCACTGCTTTTTCCAAAGAGAAGTACCTCATAGCGACGAGACAAAAATGAATTCAAATAGGTTAGAATATCCGAGTTATCATCAACCACTACAATCGTTGCATTCTCGGAAGTTGCTTGATCCTCTTCGATATCCCCGTCCCATTCGACCTCCTCCCAGTCATCATCCATTGGAAGCTCCATTGTGTAATCCCCTAAATCCCCCGATTGATTGGCTACGCCATGATCCAGCAAAATCACAAATTCCGATCCGATACCTGCTTCGCTTTC
>DATFLI010000140.1:0-15932 GCA_035267805.1 Balneolaceae bacterium | reverse complement strand
AAAGCCGATTGTGGGGTGCGAGTTTTATGTGACCCCTTCGGGGATGGATGACAAAAAGGATCGCACGCGATATCACCAGGTGCTTTTGGCCAAAAATATGACGGGCTATCGGAATTTGTCGAAACTGTGCTCGCTGGGATATACTGAAGGACTTTATTATAAGCCGCGTATTGACAGGCCGACGCTGGCAGAGTATTCCGAAGGTCTAATTGCTACTACGTGTTGTATAGCCAGCGAGATTAACCAAACAATAATCAACAAGAGCGAAAAGGAAGCACGCAGAATTTTTGAGTGGTACCTGAACGTTTTCGGAGATGATTACTACATAGAGCTCCAGCGACATGGGTTGTCCGATCAGGATCACTGTAACGAGGTGCTGGTGAGATGGGCAAAAGAATATAACGTAAAGATGATCGCTACCAATGATTGTCATTACGTGAACGAAGAGGATTCGGAAGCACATGACGTACTGTTGGCTTTACAGACCAATGCCGATATCAACGATCCCAACCGGTTTCGGTTTACGGATGACAATAATAACCTGAATACGAACTTCTATCTTAAGACGCCGGAAGAGATGAAGGAGCTGTTCAGTGATGTTCCTTCGGCGCTCGATAATACGAACGAAGTCATCGAGAAGATTGATACGCTGGATCTGAGTTCGGAGCTACTGCTACCGCATTACAGCATTCCCGATGAGTTTGAATCGATGGATGACTATTTGCGGGATTTGACATACAAGGGGGCCAAGAAACGATATGGCGAAATCAGGCAGGATGTCAGCGAACGGGTCGAGCAGGAGCTGGCTATTATTAAACAGATGGGTTTTGCGGGTTACTTTTTGATTGTGCAGGATTTTACGACTGAGGCTCGCAACCGGGATGTATTTGTGGGACCGGGAAGAGGATCGGCGGCCGGTTCAATTGTGGCGTATTGCCTCGGGATTATTAATATTGATCCATTGAAGCACGACCTGCTGTTTGAGCGCTTTCTGAATCCCGAGCGGGTAAATCCCCCTGATATTGATATTGATTTTGATGACCATGGCCGGCAGGAAGTAATTGATTATGTGATTGAGGAATATGGTCGCCGTAATGTAGCGCAGATTGTGACTTATGGTACGATGAAGGCGAAAACGGCCATACGTGATGTGGGGCGTGTGCTTGGGGTACCGCTTCAGGAAGTAAATCGAATTACGAAGCTTTTTCCCGATCAGCCCGGATTGAATACCTTTGATAAGGTTTTGGATAAATCCAGGAACCCTGAATCAGCTGATGAAATTGGAGATTTGTTTGAGCACCCGGATCCGCAGATCAGCAAGATGATGCGTTATGCACGTACATTGGAAGGTTCGGCGCGCCAGACCGGAATTCATGCAGCCGGGGTAATTATCGCCCCGGGAGAGATCAGTGAATATGTTCCGGTAGCGCTTTCCAAAGATAAGGAACTGATTACACAGTACGATGGTCCGAACGCCGAGATGTGCGGACTGCTGAAGATGGATTTTTTGGGGCTGCGAACCCTTTCCATCCTAAAAACAGCCATTGAGTATGTAGAAGAAAATCATGGAATCCATTATGAGCTGGATGAGATTCCTGAGGACGATGAGAAGACTTTCGAATTGTATCAAAAGGGGAATACCATCGGCACTTTCCAGTTTGAGTCGGATGGGATGCGCAAGTATCTGAAACAGCTCAAGCCAACTTCGCTGGATGATCTCATCGCAATGAACGCACTCTACCGTCCGGGCCCGATGCAATTTATACCCGAATATATCGATCGCAAGCATGGGCGTAAGGAGGTTGAGTATCCCCATCCGGATCTAGAAGAGCTGCTGAAGCCGACTTACGGGATTATGATTTACCAGGAGCAGATCATGAAGGCAGCTCAGAAGATAGCTAACTATTCGCTGGGTGAAGCTGATTTGCTGCGTCGCGCCATGGGTAAGAAGAAGAAAGAAGTAATGGCTGAGCAGCGCGAGATTTTTACCAAACGCGCAATTGAGAATGGCGTTACCGAGGATAAGGCTGAAGAGTTGTTCGACATCATGGCCGAATTTGCCAATTATGGCTTTAATAAATCACACTCGGCGGCGTATTCCGTTGTAGCTTATCAAACGGCCTTCTTTAAGGCTAACTATCCTGCCGAGTATATGGCTGCGGTGCTTAGCCATAATATGGGTGACATCGATAAAGTGTCGAAATTTATTGAGGAATGTTACCGCATCGGTATCACAGTGGATCCTCCGAATATAAATACAGGCCGCGGTAAATTTGTGAGTGTGGATGGTCGTATTCAGTATGGTATGGAAGCGATCAAAGGGGTTGGTTCAAATGCTGTGGAAGAGGTGGTAAAAGAGCGCCATGAAAATGGCAAATTCGAATCGGTATATGATTTTGCCCGGCGCATAGATTCACGCATCTGTAACAAACGGACATTGGAAAGCCTGTTTCAGGCCGGGGCCTTCGATACGTTAAACACCAATCGCCGGCAGCTGATCCAGCACATGGATGTAATTTTAAGTTATGGATCCCGCGTGCAGGAGATGGAGGATTCTAATCAATCCGATTTGTTTGGGGATGGCGGGGATAGCGCCTCAGCTATCGACGAACCCAAACTTGATCCGGTTGAGTCATGGTCAAATATCGAGCGCCTGAATAAGGAACGCGAGCTTATCGGTTTCTATTTGAGTGGACATCCTCTCGATAAGTACAAGGAAGATGTTAAGCTTTTTTGTTCACATACGCTGGATCCCGGAACGCTGCAAGATCTGGACGATCGAACAGAAGTTCGCACGGCCGGCATTATTACTGAAGTCAAGCGGGTGACCGACAAAAAAGGTCGTCCTTTTGCCTTTTTACAAATGGAAGATCTGCATGGCACTATCGAAGTGATTGCTTTTAACGATGTTTATGATCGCAACATGGGAATGATCCAGGTGGACACCCTGGTGGTTATCGACGGCCATATTGATACGCGGAGAGGTCATCCTCAAATAATTGCAGACAATTTTGAGCGCATTGAAAGTATGCGTGAGAAATACCAGGATCAAATTGAACTGAAGCTTGATATAGATACCAAGTATGTTGATGACAGCGACTTAGAAGAAATGGCGGCACTTTTCCGGAAACATCAGGGGCAAACGAATGTACGATTTAATGTGTTAAGCAAAGAAGCAAAACGCCCATTTGCGATGCATGTCCGTAAGTTTGTTGTGGATCCCAATGAAGAGTTGATGGGCGGTTTACGATCCTTGATTGGAAAAGAAGCGGTTGCCTTGCACCGAAGCATTAAGTAAGATAAGTTTTCGTAATGAGTTCTATAATAAGAACCGATGTGATACTTTCTTATCATTATGCGAATTTGATAAAAAATTAATAGGTTTAGAACTTTAAATTAAATGAAGACCAAGAACTGTTATGAGTAAAGCGTTAAAATTTACAGATGATTCCTTCGAAAAAGATGTATTGAAAGCAGACTCCGATAAGCCCGTACTCGTTGATTTCTGGGCTGAATGGTGTGGCCCCTGCAAGATGGTTGGACCAATAGTTGAGGAGCTTGCCGGTGAATTTGAAGGCAAAGCTAAAATTGGAAAAGTAGATGTGGATTCCAATCCCGAAACCTCTACAAAGTATGGTATCCGTAGTATTCCTTCTCTTTTGATATTTAAAAATGGGGAAGTAGTGGACCAGATTGTAGGTGCTGTGCCAAAATCAAAGTTGAAAAAGCAATTGGAAGCTCAGTTGACAAACTGAGGCGGAACACATTGCAATAATTTATTGAGGCGGTGGAACTTCCATCGCCTTTTTTATTTGCTGAATCCTATCCGAATTGGTCCTATAACCGGTTTTGGTTCGGTAAGATTATTTGTTCGGCCTTCCAGCTTATCTACTCAGGTGGTAGGTAATTGTAAGTTTGGTTCCCTCTTTGGTGAATTTTATGTCATCGGCATATTGCTCGATTAGATAAACACCGCGTCCTCCTTCTTTTAGCAAATTCTCCTCTTTGAGCGGGTCGGGTATTGCATCTGGGTCGAAGCCTTCTCCTTCATCTTCAATACTGATGCAGAGTATAGCCTTGCTTTCGTCATACTCGGTATTGATTACAACCTGTTTATCAGGATCTAGTTTGTTGCCGTGAATAATTGCATTATTAACCGCTTCGTTTAGGGTGAGCATGATACGGCTGTAATCGTCATCATCGAAATTCGTTAAATCCTGCAATTCGTTAACGAAGGACTCTAAGCGGTTTATTTCTTCAAAAGTAGAATTCAGGACAAGCATTTTTGTATCTGATTCTGGCATAAGGATGAATAAAAAAGCATCCTGCCCTTTAAGCAGGATGCTTAAATTGGTTAGGCATATAGGCCACGCATTTTTAAAGTCATGGCAACTTTGTTAATACCAAAGACATATGCGGCCTGTCGAAGTGTAATATCGTATTTTTCTCGTATATCGAATAAGTTATCAAAAGCATTGCGCATCATACGATTCAGCCGTCGATTAACACGTTCCTCGGTCCAGAAATAACCCTGTCGGTCTTGTACCCATTCAAAATATGAGACAGTTACACCACCGGCGTTTGCAAGGATATCAGGTACAACCATAATGCCTTTATCCTCCAGAATTGAGTCTGCATTTGCAGTTACCGGGCCGTTTGCTCCTTCAGCAATGATCTTGGCATTAATATTTCCCGCGTTATGACGATTGATCTGATCTTCTTTGGCTGCAGGTATTAAAACATCACATTCGAGTTGCAGCAATTCTTCATTGGTGATTTTTTCTGCCTCTGTATATCCCTCCAGTGAATTGTCATGCTTTTGGGCGTATTCTATAGCTTCCGGAATGTCAATGCCATTTTTATTATAGTATCCTCCGGAAATATCACTGATAGCAATAACTTTTGCACCTTGTTCGTACATTAGCTTTGCGCTTATCGAGCCAACATTTCCGAATCCCTGGACAGCTACTTTACATTTATTGGGCAGAATGCCGGCTTTATTTAGAGCAGCCAGCGTAACGGTTACAACCCCGCGGCCGGTTGCTTCTTTTCGTCCCTGTGAGCCGCCGAGAATAATCGGCTTACCGGTTACAACAGCCGTTTCTGTTTTATGAGCATTCATGCTGTAGGTATCCATGACCCATGCCATAATTTGTTCATTGGTGTTCATGTCGGGGGCAGGGATGTCGCGATCGGGACCAAAAACTTCCAGCAGGTTAGCAGTATACCGGCGCGTAAGTCGTTCAAGTTCGTGATTCGAAAGTTGCTTTGGATCACATCGCACACCGCCTTTTGCACCTCCGAAAGGCACATTAACGATGGCACATTTCCAGGTCATCCAGGCAGCCAGTGCTTTCACCTCATCAATGGTCACATCAGGGGCATAACGAATGCCTCCTTTTGATGGTCCCAGCAAGTTGTTGTGAATCACGCGATAGCCTTCAAAGACCTGGATTTCTCCTGAATCCATAACAATAGGGATAGAAACTGTTACCTGTTTGACCGGCCGCGCCAAATATTGAAACATCCCCTCGTCAAGTTCAAGCAATTCAGCAGCGAATCGAAATCTCTCCATCATCGATTCGAAAGGAGACTCTTCATCTAGTTTGGGGCCGGGCTCCTTGTAATATCCGGAGGTATACATATTTTTATTGTAAGGCATAAATGGGTAATAGGAAATCTGATGTTTAGCAGTTTATTTATGGGATTGATATTACGATTATTCTCATAAAATCCCATCAAAATTAGTGAGAAAGGTATGAAAAATTTCCAAGAGGGAATAAGAAGATTTTTGAAGATAACGGGTAGAATTTATTTCTTGGTTTAAACGTTTTAAACAAGCATAAATTTTTTTATTTCTCTCATTATTAAATATTCCTGAATATTTAAAGAACCGTTCCTCGGTCCTTTAGTGTTGCATTTGAATAAAATTTAATGTTGATTCTACACAGTAAAGTTCTTACAACGCATTTTAGGCTATTGAAATAATGCGACGCCTTAATCAAAATGATATACTATGGACGCCAATGTTCTGGTATTAAATAAAGATTATCAACCGCTCAGTGTATGTTCGGTTCATCGTTCAGTGAAATTGCTATTTCTGGACAAGGCCGAGATGCTTCATGATTATCCAGAGCGGAAAATACGAACGGTGACGGAAGAATATTCTTATCCGTCTGTAATACGTTTGCGTCGCTACATCAATATACCATATAACAAGATTGTGTTATCTCGTCACAATATTATGAAGCGGGATAATAAAAAATGCCAGTATTGCGGTTCTTCCAGAAATCTTACAATTGATCATGTCATCCCTAAGAGTCGTGGTGGAAAGGATACATGGGAAAATCTTGTGACTGCTTGTGATGAATGTAACGTTCGAAAAGGAAATCGAACACCTGAAGAGGCCAAAATGCCTCTCAAACGGAAACCTTTCAGACCTATTCATATTACTTTCCTGCAATCGATATTAGGGGGAGTGCAAGAAGATTGGAAACCCTATCTCTATATGTAGTGTTTGCGGGAATCGAGTAGGAGAAATTCCGTATTAGATAGTCGTCTTCACTTCATAGGAAATACATAAAAAAAGCTTATTTTATAAGCTATTTTGCATCCCTGTAAACACACAAAATTATGAGCAATAAAGGAAGAGTATTGGTAGCGATGAGCGGCGGAGTTGATTCTTCCGTGGCTGCTGTAATGCTCAAAGAGCAAGGCTATGACGTTATAGGAATTACCATGAAAACGTGGGATTACTCTCGTGTAGGTGGTAAATCCGATAAAGAAACCGGGTGTTGTACACTCGAGTCTATGAATGATGCACGTCAAATTGCCGTCAAACACGGATTCAAACATTTTATCGTGGATATCCGGGATGAGTTCGGCGACTGGGTTATCGATCGTTTTGTTGATGATTATATGAACGGACGTACTCCCAATCCCTGTGTGTTGTGCAATACGCATATTAAATGGGCTGCCCTGTTGCGTCGTGCCGACAACCTTGGCTGTGATTATATTGCTACGGGGCACTATGCGAATGTTCGTGAAGAAAATGGTCGCTATGTCATCTCCCGCGGACTGGATCCCCGCAAGGACCAATCCTATGCGTTATGGGGGGTAGAACAAAAGCATCTT
Organism: Balneolaceae bacterium; assembly: GCA_035267805.1. Classification (GTDB taxonomy): domain Bacteria; phylum Bacteroidota; class Rhodothermia; order Balneolales; family Balneolaceae; genus Fodinibius. Next base: position 8,798 of record DATFLI010000140.1, on the reverse strand, counting down.
GCCCGCACAAAATTTCCACTCGGTAGTTATGAAAAAACCCAGATTCGGGATCTGGCCGAAGAATTCGGACTTAATAAAGTTGCCAAAAAGCCTGATTCCTACGAAATCTGCTTCGTCCCGGATGATAACTATCGTCGTTTCCTTAAAGATCGCGTGGATGGTTTGGAAGAGCGTGTGAAAGGTGGCAAGTTCGTTGACCAGGACGGAAATATCGTCGGTGAGCATGAAGGTTATCCTTTTTACACCATCGGGCAGCGGCGCGGACTGGATTTGGCACTCGGTAAACGTGTTTATGTTACAGACATTGATCCCGAGACAAATGTAATAACCATAGGCGAAAAAGAAGATCTGGTTAGTACAACTTGCCGTGCAAAAAATATTAATCTCAGCAAGTATGCCAAAGTTCCGGAAGATGAAATGGAAATCACCGGAGCCATTCGCTATAACGATGACGGAGTGATGGGTTATTTGACTCAGCTCAATGATGATGAAATCAAAGTAACCTTCCCGACTGGACGTGAGGCTATCACTCCGGGTCAGGCGGTTGTTTGTTACGAAGATAACGACGTGGTGGCCGGTGGCTGGATCCACAAAGTTAATGTGGATATGGATGTGCTCGAAACGGCCTAACGAAATGATCTAGGGTTAAAAAAGCCTGTCCGTTGGGCAGGCTTTTTTATTATTTGAAACATTATATTTATTTAGGGTGTACAAAAGACAGCCTAATATGAATGAAATTTAGATCTCTTTATCATGAAAAATGTATTGTACTGTCTGTCGGCACTGCTTTTGGTCGTCAGTTTCTCACAGTCTGCCTACGCACAATTTGAGGGTAAGATCAGCTTTAACAGTTATGATTATTCGGCAGATGGAAGTCCTCAAAAACAAGATGAGTTTACCATGTATGTTACTCCTGACCGCATTTTACTGCAGGGAAACAAAGATTACAAGGTTATGGGGTCCATCAGAACAGAAGGGATTCTCGTTCGACTGGATTTCAAAGATTTTGTTTTCCTGACCGGTGACAGTAAAGTTCTTAAAATATCCAAGTCTGACATCACGTCCATGATGAATATGTTCGGGGATGACAACGATTCCTCAAGTAACGGAGCAGATGATGTCGACTACGATAAAACGGGCGAAACTAAAACGATAAATGGCTACAAGTGCCAGAAATTTATCTTTCATGATAAAGATCATGAGAATAAAAAGACGGTGGTCTGGATGACCAAGGATATCGACATAAATTGGGGCATGTTGGCCGAGCCCTGGGGGAACAATGCAGATGAAATGATTAGCGGAGGTTTGCCAACGGATATCATTTTTAAAAAGAAATATTTTCCGTTAAAAGCCGAATCCTATGAAAATGATAAGTTGGTGTCTATGCTTGAAGCAAGCCAAGTCCAAAAATCATCTATCGCAAAGGCAATGGTACAAGTGCCGTCCGGCGTAAAAGTCTTGAGCTTCCAGGATTACCTGTTCCAAAAGATGAGTAATCAGCAATAAAGTAGTGAGCAGAATGATTTTGTTATAAGCTACTCGCTACTATTGTTTTTCATGCTTCCCATCAGATACATGTCGCCAGTCGGTTGAGGAACGCCTCCTTTGGGTTCCAGGGTAACAGCAAAGGCATTGGCTGTCTTCTTACTGGCTTGGGCCATTTTCTCTATTTTGAAAAAGTTATCTCCCTCATTATCAGTTGCAAAAACCCCTGCGCTGACGGGCTTATTATTTTTAATGAGCCATAACTGGTAATCTTTGCCCTTGGGAACCGGCGGTAAGTTAGAAACCTGCAGGAGTGCTTGTTGTTTTTTGGGATCCCAGATCACCTTTCCATATCCATTGGGATTAACTTCCATGCCTGCCATGATTACCATATCAACATCCCTGGATCCGAGGATCGAAAGCATTTGTCTCTTCTGTTGTAATTCATTCTTAAGCCGTACAATCTGTGTTTTTTGATGTGAAACTTGCGATCGCAAATTGAACGAGTAAAATACCAGGCTCAGGCTGACAATAAGCAAAGCGAAAGAAGCTGCGATGGCAAATGCTTGCCAATTAAAGCTATCCTCACCTTTATTTTTATCTTCGGGAGAAGTCTGATCTTTATGTATGCTTCCACTTATCTCATTCTCTTGGTCATCATCGTGAGATTTTATTTCCGCCATAAGGCGCTTTTTGATCTCGTCCGATGGTTCGGCCTTTTCAACTGTAAAAGCTAATTGATTAGCTGCCGAGGCTAATGATTCATACAACTGGCGTTCTTCATCAGTTGCTTCCTCAAGCATCTGTTCAAACTCATTGCGCTCGTCTTCATTCAATGAATGAAGTACATACCCGGCGCACAATTCTTCGAACTTATCGGTATGGGATTTTTCGTTAGCCATCAGTTGTTATGAATTCTCCTAAAATGCGTTTCAATTTTATCATTCCCTGTCGTGTCCGTGTTTTAACAGTACCAAGTGGAATGTCGAGGTATTCGGCAATTTCCGATTGCGTCATCCCCCGGTAATATGCAATTTTAATAACTTCACTCTGTTCTGCTGGTATTTCTCCCAAAGCCTTTTTAACCAATTCTGCCCGATCCGAAAAAATAGTTGTTTCCATCGGATCATGTTTATCCGTTTCTAAGGTGAATAACGGTTCATGAATACTTACCGACTGCTTTTGCTGTGTCTTGTATCCTTTTGAACGAATTCGGTCGATAGCTTTATTACGTGCTAGTGTTACAATCCAGCTATAAACATTGCCCCGTTCTTCATTAAAAGAATCAGCTTTATTCCAAATTTTGACAAAAATTTCCTGCAAGACATCTTCGGATTCTTCGCGTTTTTTAACGATGGAAACTACCATTCCAAAAAGCAACCGCTTATATAGATCATATAATTCTTCGAGCGCATCGGCATCACGCTGCTTAATGCGCCTCATCAATTTAATTTCATCATCGGAATCGCCGTGAATCGCTTTTCCGATAGTAGCAAGTAATAAGAATATGATCACGTCATTCTTCCATTGTTAATATACTACGCAAATCAGGGCGGAGTAGATTTATATGAGAATAAAATTTGTACAAGTCCTAAAATTCCAATAGGCTAAATCAGCGAAAATATAATAAGAACTTTTATACTCTCTGAATTTTGTCTTGGTTACTTCGAATGACGCTAATGGTATCGCTTCTCATGATACCGGCAGCGGCTTATTTGGTATGGCGATATTATGCCGCGCTGCAACAATTTTACCCGGCATCGCGATGGAAACGGTTAATTCTGCCTTTTTTATTTTGCTCGTTTTTTACATTTCCAATAAGCGCACTTGTTTATTCCTTTTTTTCCGGTGGGATTGATTTACTTGAGTTTCCCAAAGCACTGAATTATTGGTTCTGGTTTGGACTCATATTTGTTTATGCGCTGGCTACGTGGGTGATCTTAGCAGATGTAATTAAATTGGTAAGCCATCATTTTAGTCGTAGGATTAGGCTAATCGATAGCATCTATATACAGGTTTTACTACTGCTATTTGTAGCTACTTTTTGCTTTACCGGCTGGAAAACATATACGGATACCAGTAAAATCCATATTCAACGTACTAGACTACAGATCGATGATTTGCCTGCGAATTTAGATGGGTTCAGAATTGTACATATTTCTGACATTCACGGGGACGAATATACCGGGCGGAAAAAAATTGGTCGATACATCCAAAAAGTGAATCAGCTCAAGCCCGATTTAATTGTCTTTACGGGGGATCTTATTTCATATGGCACCGATTATATACGGATGTCAGCGCAACAACTTGGAGAAGCCAAAGCAACATATGGCGTTACTGCCGTGGTAGGAGACCATGATTATTGGGCCGGTGTTGAAAATGTGAAACAGGCTTTAAATCAACAGGGTATTCCCTTGATTCAGGATTCCAATTATTCATTAAAAATTGACAGTACGAATGAAGTTCTTATCACTGGTGTCACCGAAGTGTATAGCAAAAAGGCGGCTCCCGGGATTGTGGATTCGTTGACCCAACAGACGGGGAATTCCGCCTTTAAAATTTTCGCGTCCCATCAAATCTCTGACCGCTTAATAGAAGATGCACAAAAGCATAATTACGATGTAATGTTAGCCGGCCACACTCACGGGGGACAGATTCGAATACCGTTTTTAGGGATGACATTCAGTGCATCTGATCTTGAGACGAAGTACATCAGCGGGATTTATCGTGAAGGCAATATTATTATTAACGTGAATAACGGTTTGGGTTTTACTCTTGCGCCGATACGATATAATGCTCCGCCCAATATTTCATTGATACGGTTAGTAGCTAAGGGAGATTCGTAATATTGGACAGTAGATCAATAAGACCTTGATTAACTCTTTTTGCCCGAATTTATTTAGAATCCCTATATCATTCATTAATGATAGGACTTCAATCAGCCTTTATAGATAAGCTCCTTCACTTTTTCAGGATCATTTGTTGGGAACTCGCAGCTGTAATTTTGGCAAACGTATGCTGTAGCCCTGCCATTTTTCATGTCAAAATCTGAAAGGAAAGTAGCTAATTCGTTGATTTTTTTATCATCCGGCGTTTTCAGCAAAACTATAGTATTGGGCAGAAATTCGTTGCGCAAGACATCCAGCATGTTTTGTGTGTCAGGTTTATCTCTTTTGCCGACAATAATAATTTCCCGTGAATTTTCGCTTGCAAAATCGACGCTTTGAAGAGCGAAGCCGAAGCCCGTCGGTGCTTTTCGTATGCTTTCGGCAAATAATTGATTCATCTTGTCGGTTTTTTCTTCCCAGGACGTATTTCCCGTGAGTCTTCCCAAACGAAGCAGGTTCAGCATAGCCACCGAATTACTGGAAGGCAGTGCCCCATCATAAATTTCTTTTTTGCGTCCCAACAGTTTTTCTCCAATTGCGGAGGTGAAGAAGAAGCCGCCCTCTCTATCATCCCAAAATTCTTCAATGAACTTTTGATTCAGATTGATGGCTTGTTCAAGGTAATCCGTTTTAAAGGTCGCTTCATAAAGTTCAATCAGTCCCCAGATCAAAAAAGCATAGTCATCAGCATGGGCATCAATCGCCACATCGCCCTTACGATATCTATGCTTTAAATTGTCGTCTTCCGGTAACAATTTGGAAGCGATAAACTCCCAGCATCGTTCGCTTTGATTAATATATTGTTCATTTCCAAAAGCGGAACCCGCTCTGGCAAGGGCGGCAATCATCAAACCGTTCCAATCGGTCAGGATTTTGTCATCCAGCAACGGATGCACTCGGTGGTCACGGGCTGCCGTCAATTTTTGACGAATATTCTCGATACGTTCGATAAGCTCTTCCCTTTTCATATCCCGATCTTGAGCTAGTTTCTCAAATGTTTTTGTAAGGTATGGAATATTCTTACCGGTGCGCTGGCCCGAAGATTCGTCTGCATAGTTGCCCCTTTTGGATAAGTTGTATATTTCAATCGCAAGTTCTGCATCAGCTGTTGGCAGGATATCCCGGATCTCAGAAACAGTCCACACATAAAATTTACCTTCTTCGTTTTCGCTGTCGGCATCTTCGGCAGAGTAGAAACCGCCATGGTCGTCCTGCATTTTATTCAGCACATAAGCTGCAATTTCTTCGGCCGTTTGCCGGAAGAGTTTATTTCGGGATTGCTGCCATGCTTCGGTGTAAGCGAGCATCAATATGGCTTGATCGTAAAGCATCTTTTCGAAGTGAGGTACTAACCACTTGCGATCGGTTGAGTAGCGATGAAATCCCAATCCAACATGATCAAAAATGCCACCCATACGCATCCTTGTTAGCGTTTTTTCAACCATAGATAGCGCTTTTGAATGCTTATTTTTTACCCCATAACGCATTAGCAGCATCAAATTGTGAGCACTGGGAAATTTGGGTGCGCGCCCAAAACCGGCATGTGCTTCATCAAACTGTTGTTCAAATTGTTGGTAGGCTTTTTTCAAAATATTACCATTCAGCAGATTCCCTTGGGAAAATCCGGTTGATTTTTGAAATGCATTAACAATTTCATTTGTAGATTTAGTAACCTTTTCACGCTCATTTTTCCACAGGTCGGAAATCCAGGGAATTAACTCCCGCATCCCGGGGCGGCCGTGACGCCCACTTTTGGGAATATAGGTGGCAGCATAAAAAGGTTTCTTATCGGGGGTTAACAGTACATTTAGCGGCCATCCACCGCTGCCGGTGAGCATTTGACAGACCAGCATATAAGTGTTGTCGATGTCGGGACGTTCTTCTCGATCGACTTTAATATTTACGAATGCCTCGTTCATCATTGCAGCCACTTCTTCATCCTCAAATGATTCGTGAGCCATGACATGACACCAGTGACAGGTTGCATAGCCGATTGACACAAATACAGGCTTGTCTTCTTGTTTTGCCTTTTTAAAAGCTTGTTCGCCCCATGGATACCAATCTACTGGATTGTCGGCATGTTGCAGCAAGTACGGACTCGATTCTTCAGCTAGTCGATTTTGTTTTTTTGGAGAAGGATCCGGCATAAATATCAATCAATATCTTTGGTAAATCTTTTGCTATAGTCAACGAGAAAGCGTTCGTATTCTACATCCATGAGCTCGGAAGAAATCATGAAGTCAGCTGAAGAACGATTGCAGGCCGTAGGGATATTGTAAAGCACTCCGATCCGCAAAAGTGCTTTTACATCTACATCGTGAGGCTGGGCTTGCAGCGGATCCCAAAAGAAAATCATTACATCAATATCATTTTGGGCAATGGCTGCCCCGATTTGAAGATCACCTCCCAGCGGTCCGCTTTTAAAACGGTTAATGTTCAAGCCTACTTTATCGGCTATCATTTGTCCGGTTGTGCCGGTACCGAACAGCTTATGTTTCGCAAGCAGATCAGAATTGTATTCGCACCAGTCGATCAAATCAGATTTACGGTGATCGTGGGCAATTAACGCAATGCTTTTCTTTTTATTCATTTTCTGGCTGCTGTGTGCAATAGGCGGATCAGCATCTTTATAACTTTTAGTCATGATAGTAAGAATTAATCGTGTTGAAGAACCAACTTCGCATGAAGTATTCGTTAAATGAACAAGCTAACCCAAGAAAGGATGGCTCTCAAGTTCTAAATCAGAAAAAGATGCTGAAAGCTGAGTGCAAAGAAATTTTAAAAAACCTATTTCATTGCGAAAGGAATGAATGAAATGCGATACGCTCATACCGAATGTGAATAGTCAGGCTCAAAAATCGCAGGACTCACAATGGAATATTTGGGACTTTGGCAAAGTCAGGGATGTAAAATATCAGCTTAAATAGCCAGGCGCAGGGGAGAATTATCAATCTTGATGCTTTTAACGGCAAATGACTCTTTATTAAATCCCTTCAGCCGGGCATCGATATTCTTAACCATACTCACATGTTTAAAATCATCTAAAATCTTGTTGATATCACTGTCTACTTGTGTGCATGCACCGTGTGAGATAATAACTTCATTTACAGAAGCATAGTCTACGAAACGAGAAGCAATATTGACCGTCGATCCAAAGTAATCTATACGATTATTAAGATTAACAGCTACACAGCTGCCCTGGTGAATACCGGCTTTCAGCTGAAAGTTATTATGAAATTGTTCGTCTTCGAAGAGGATTTTTTGGGCTCGCAAATAAGCTCGCAGTGCTTCGTGGGGATGGCAGAATACAGCCATCACGGAGTCTCCAATCGTTTTGACAATGGCACCGCCTTCTTCGGCTACCGTCTGATTCAGGATTTCGAAATGATTAATAACTTGCCCCACAGCTTTGTCATCGCCCTCCTCATTGTATACCCCGGTAGAATTAAACAGGTCGGTAAACATCAGGGTGAGATTATCGACGGATATCTTTTCGCCTTTGGGCAGAATTTCATTCGCAAATAATGTTCTGAATAGCTGGGAAGATGTGGCACGTGCTGCACTGACCTCATTGTTATTCCAGCTTTTCTTTTCCAGGGTGATAATTTGCGGCACGCTGCTTTTATTTTCAAAGCTCAAATTCGGATCCGGGGCAATAGAAACCTCCTCGCCTCGAAGCCCTTGTTTTTGAATGGTAATATTGATGGTATTTTGTCCGCTCGCCTGCACATGTACCGTAGCCAAACCATCTGACTGACTTGTACGGAGCGTATACGTTCCTACAGGTAATTCTGTTTTTAAGAATCGTTTGTCACCGGGCTGTAAATACTGCTGAATAAGGATATGTGATTTTTGTTGTGGGCCACGAATACAATATTGCCCCGGATCGATCTTTCTGATGAGTGGATTCGGGGTAAAGCTAAGCTGTAAACTATTATTAAAATTTACGCCGAAATTCTGGTGACAGTGCTTGCAACGAATGGGTTCATGAATTTGATTAAGCGTCTTTTCAGATTCTTGCACGGTACGACAGGTGGGGCATCGTAAATCCCACTTAAAATTCAAAAGACCTGCTTTTGTTACACGAATAAATGTCTCAAAAACTTCTTTGCGAGAGATTCCCCAGTATTCAGCTAATTCATACGGTTGTATTCGTTGCAATTCCAAATCATCCCCCTTTCGAATAAAATCAATCAGCTTATCCAGGATAGCGTTATCGACTTTGGGATTTAGTTCCTGCTTTATTTGCTGTAATCGCTTCTCCCCACCGCGAACAAGTCGATGTTCTTTGGAAACTTGAAAAGGTTTGTACCCTTGAAAAGCCAACGTATCATAGGAGTACACCGCTTTTTTAAGCCGTCGTTTAATAAGAGTCTTAATTTTCAGGATGCTAAGCAGTGAGATGAGTCCAAAGCGTCTTGGCTC
>DATFLI010000139.1:0-3324 GCA_035267805.1 Balneolaceae bacterium | reverse complement strand
TCGTCTTAGCATAGCTATTCTCCTCTTCATTCTGTTTTTGTTGATTGAGTAAGTAGTAATTAAAACTGTCGGATAAGGCCTGCCAGCTGGCATCAATAATATTTTCAGAAACGCCAATGGTGCCCCAGTATTTCTCTTCATTCGTACCTGATTCAATAAGAACCCGTACCTTGGCATCCGTACCATCTTTCCCATTCAGGACCCGAACTTTATAATCAGTCAGTTTCATGGCTTCAACTTCCGGATAAAATTGATTTAAAGCTTTCCTGAGTGCACGGTCAAGAGCGCTTACCGGTCCGTTACCTTCCGAAGCGCAATGTTCTTTTTTGCCATTTACTTTAAGACGAATCGTTGCCTCCGAGCGGCATTTACCCGATCCGTTTTTCTCAATAATGACACGTAAGCCTTCCAGCTCAAAAAATTGCTGGATCGGTTCGGTCATTCGTTTTACTAATAATTCAAATGAAGCTTCTGCTGCTTCATATTGATATCCTTCATTTTCAAGTTTCTTCAGCTCCCCGACAATCTCAGGAATATTGTGCTGTGTGCTGTCCAGCTTCATCCCAAGCTCGTCAGATTTATACATAATATTGCTTTTACCGGATAGGTCAGAAACCAATACTCTGCGACGATTACCCACCAATTCCGGATTAATATGCTCATATGTATTGACATTTTTCATGACCGCACTAACGTGGATACCCCCTTTGTGTGCAAAAGCACTGCTTCCCACAAATGGTAATTTGTTATCCTGTTGAAGATTGGCCAATTCACTAACAAAACGTGAAAGACTTGATAAGCGCTGAAGCTGTTTTTCACTAACTACGTCGTACCCTCTCTTTAATTGTAAATTAGGGACGATAGAACATAAATTCGCATTACCGCAACGTTCGCCGTACCCGTTGATTGTACCTTGAACATGAACACACCCAGCTTGAACGGCAGCCATTGAATTGGCTACAGCCAACTCTCCGTCATTGTGAGCATGGATACCTAATGGAGTATCTACTTTAGCACTCACCTCATTGATAATCCGGGTGATTTCCTCAGGCAGTGAACCGCCATTCGTATCACATAAGACTAAAACATCAGCTCCGCCTTCCTGAGCGGCTAATAACGTTTTAATCGCATATTCCGGATTATCTTTGTAGCCATCAAAGAAATGTTCCGCATCATAGATCACTTCCCGGTCATGTTTCTTAAGATAATCAACGGATTGATAAATAATCTTCAGATTTTCTTCAGGCTTAATTTTCAGGGCTTCATAAACATGTAAGAGCCAGCTTTTTCCGAAGATAGAATTCACCGGAGTTTCAGCCTGAACGAGAGCCTGCAGATTAGAATCATCTGCAGGTTCCCGATCAGCTCTGTGTGTGCTTCCGAATGCTACAATTTTTGCATTTTTAAACGTACGCTTCTTGACTTTTTCAAAGAATAACATGTCCTTCGGATTAGAACCGGGCCATCCGCCTTCAATATAGCGAATGCCAAGATCGTCTAACCGTTCCGCTATTCTTATTTTATCTTCAGCGGAAAAGGCTACTTTTTCGCCTTGAGTACCATCGCGTAACGTTGTATCGAACAGATCTATGTGAGGTGATTGCATAATTATTTCCTTATGCGTTTTCTGGCATCCAGTTCATCATTTTACGTAGCTTCTTACCGACCTTCTCAATTTCCAATGCACGATGTTGTGCACGGTTGGCTTCAAGAGAAGGAAGTCCGGCTTTGTTTTCCAAAATCCAATCACGGGCAAATACACCTTTTTGGATATCATCGAGGATCTGAGCCATATTTTTACGGGTTTCATCGGTGATCACTTTGGGACCCGAAGTCATCCCACCGTATTCAGCTGTATCACTTACTGAGTAATACATGCGTTCGATGCCGCCTTCATAAAACAGATCAACGATGAGTTTCATCTCGTGCATACATTCGAAATATGCCATTTCCGGATGATATCCGGCATTTACAAGCGTATCAAAACCGGCTTTGATCAGTTCGGTAACGCCACCACAAAGTACGGCCTGTTCACCAAATAAATCGGTTTCGGTTTCTTCTTTGAAGCTGGTTTCGATTACACCTGCACGGGTACCACCGATTCCTTTTGCATAAGCAAGAGCAAGGTCTTTCGCTTTACCCGTGGCATCCTGATGTATCGCGATCAGACAGGGAACACCGGATCCCTGTTCGTATACACGACGAACCAGATGGCCCGGGCTTTTGGGGGCAATCATGAATACATCCACATTATCTTCAGGTTTGATCTGATTAAAATGGATGTTAAAACCGTGAGCAAAAACTAACGCATTTCCTTCTTCTAAATTATCACGAACAGACTCTTCATACACTTCAACCTGTGTTTGATCTGGAACGAGAATCATGACAATATCGCCAACTTTAGCCGCTTCAGCTGTTTCCACAACTTTAAGTCCGGCATCTTCAGCTTTTTTCCAGGAGGATGAACTTTTTCGTAATCCTACAACTACATTTGCACCACTGTCTTTCAGATTAAGTGCATGCGCATGCCCTTGACTGCCATAGCCTAAGATGGCTATTGTTTTGTCTTCAAGCAGATTAAAATTGGCATCCGATTCATAATAAGTATTTGGTTCCATGTCTATTATTTTTATATGTAAATTATTTGTTCAAAAGGTTATTATTGATTTTACTAAAAGCTCATGTATCGCCGGTAAACTCTCTGCGCAGGGCTACGGTACCGGTACGAGCAACTTCAACGAGCCCAAACTGCCGGAGCATACCTAACGCAGCCGTTATCTTGTCATTATTTCCGGTCACTTCTATCGTCAGTTTATCCGGACTCATATCAATGATTTTAGCCCGGAAGACATTCACAATTTGCATGATTTCGGATCTCCTCGAAGGATGAGCGGATACTTTTATCAACGCAAGTTCTCTTTCGACAAAAGGTTCGAAAGATAAATCCCGCACTTTAATGACATCGATAACATTATGAAGCTGTTTGATAATCTGTTCTACAATCTGACTGTCACCGTGCGTAGTTATGGTGATACGCGCGAGACCAGGCTGCTGACCTTCTCCAAAACTAATAGTATCGATGTCGAATCCCCGGCCATTAAACATTCCAAGGATCCGTGATAATGCATTCAGATTATGATCAACTAAAACAGAAATGGTATGTTTGGATTTTGTACCCATATCCGTATGATTCATTTCAATTTGAGGATTACTGCTCACTATTTCCCTCCACCATTTCGTTTAATGCCGCTCCGGCGGGTACCATTGGATAACAATTTTCTTCCCGATCTACGACGATATCCATAACTACCGGGCGATCATTGA
>DATFLI010000138.1:0-2768 GCA_035267805.1 Balneolaceae bacterium | reverse complement strand
TTCATTCAGCCTGTATTCAAACCGATGGGATTCGACTGGCAGATGAGTGTTGCCACCCTCTCTGCCCTGGCGGCCAAAGAAGTAGCCGTTTCCACCCTGGCCGTGCTGTATCACCAGAATGAGGGCGCAGGTGAAAACAATGTAAGTCTCCGGCAGGCGATTTCCACACATATCGATTTTAAAGCGGCCGTGGCATTCATCCTGATCATGATGACCTACTCCCCCTGAATCGCGGCCATGTCGACCTTTTACACTGAGATTCCCCAGTGGGCCTGGCGGCTGTTCTACACCATCTATCCCAACGTGTTTGCCTGGCTGCTGGGTTTTAGCGCCTATTCCTTATTGAGCGTTTTAGGTTTTTAGATACATTTGTTGATTTGGGGATTTTGAGATTGAGTGATTTATAGAAGATCCCCTTTGTTACTACGCTCTTGAAATAATCATAATTGCTCTTTCAAAAATTTATGATTTAATATAATTAATTATTTCTTGAACCTTTGGCTCGTTAGGCTCATATTTTAATTGAATGAAACAGTTAGAAATGGGATATGAAAAAGTATCAAAAACTATTTAAAAGTCTGAGCCGAAATAAAAACAGAAAGGTTTGGGACCAAAAAACCAAGTTCGGGGCTCCTCATAAACCGTTTCTTTTATTTAGCGTTATCGATCAAATAGAAGTTGGAAATATTGAATCTCCATTTGTCCCTTTATCGCAGGATATAATTGATGATTTTATGATTTATTGGGATGGAATAATGGACAATAATCAGAAAACTTCCATTGCCAAACCTTTCTTTCATATGGATTCAGAACCATTCTGGTCTCTGGTGTATGAAAATCCCAATAAAAAATATAAAGGTTATAGTTATACCCCTTCATTATTTAGTCTGCAAAATAAGATCACAGGTGCCAACTTGGATAGCGATCTCTTTTCCGAATTGCAACAAGATGATGTCAGAAATGTCTATCGGCAATTACTATTGGAGACCTATTTTGATCCTTCTACTAAAAATAAAATTCTTGATATTTCCCGTTTTAACTTGATGAGTTACCCATATGCTGAAAATTTAAAAGCTATGGCAGCTGAACCATTCGAAGCTTATCACATTGATAAATTCAAAAATCGAAAAACCCACATACCAGGCTGGATCCAAAACCGGGATTACCCTTTTAGTAGAGTTGTCAGGAAGAATTACCAACATAAATGTGCCATTTGCAGATCTAAAGTTTTAACCGAAGATGGTAGATCTCTTGTGGAAGGGGCCCACATCATTCCCTGGAGAGAAAGTCAAAATGATGATCCACGTAATGGACTAGCCTTATGTCCCTCTCATCACTGGATGTTTGACCAATACCTTATCACCGTCGATGAAAATTACAAAATAATTATTCATAATAAGTTGGCTAAAATAGGGGAACAGATTGAAAATACTTTAAAATGGAATCATGAAGAACTATTTCTACCATCTAACCAAAAATACCGACCTGCAAGCAAAGCATTAGAATCTCACTATTCCATTTTCAAGAATAACAAACATTGATGACGTGCATAAATTACTCCAACCGGATTCGAGGACGATAGATTTCAAAATTACTCGATTTTCATTACTTCCAGAAAAAACTTTCGATCTCTGCGTACTCTGCGGTTCAACCCTCTAAAAAGCTGATTTTATTTGTTCAATGCTCACGCCAAGTACCGCATTCGAGATATTACTGAGCTGCGGCTCACTCCCCGAGAAATGGAAGATGCGATGATTGTGCGTAATGGAATCTCCCGGCGCTAAGAAAGCGGCTGGCGAAGAGCTTTCCATCTCAAAGAAGGGACCCAGCTGACTGCCGTCTTCCAGCGGACCATCATTGTAAGCAAATTCTACATTCCCGTTAAACGGGTGTTCCTGATGTTTCCAAAGCTGATTCACATAACCCGGATTTTGCTGCGGCTTGTTAAACTGCATAATCGTCAGAATATGGTTGGTCTCGTCGTAACTCCCTTCCACGGCTCGTGACCGTTGGGGCGACAATCCCAGCTTACGGCGCTTTTTGCCGTCCATTTTGAAATAAACGATACCGTTATCCTTATCCACTTTCAGCCGTTGACTGCTAATCTCCCCGAAATACGCGGTGGTTACAATCGGCCCCAAATTATTTTCGGATCCTTTTTTAAACGGGATAGCTACCGTCACCCCCGGGGCCGGAGTAAACTGACTTAAAATCCATATCGAAACGGTTCCGGTTTCTTTCGTCCAGGGTTTTTCGCCGGTATTTTCAATCCTATTCTCGGTCTGATAGGCCACAAATTGAACGCCATCCGGAATTTGCACATTCAGTAACTTTTGAACCCGGCTTGCATCCAGGAGCCGGATGGTTCGATTCGCCTGCAGGTCGAATTCCATCCCCGAATAATTGGACAAGGTCATTTCCTTTTCAACCGTCACCACATTACCGGTTTTTGAGGTCATCTTCCAGGGTTCGGTGTTAAAAGCTGCCGGTACATACCAGTTATCAAATTTCATCTCTTTTCCGGGAGTAATGAAAATGGAAAACTGTCCGCCTTCGGGCCCCAGCCAAAAACGGTCTTCTCCTCCATAGGGCGTAAAGTGTTTTTTGATTTTTCCCGTAGCAATTAGCTCGTGATTCACCCATCCCAGGCTTTTGCCTTGATCTCCCGCCACGGTACTGCTCATCACCCGTCCCTGCATTTTCGGGGTTACGACGATGCTCCCCGGATTATGATCATTTTTGAGCACAATGGCGTCGGTATAATCTTC
>DATFLI010000137.1:0-7203 GCA_035267805.1 Balneolaceae bacterium | reverse complement strand
CTCAATCAGCGTCGTCTTATTTACCTGGTAGGGGATCTCGGTGATGACGATCTGTTCGCGATTTCCGCGCAATTCCTCGGTAGAGCAACGCGCACGCAGGGTAATCTTGCCGCGTCCCGTTTCGTATGCCTCTTTAACCCCTTCGTATCCATAAATGATACCACCGGTCGGAAAATCGGGAGCCGTAATGTGCTCCATCAAACCTTTAGTATCGATGTCCGGGTTATCCAGGTAAGCAACAATGCCGTCGATAGTTTCATCAAGGTTATGAGGCGCCATATTGGTAGCCATTCCTACGGCAATACCGGAAGCCCCATTCAACAACAGGTTCGGCAGCATACTTGGCAGAACCGTCGGCTCCTGCAGGGTGTCGTCAAAGTTGGTCTGGAAATCGACCGTCTCTTTGTTGATGTCGGTCAGCATTTCCTCGGCAATACGCTCCATGCGCGTTTCTGTATAACGCATGGCCGCCGCCGAGTCGCCGTCGATAGAACCAAAGTTACCCTGCCCGTCAACCAGTGGATAACGTAGAGAAAAATCCTGCACCATACGTACGATGGAATCGTAAACGGCTGAGTCGCCGTGCGGGTGATACTTACCCAAAACCTCACCGACAATACGGGCACTCTTCTTATAATTCCTGTTGTGAAGCATGCCGAGCTCGCTCATCCCATACAAAATACGGCGGTGAACCGGCTTTAAGCCATCCCGAACATCCGGAAGGGCGCGAGAGACAATCACCGACATCGAATAATCGATATAGGCCGACTGCATCTCATCTTCTATCGCAATAGGTACAATTTTTTCTCTAGCCATGAATTTTTAAATACAGAGATTAATGTTACTTGCTAAAAGTTGTTTAAATATAACTGGTTAATCGTGAACCCAGACGATGTCATCCTGAATTTATTTCCACGTCTGTTTGCAAAAAAATCTTAACCGTTGTAAGAAGATTTAATTACAGATGCTGAAACAAGTCTGCCCCGATTGCTGTCGGGATTCAGCATGACATCGGATCACTTATATGTCCAGCGTTGCATATTTGGCATTTCGCTCGATAAACTCACGACGAGGCTGAACATCACCGCCCATCAACGTGGAGAAGAGCTTATCGGCAGCCGCTGCATTGTCCACCGTCACTTTTTGCAGCGTACGTGTCTCGGGATCCATTGTTGTCTCCCATAGCTGCTCGGGGTTCATCTCGCCTAATCCCTTATAGCGGGAAACATCAAATTTAGTTCGGGACTTTTTAAGATCTTTGATAATCTTATCCCGTGTTTCCTCATCCCAGGCATATTCAATATTATCCCGGGTATAAGAGATACGATACAATGGCGGTGTGGCAATATAAACATGCCCTCCTTCCACGAGCGGCTTCATATACCGGTAAAAGAAAGTGAGCAGCAGCGTACGAATATGCGATCCGTCCACATCGGCATCCGTCATCACTATAATTTTATGATAGCGAAGATCTTCAAGTTCAAAATCCTCTTCGGAGTGGCCAACGCCGGCTCCCAGGGCAGTAATCATCGCCTGAATTTCATTATTTTCGAGGATACGGTTGATCTTGGCTTTCTCGACATTCAGGATCTTACCGCGCAGCGGAAGGATCGCCTGAAAGCTACGATTTCGACCCATCTTCGCCGAACCGCCGGCAGAGTCACCCTCCACCAGGTAAATTTCACTGTGTTCGGGATCTTTAATCGAGCAGTCGGCCAGTTTACCGGGCAGTCCGCCGCCGCTCATCGCACTTTTTCGCTGGATAAGCTTCCGTGCTTTTCGCGCCGCTTCACGAGCCTCGGCTGCCAGAATTACTTTCTCTAAAATCTTTTTGGCCGTCTTGGGATTCTGCTCGAGATATTCGTTCATTTTTTCATATACGATTACCTCAACGGCACTCTGCACTTCCGAGTTACCAAGCTTTGTTTTGGTTTGTCCCTCGAACTGGGGTTCGGGTACCTTCACACTCAGCACAGCGGTCATCCCTTCCCGGAAATCCTCACCGGAAACACCGACATTGCTTTTTATCAGGTTATTATCTTCCGCGTATTTTTTGAGCGATCGGGTAAGTGCGCGACGAAAACCTGAAATATGGGTCCCGCCTTCGCGCGTGTTAATATTATTAACGTATGAGTGCACATTCTGTGCATAACTGCTGTTGTATTGGATGGCCAGCTGCACGGGAACCATATCCACTTCCCCCTGAATCAGGATCGGCTCACTCATCAGCGGCTCGCGGTTTTCATCGAGATACTGTACAAAATCTTTAACCCCACCCTCGTAGTGAAACACTTCTTCAATAACTTCATCCTCTTCGCGCTCATCACGAAGGGTTATCGTAATTTCCGGGTTCAGAAACGCCAGCTCGCGCATCCGTTCCGCAATAATATCAAACTTAAATTCCGTGGTCTGGGTAAAGATGGTCGGATCGGGCGTAAAGGTAATAGTTGTGCCCGTCTTGTCGGTCTTGCCTTTCACTTTCAGGGGTGTAACCGTTTTTCCGTGCTCAAACTCCATCACATGAATTTCTCCGTCGCGATGCACCTCGGCATAAAAATGAGAAGAAAGCGCATTTACACAACTCACACCTACGCCGTGTAAACCGCCGGAGACCTTATAGGTATTTTTATCAAACTTGCCGCCGGCATGCAGCTTGGTGAGCACAACTTCAACGGCAGGCAACTTAATTTTGGGATGCTCATCGACCGGGATCCCGCGACCGTTATCGGTAATCGTCATGGAGCCGTCCTTATTAATAATAACTTCCATTTGATCGCAATATCCGGCCAAAGCCTCATCGATCGAATTATCGACAACCTCGTTGATCAAGTGGTGAAGTCCGCGCTGACCGACATCCCCGATATACATCGCCGGGCGTTTGCGAACCGCCTCGAGACCCTCTAATACCTGAATATTTTCCGCCTTATAATCTGAACCTTTATTTTTCGCCATAAATATAGATGTGACTAGGGGTTAAAACAATGATGAAGACGCCTGAAAATAGCGCATAAATAAGCAAAATCAAAGAAAGTAATGATTTTTGTTGTCAAGAGCCTAGATATGCCCGTAAATGGATTTTGCCACCTGTTTTATATTGCCTGTGCTGAAGATTATTCCCGACGCTGAAAAGGTCATAATATGTTAAATTTTTTACCTTAAAAGAAACATTGATCTTTTTTGGGAATACGCCTATTTTTCCAGTCTATCTACAAAATGATAATAACGACTTTTTATTGAAGCATGGCACGTAAAGATGACATCACCGGAAAAGGAGCTTTGAATGGCTATCGCTCCTCGAAATCAAACAACAAGACGAAGCATAAGTTCGAGCAGAACCTGCAGAAGAAGAAGTTTTACATCCCCGAAGAAGACAAGTGGGTGACATTGAAAGTTTCTGCCAAGACGCTTCGCACGATCAACAAGAAAGGCATTCACGCCGTATTGAAAGAAGCCAGAAAAAAAGGAACGCTCATAAAAGACGTATAGAACTATGGCAAAAGGAAACAGAGTACAAGTAATTTTAGATTGCACGGAAAAGCCGGGATCTTCCCGATACGTTACGACCAAAAATCGTCGCAATACCCCCGACCGGTTAGAACTCAAGAAGTATAATCCGGTTCTTCGCAAGCATACCATTCATAAAGAAATTAAATAGTAACAGAACAGAATCATGGCTAAGAAGCAAACTTTCGGAACAGAAGCACTGGAACAGAAGGCAGCGCACCGGCGTATGGCAAAGGTGATTGTGGCTACTAAACGTGGCAACAATAAGTATGGCTACAAAGAAGCCATTATTGACCAGGATGACGTGCAGGATTTCATCCGGGAAAACAAAGATTAACACTTTTCTTTACTTGCCGGAAAAGGTTGCATTCGTAGTAAGCGGGTGGAACCTTTTTTTATATTTATATTCCAGCTCAACCATAAACCACCAAATCAGATTATGGCTATAAAAGAAAATATCATGGCCGACCTGAAACAGGCTATGAAAGACAAGGACCAAGATCGCCTGCGGGTGCTCCGATCGTTAAAATCCAAGCTACTGGAACGGGAAATCAGCGAACGTTCGGGCGGCGAAGGAGATCTGACTGATGAGCAGGCTATTGAGGAATTGATGCGTGCCGCAAAACAACGTAGAGAATCGATTGAGCAATTTGAAAAAGGCGGGCGTGACGATCTTGTAGCATCCGAAAAAAAAGAGTTGGAGGTTATTCAGTCGTATCTTCCCAAGATGCTCTCGGAGGATGAGGTTCGCAAAATCGCGCGCGAAAAAATTACCGAGCTCGGAGCCGAGGACATGTCAGACATGGGCCGCGTAATGGGCGTGATGATGCAGGAACTCAAAGGAAAAGCTGAAGGCTCGAAAGTCAGCAAGGTTGTTAAAGAGGAACTCTCCGCCTAACTGCCGCTCATGAATCTGCTGGATATTCTGATACTGCTGCCCATTGCGTATTTCTGCTACCGCGGATTCACGAATGGCCTCATAAAAGAAGTGTTGAGTATTGTCGGCATTATACTGGCGGTCTTTCTCACGTTCCAATTTATGGATCCTGTCAGCGCAGCCATTCGCCCCCTTTTTGCAGAAAAGGCCTCCTTCATTCCCTTCATTTCGGGAATTATCATCTTTGTGGGCACGTTGGCCATCGTCAACCTGATTGCATATCTCAGTAAAAAAATTCTTCAAACGATCAAACTCAATTTTATAAACCGCTTGGCCGGACTGGGATTTGGTTTCCTTAAAAGCGGGATCATTGTCAGTGCTATCCTTTTGATTCTGGCCGGATTCAATATCCCATCTAAACAAGCCCGCAACGAATCCGTTACCTATTCCTATGTTATTTACCTGGCGCCCTGGGCTTATGATTCGGTTGCCGCTGTCTATCCGGGGGCTGAAGATTTCAGCACTACCATCCGAAAGACCCTGAAGCAGTATAATCCAATTCAAAATTTTCCCTTTTTAGACAAAGAAAAAAACAGAACTTCTTAATCAAACTATGGCATTTTTACCAGTAGACGAACAACTCGAAGTTATTGAACGCGGTACGGTTGAAATCGTGCCTAAAGATGAGCTCAAAGAAAAGCTCGAAAAATCAAAGAAGGAAGACAAACCGCTGAAGATTAAGCTGGGCTGCGATCCTACGCGTCCCGATTTACACCTGGGACACTCGGTCATCCTGCGAAAGCTGCGACAATTCCAGGATCTGGGACACGAGGCCATCCTGATTATCGGTGATTTTACGGCTCTGATCGGCGACCCGACCGGTCAGAATAAAACACGTCCCCCGCTCAGCCGAGAAGAGATCAAAGAAAATGCCGCCACCTATCTTGACCAGGCGACGAAGATTCTCGATGAGTCGAAAACATCCATTGTTTATAACTCCGAATGGCTGGGTGCCATGGATTTTGAGGATGTGATAAAGCTGACCTCAAAGCTGACCGTTGCCCGGATGATTGAGCGCGATGACTTCTCAAAACGTTTTGATAACAACGAACCCATTTCGCTGCATGAATTTCTCTATCCCCTGGCGCAGGGACAGGATTCGGTGCATCTGCACTCGGATGTGGAGCTGGGCGGTACCGATCAGAAGTTTAACCTGCTGGTGGGCCGTGAGCTCCAGAAAGATGACGGACAGGAACCCCAGATTGCCCTGATGATGCCGCTGCTCGTAGGCACCGACGGCACAATGAAGATGTCGAAATCCTACGATAATTACATCGGTATCACCGAAGAGGCCAACGATATGTACGGCAAAGTTTTGTCGATCCCCGACGAGCTAATTTACTCTTGGTTCGAACTGCTGACCGACGTGGATGTGGACGAGCTGCCGAAGTACAAAAAGAAAGCAGAAGAAGATCCCCGCAATACCAAGCACGAACTGGCGCTGGTGATCACGCGCATGTATCATGGCAAAGAAAAAGCCTTGGCGGCTCGCAAGCATTTTAAAGAAACCGTGATTGGGAATCAGATCCCCGACGATGCACCGGTCCTTGAATACAAAGCCGGCTCCGAAGTACGTTTGCTGGATATCGTTTCGGATGCGGGATTCACTTCCAGTAACGGAGAAACGAAACGTCTCATCAAGCAGGGCGGCATTTCCATTGATGATGAGAAAATCTCTGACAAGGGATACAGCGTGGCCTTTGAAAACGGTACAGAATTTACGCTCAAAGTCGGAAAACGTAATTTTGCGATAGTGAAAGGCAAGTAATTAGTACTGAGTACCAGGTAAAAAGAAACCTTGTTATAGCCAACACATCATACTTTCTACTATATACTATATTACTAAGAAATGCTTAAAATTTCTTCCCTAAACGTTAATGGCATTCGGGCGGCACATCGCCATGGGTTTACCGACTGGGTGGAGGAAACTGATCCCGATATCATATGTATTCAGGAGCTGCGAGCGATGGAAGACCAGGTTCCCGGCCCCATAAAGAAGCTTAATTACCACGAGAGCTATCATGCGGCGGAGAAGAAAGGCTACTCGGGCGTGGGCATTCTTTCTAAAGAAGATCCGATAACTGTACAGGAGGGAATAGGCGTTGATTGGATAGACAATGAGGGCCGCATCTTGATGGCCGAGTTTGAGGATATTATCGTCTTTTCAATTTATGCGCCAAGCGGTACCACCGGAGACGAGCGACAAGATCTAAAAATGGAATTCCTCGATCATTTTCTGCCTTTCGCCCAAAAATATCTTCGTAAAGAAAAACCTGTCGTCTTTTGCGGTGATTACAATATTTGTCACAAGGCCATCGATATTCATAATCCCAGGCAAAATAAAAACACATCCGGGTTTCTGCCCGAAGAACGCGAATGGGTGACGCGCCTGCTGCAAACCGGTTTTGAAGATGTCTATCGCCGACTGCACGAGGATGAGACGGACCTTTATAGCTGGTGGAGTTACCGGGCCGCATCCAAAGAGCGGAATAAGGGATGGAGAATCGATTATCACATGAGCAGTCCGGAACTGCTGGAATCCGCCCATAGCGCTGTCATAGAGATGGAGTGGGACCTTTCCGATCATGCCCCTGTGACCATCAGCTATGATATTTGATGGTTTTCCAGTGCAAAATTGTATATTAACATGAAAGGTTTAACAGGTAATTATATTCTTCAGCGATGGGTACACACTACAAGGGCTCTCCGAAAGAAGAAAAAACGCTAAACGCATTCATTAAATTGATGCGAGCCTCGGAATC
>DATFLI010000136.1:0-8289 GCA_035267805.1 Balneolaceae bacterium | reverse complement strand
CGGCGGGCAACGCCAGCGAATTTCCATCGCGAGGGCCATCCTCAAAAACCCACCTATTCTCATTTTGGATGAAGCAACATCGGCGGTTGATAACGAGACAGAAGCGGCCATTCAACGCTCAATGGCAAAAATTGCCCGTGACCGCACAACAATCATTATCGCACACCGACTTTCAACTATTCGTCATGCCGATAATATTTTAGTACTCGAGCAGGGGCAACTGGCCGAGTCCGGAACGCATGAACAACTAATCGCCCGGAATGGCATTTATGAACAACTCTGGGAAGTGCAGTCCGGCGAAGCGGTAGTGTAGAGAGTATAAAGCTCTCTGAAAAAAGGTTTTACCAAAGCTAAAATCTTCCATTGTGCGCTCGTCTTATCTATTCAGATAATCTTGTAAGGTATCGCCCTTCCTCAAAAGGATTCATTCCAATTTAGGTTGCATGTCATCATTTTATGAGAATTTTCCTGCAAAAAACTGAAAATAATATTGAAAATATTACATATTGTATTATAAAATTAGTTTTTTATTTTATTTTTTATAAAAAATTTAGTTATAATTGGCCCGTTGCTAATATACTTATAAAAAATTTGGTCAGCTATGTCGATGACGAAGAGGTTTGCCCTCATTCCATTCGGAATGCTATTGCTCGTTGTAATTTTAAGTTTAATTTTCCCGGGTTTGCCTGGTGCCCATGCACTGCATTTCGGCAAAATAGATTCCGGGGATACCGCGTGGATGCTTATTGCTACTGCGCTGGTTCTTGTGATGACGCCCGGATTAGCCTATTTCTACGGCGGAATGGTCAAGAAAAAGAACGTGATTTCAACCATGCTACAAAGTTTCATCAGCATGGCTGTTATTACCATCATCTGGGTTGTTGTTGGATTCAGCCTGGCTTTTGGGAAAGATATCGGAGGTGTTATTGGAAATCCTTCCACATTTTTTATGATGAGTGGAGTTTTTAATGGAAACCACTGGCCCGGCGCTCCTACTATCCCACTTATCCTATTCGCCATGTTTCAGCTCAAGTTTGCCATCATCACCCCGGCACTCATAACCGGCGCCTTTGCCGAGCGGATCAAGTTTACCGCTTACATTCTTTTCATCTGCCTTTTTTCTGTATTTATCTACGCGCCGCTGGCTCATGCCGCCTGGCATCCCGATGGTATTCTGGCACAACTTGGAGTACTAGATTTTGCCGGCGGCACCGTCGTGCACATGAGTGCGGGATGGGCAGCGCTGGTTTGTGCACTTTATCTAAAACGACGCCATGAGCCGGCACATAAACCCGCACGGATCAGCTACGTGATACTCGGCACCGGTCTGCTTTGGTTTGGGTGGTTCGGCTTTAATGCCGGTTCGGCTTTTAAAGCAGATGGTGTAGCCGCTCTGGCATTAGCTACAACCACTTGCGCTTCCGCAGCCGCCGCTTTCACCTGGATCATTTTTGATGCCCTTCGCGGTCGCAAACCTTCTGCTATGGGAACCTGTATCGGAGCCGTTGTGGGATTGGTTGCCATAACGCCGGCAGCCGGTTATGTCTCCATTCCTCATTCCCTGACCATTGGTATTATCAGCAGTCTCGCTAGCAATCTCATGGTTGAGTGGCGATCCCGTACCTCTATTGATGATACCCTGGATGTATTTCCCTGTCATGGAGTGGGAGGAATTATGGGGATGATTTTAACCGGGGTTTTTGCGCATAAAAGCATCAATCCCGC
Source organism: Balneolaceae bacterium (assembly GCA_035267805.1). GTDB lineage: Bacteria > Bacteroidota > Rhodothermia > Balneolales > Balneolaceae > Fodinibius. Next base: position 6,564 of record DATFLI010000136.1, on the reverse strand, counting down.
GGTTACTACAAATGGCCTGATCTATGGTCAAACCGGTTTATTTACCGCCCACATTATCGGCCTTGTTGGCGTATCTGCTTTTGTGATTATCGGGACATGGATTCTGCTGAAAATCACCGATTTTCTTATTCCGATACGTGTTTCAGAAGAAGATGAGCTCGAAGGACTGGACCTCAGCCAACACGGGGAAGTCCTTTGACAATCAACTTGGATCTAAGCGTTGCTTCTACAAGCTCATAATACATTTATAAGCTGGAATCAGGATTTAAAGAATGAGTAAATAGCATAATCCGTTTATCCCGCCAATCATAATTCCAGGCAATTTAATTTGTAAGGACTTCTTCGTATTTGGGTCTTATTTATAAATAGCAACAATCTTATAAGTAAGATGCTTCATAAAAAATTGACTCATGAAATTATCGGTTGCGCGATGAAAGTACATCGCACCCTGGGCAATGGGTTTCAGGAGGTTATCTACCAACGATGTTTGGCTATTGAGTTTAGGAAAAGGAACATCTTTTTCTGGCGGGAGCAGGAAAGGGAAATTTTCTATGAGGGCATTCAAGTAGGCACCCGCCGGGCCGATTTTATTATTGATAAAGTCGTGATGCTAGAGGTCAAAGCAGTTATTGAGCTGAAGGATGTTCATCTGGCACAAGCCTTAAATTACTTAGAGGCTTATGATCTGGAATGCGGATTGTTGATTAATTTTGGTTCTCCCAGCTTACAGTTTAAGAGGTTGTTTAGAAATTAAATACTAAATTAGAACCGAGATTTAAAGGATAGACAAGATTACAAGATTAACATCGGGTAATCCTATTTATCCTGCCAATCCTGTTTCAAATTTTGCAATATAGTTACAACTTGCTTCTACTTTGCAACTGGTTTTCCTCTATAAGCATCTTCTAACGCCTTTATATCCATTTTTTTCATCTTGAGCATCGCATTCATTACGCGTCCATACCTTTCGGAATGGTGATCGCTGAACAATTTTCCGATGTTCTCCGGAATAATCTGCCAGGAGACACCAAACTTATCTTTGAGCCATCCGCATTGCTCTGCATCGGGGTAGGCCGAGAGTTTTTCCCAATAGTCATCGATCTCAGCTTGCGTTTGGCAATTGACGACAAGCGAAACGGCTTCATTAAAGGTAAAGGCATGACCCTGCGCGCTATCCATGGCAGCAAACCGTTGATTCATGAGGGTAAAATCGGCATACATTACCGTACCTTCTTCGTTCGGCTCTTGGCCGGCACCGTACCGAGCGATGTCTCCAATTTTAGAATCACTGAAGACTTCGGCATAGAAATTCATAGCCTCCTCGGCTCTGCCGGCCTGCTCTCCGACAAACATCAGCGACGGCACAATCTTCTGATCGATCTCTTCTTCTCTCAAAATCAATTGCCACGACAGGCCGTATTTATCCTGAATCCAGCCGTACTTTTCGCTGAATGGGTAACTGTCCAGCGGCATGAGTGGTGTGCCGCCCTCGGAAAATTTGGCCCAAAGCTCATCAACTTCTTCAACAGTTTGGCAATTGACGAAAAAAGAGATTGCGGGCGTAAAAGTAAAATTGGGAACTCCGTTGAGAATCATAAATGGCTGTCCGAAGAGTTCAAAATCTACCGTCAATACCGTACCGGCCTCATGGCGGTGGACTTCATATCCCGCCTCCCCATAATAGGAAGTATCGTTCACAGCAGAAGCCTCAAATAACGAAGTATAAAAATTCGCGGCTTCCTCGGCTCGATCATCAAACCACAGGCAGGGTGTGATGGTGTTAACTTTTTCTTGTGACATAATAATTACCTTTGGATTAGTTATTTAAATTTAACTCTTCTGACGTCGGACAAGTTCTTCCTCAGACGGTTCTTCTAAGGCAAATGATCCGGTTTTAAGTCCGTGCCCGGCTTTATAATGGGTGATGGTAACGCCGGTGGTGGAAACATGGCTATCCAGCAGTTCCAGGCCGGAAGGAATGGAACCATCCCCAAACAATCGCTTTCCCTTACCTACCGTGACCGGAAACGTCCACAGTAAAAAATCGTCAACCAGCTTATGCTTTATTAACGTTTGGAGCAGGTTGCTGCTGCCATGAACCTGTAGCTCGGGCCCCTCCTGATTTTTGAGTTTCTTGATGGCTCCAACTACATCGCTTTTAATAAGAAAGGAGTTATTCCAATCTACTTTATTAAGCGTTCTCGAAGCGACATGTTTTTTCACGCTGTTAAGTTTATCCGCTGTTGGATCATCCTTTATGTGGGGCCAGTGGGCAGCAAATATTTCATAGGTTTTTCTGCCCAGAAGGAGCTCAAAGGGTCGGTTCAGCACTTCATCCATAATATTGCCCATCATCTCATCCCAATAATGAAATGACCAGCCACCATATTTAAATCCACCCGACGTATCCTCTTCAGGTCCGCCGGGTGCTTGCATCACTCCATCAAGAGTCACAAAAGTGGTTACGAATAATTTTCTCATTTTATCTCTTTTTTAATATTTCCGGCTACAATTGTTAAATCATTGTCAAGTTGATGTCCGCCCCGTGGGATCTCGCATACGGTTGCTCGCGGCACCTTTTGCGCATACAATAAAAGGTGGGCAAATGGGACCTCTTCATCGTCGTAACAGTGGTACAAATAAACCGGAACGTCCCTTGGCAGGCTATCAGAAAAACCTTCCTGCAGTTTTATGCCTTGCACCCAATCTTCTTCGCCCTTCCAAAATGGTGTCGAAATAAGAAAAATCCCGCCAATCTGTTTTTTTACCTCATTTTCCGTAAGGTATTTCAACAGCATCGAAGCACCCAGAGAGTGCCCCACCAAGATAACTTCTCCTTTAATTGCGGCTATCTCATTGCCGATCTGACGACACCATCCAAAATCCGGTTCAGCTTCGTCGGTCTGCATTCGAGGATAACGCACCTCGTAAGGGGCACCCAATGCCAATTGCAGTGAAGCGACTAGTTTTGCATCTGCTTCGTATCCTTTGTCACCACCGCCCGATATAAATAGTATTTTCTTTTTCATAGACGTTTAATTTTGAAGGCAAACGGCTTTTCATGCTTTCAGGATTTTGACGATCGGCCAACCAATGCAAGAAAAGTCCGGGGTTTGGTGCTCATGTTGGGTATTCATCATGGCGGCGAAGCCAGAATCCCGTTTCGTTGCGACCCAGTGGTGCGCGATCAAGCCACTGGTACATACCCCAAAGTCCATCCAACCCGCGCTCAAAGGCCGAATAAGTATGATAAACGTTCCCCTCATTGAGCGCAAATGCACTCATGCCGGGAGCCTCTCGTGTGTATGTTGCCCAGTCGGTGCCTGTACTTGCCGCGATTTTCGCTCCGCCCTCGGGCGCCCTCTCTTTTGCGTCAATATCATCCTTGCGCGAGCTGACGCTCCCCTTGCGATAGTTGTATTCGATGGCATCCTTACGCTGTTGCTCTTCCGTAAAAGAGACATTGAAGTCAAAGTTAAAATCGCTGTCGGACGAAGATGCCCAGGGAAAAGTCCACCCCATTCGCTTCTTGTACGCCTGAAGCTTCTCGAGCGGTGCCCGCGAGACAGCCCAAAACATTACATCATGATTGGCCAGATGTTTGTAAATCCCATTGAATTCGTCAGCAATCGACGAGCAGGAGGGGCAGCCGGCCTTATAGTCCGGTCCGAACATAAAGTGATAGATAAGCAGTTGGGAGCGCCCCCTGAAGAGATCGGCAAGAGACGCTTTGCCTTTATCTATCTCGAATTGGTACTCCTTGTCGATCTTGACCCAAGGCAGCTCCAGTCGCTTTCGGGCCAACTCATCACTGCGACGAGTGAGCTCCTTTTCCTCTTTGAGCAATTTTTTGCGTTGTTCCAGCCATTCATCCCGAGATACAACTTCGGGCCGTGTTATTTTTGTATTAGTCATAATGATTCCTTCTTTTGAATTTATAGATCTGTCGGATTAACAAACCGAGTTGAAGATCCGGCATCAAGCACAGTTCCAATACCGGGTTCATTTGGTTTCCACATACGTTTTAAAACTATCCAAAATGACTTGCCAGCCGTTCTGCTGCATTTCCCGCGAGTTCATATCTTCGGGATCGAATGTTTCGGTAACCCAGGTTATGTTACCCTTTTTAGAAAAACGAATGGTTACTTTTCGCCCGTCATCCATGGTATAGGCGATGTGTTTGTGTTTGACTACCTTATTGTAGGTTCCGCCAAAATCAAAGCCGGCGCTTCCATCTTTGGCTTCCATGCGTGAGGCGAACTTTCCACCGGCCCGCAAGTCGTTTTCCGCCCAGGGCGTATGCCAATCGTCGGAGGCCTGATTCCATTTTGTGATGTGTTCAGGCCGGGTCCAAAACTCCCAAACTTTTTCAACAGGAGCTTTTATGGCCGTTTCTACCGTTATTGGAGTTTGAGTATTTAATTTCGTCATTTTTGGGCTCCTGTTTCGTTGTTAATCGTTGTCCATGCCGCTCATTTATGTTGGCAGTTCGTTCATCTCATAGCCGTAGGTATTTAAGATGTTTTGGATTCGTCGTTCATCGATCCCGGATGCCGGTTTTTCAATCCTGAGAACCCTGTCACAGTCTTCAAGATCAAAACTCGGATCACAGCCCGGGTAGGCCCGGCGTATTTCCTCCAGAATCTCAATGGCTTTCGATCGATCGTCCAGGTCTGTTTTATAAACTTCAACATTATTCATATCCGACTGTACAATTGAGCTCTTTTCTATTCCATGAAGGGCTGCAGCATGCCGGCAGTGTTGCCTTCGGTATCCTCAAAATAGACGAACTGACCAACGCCGGGAATCTCGTCGGGTTCCCCATGCACCTTGCCACCCAATTGGGTTACCTTTTTTATGGATTCTTTGATGTCCTCCACAGCAATAACTATGGAGGGGTACTTGGCCAAACTTTCATCGGATTTGGTATAAAACCCTCCATTAATGGTGCCGGGTTTTTGGACCATTCCGTTTTCGTCGGTATCGGTGGTCGTCACCAATACGTACTCTCCCATATCGGGTCCAAGTTGCTTTGTCTGCCAACCAAAAACCTTGGCATAAAAATCAGCCATCCGTTTTTTGTCTTCGGCAGGCATCTCAAAGTGAACGACAGGATTCATAACATTTCCTCCTAATTGAGTGAGTTATTGGTTACCGTTGGATTTAAAAATTCCCTAATTCGGTTGTTAGCTGTTATTTTTTTTCTATGACGGACAAAATATTTCCCGCAGGATCTTTGAACCAGGCGATCAACGGTCCGTCCCCTCGAAAAATGCCCTGCTCGTCGGTTTTTAAATCGCCTTCATAGTGTTCAAATGGTACTCCGCGCCCGACAAGTTGTTTTACGGTTTCTACAATATCGTCCACATAAAAATTGAGGACGGTAAACGTGGCAGGGATGTGATCAGCCTTCGGATAAATGACGATCGGTTGTGCCCCGCCCGTTTGCAACGAAAGTGTGCCCATAGTTCCCTTTGAGACTTTTAACCTCAATGTTTGGCTGTAAAACTCTTTGGCTTTGGCCAGATCATTGACAGAAAAACTGCTGAACGATTCATTGTTTGACAGCATAGTTGGCCTCCTCAACAGGTAATTTCATTACTCTTTTCCACAGGTAGTAGGACAAAAACATCACCGCAAGGACACCCATCGGCCCGATAATCATTGCGGGTCCGGCCGCGGTTAGAGCGCCCGAAGCAGCGGCACCAATAAAATCAATCGTAAAACCGGCATAGGCCCATTCCTTAAGAATACTAAACCGGTTTTGCAGGATGGCAATAACGCCAAACACTTTTGCTGTGCCGAGAATGTATGACAGATACAGCGGGTATTCCAAAAGGTTCATAACCTGGTTGCTTCCCTCGGTTTGCAACAGCTCTTGAATCCCTGAGGATAACATGAACAGACTAAAGAGAATGGTTAGTGCCCAGTAAGAAACCCTGAGTTTTTTTGGTTTCATGGCGGTTATTTAAAGTCAGTTAAATTAGTAAATTAGCACAATTTCATTTTAAATCCTCTCTCAAAGTTTGCAGTGCTATTACCAGTATATTGTCTTAAATTGACATCTGCCGGGTGCGAATACGGCATTCTCACTGGTTGATTACGACAATATGGTGGGATTCAATATTCAAAAATGCCATCAACCTCCCACAGTACCGGTTTTAACCTTACCGGTTCTCTTATAATTGGCCAAAATTACTCCCTTCGAAGTAACGGTACCCTCAGTTAATGTAAAGGCGGCCGGAATCGGGCCATAGTCAAACAATTTTTTTCCTTTTCCAAGCGTCACAGGGAAAATTTTCAGCCGAAGTTCATCCACCAAATCATTCTTAAGGAGCAGCTGGATGAGCTTACCGCTTCCCCAAACCTGAATGTCAGCACCTTTTGAGCTTTTTAGCTTTTTGATATCAGCTACGCTCTTGATGAATATCGTGTTTTTCCAATCTGAATCTTTTCTGGTTTTGGACATCACGTATTTCGTACCCTCATTGATACCCGGCCAAAAGTCGGCATGTTTGGGCCAGGTGTCCTCAAAAATTTCAAATGTTTTTCTGCCCAAGAGAT
>DATFLI010000135.1:0-4774 GCA_035267805.1 Balneolaceae bacterium | reverse complement strand
CATTGGAAGCCAAACCTGAGCCCGCATGAAACGTTATTCTAATTCAGATTCAGATTCATGGCAAAGAGAGCTTGATTATTGGGAGTTACGACCAACCACAAGTCTACAGGCACAGGCACAGAAACAGGAATCGGATCCAGTTAATAGATTTCTAAATAAAGACAAAAACGAAATAAAACATAAAGACAAAAACGGAATAAAACATATAGATAAAAAGAAAGAAGAACTTGCTGAATTATATGACATAAGAGCAAGTATAGCAGAACAATCATTCCGATTAATTAAGAATTATTATGGTGAAATTAGGAACGAAGGCGAATAAAAAAGGCCCCGTCTGGCAACGGGACCAATTACTTATTCAACAATCAAAATATAGGAAAAACAAATGAGACTTAACAATTTAACACTGCATTACTTCAAGGGATTAAAGGAATTTACCTTTAACCCGGATGGCAAGTCCGTGGATATCTTCGGTGCCAATGAGACGGGGAAAACAACCATTGCCGATGCGCTGACATGGTTATTATTCGACAAGGATACACTGGGAAGTGCAACGGGTAATTTTGGCATTAAAACACGTGAGAATGGCGAAGTTGTTCATGGTGTCGATCATGAGGTGGAAGGTGTTTTCGGCATTGGGAGCGGCAAAACCCTTACGATCAAAAAAGTATATAAAGAGAATTGGGTCAAACGCCGGGGCAATGCCGAGCAGGAACTGTCCGGACACACGACCGATTATTACCTCGATGACATTCCGGTCAAGAAGGGCGAGTACCAGAGTGAGGTCAATAAGGTTATGGACGAGAAGCTCTTCCGCATCCTGACGATTCCGCAGTATTTCCCCGAACAACTTGACTGGAAAGAACGCCGGGCAATCCTCTTTGATCTGGTTGGCGATATCAGCACTGAGGATATTATTGCCAGTCATCCCAAGCTCAGCGAATACCCCAAGATCCTCTCCGGTCGCACGCATGAGCAACAGGAGAAACTACTCAAGAGCAAGAAAAAAGAGATGAACGAGCAGATCGAGCGCATTCCTAATCGTATCGATGAAAACGAGCGAATGAAAGCGCAGGTTACCGGTGTGGCCGAGGCTGAGATTAAAATCGAGGCGCTCAAGGAGCAAAGAGAAGCGTTAACCGATACGTTAGCCGATATCAAAAACGGTGGTGGTATTTCCCAGCTCCGTATCAAAGTAGAAGAGCTCGAGGCTAAAAAAGCCAAGCTTCGCACCGAGCATCAACAGCAGATTGAAGAATCCTTATTCGGGAAACGGGCGAAAGTAACCGATCTGCAAGACAAGGTGGATGAGATTGAGTCAGAGTTCCGGGAAGCGAAGCGGGAATACGAAGAGGCGCTGAGTAATCAAAGTCAGCTTGAAAGTATCGTTGCTTCTGCTGAGAAATTGCTTAAAGAAACCGAGGATCGCCAGCCCGAACCGGACAACGACCCCGACGAATGCCCATATTGCCACCGACCAATGGAAAAGGAGCACTCTTATGGGGATTACCTAAAAGAGTTTAATACCAAGAAGGCTGAGGATATCAAAGAGGCTAAGGTTCAGGTTGATGCCGCTCAGCGCGAGCTCGGCAAAGCCATTCAGCTTCGTGAGGAGAAAGGCAAAATTGCTACCAATATTAATGGTAGACTTACCCAGCGACAGGAAGCCCTTAAAAAGGCACAGAAAGAGCTGGAAAGGAAAAAGCTTAGCCAGGAACCAGTCATGCGTACTGATGCCTGGAAAGAAATTGAGGAGCAACAACGCTCCCTGCAATCAAAGATCGGCGAGTTTCAAAACAACCGATCCGAGCAGATCGACAAGATGAACGAAAAGATTAAAGGCATCGAGCAAAAGATCACCGAACAGCAAGCCATTATCTCTGCTCATGAGCAAAACAAGCGCATTGATCGGCGCATTGATGAATTGCAGGGACAATGGAAAACGGCTTCCAAGGAGCTCGAAGAGGTCGAGAGGCAACTATTTGTTATGGAAGAGTTTGTTCGGGCGCGTTCCAAATTCGTCACAGCGAAAGTAAATAAGAGGTTTAGTCTGGTTGAATGGAAACTCTTTGAAAACCAGATGAACGGCGGGGTGAAAGAGATCTGTGAGGCGAACTATAAAGGCGTCCCCTACAGCTCCGGTCTGAATAACGCCGGACGCGTTCAGGTAGGGTTGGATATTATCAATACCCTGTCTGACTTCTATAGTAAAGAGGCTCCGGTCCTGATCGATAATCGCGAGGGCGTCACGAAACTACCGGAAACGGACTTGCAGGTTATTAGCCTGATCGTCTCGCCGGAACACGAGAAGATTAGCGTGAAAGTCGATCCGAAACCGAAATTTCAATTAGCATAAAAGGGGTAATAATAATGGCAACACGGCAACTGCAAAAATACTCACCAAAACAATTTTTCCGCACAGGAAGCGTGCAGAAGAAATTCCAGGAACTCTTGGGCAAAAAAGCACAGGGGTTCATCACCAGCATACTGCAAACGATATCAGACAGTCAGATGCTTGCAGAGGCAGACGTGAATAGCGTTTACAATGCGGCTATGACCGCAGCGGTCTTGGACTTGCCTATCAACCCCAACCTGGGCTTTGCTTATATCATCCCTTATCGGGTGAAAAACAAAGGTGTTGTGGCGCAATTTCAGATGGGATATAAAGGGTACATTCAACTCTGTCAGCGATCCGGCCGGTTTAAAACCATATCTGCCACCCCTATTTATAAGGGGCAGGTTATTGAAGAAAATCCGTTAACCGGGTTTAAATTCAATTTCAATGCACGGGAAAGTAACGAGGTGGTTGGATATGCTGCTTATTTCTCACTGATCAATGGGTTTGAAAAAACGCTATATATGACCATGGATGAGATTATCGCCCATGCCAAGGAATATAGTCAGTCTTATCAAAAAGGGTTTGGTCCATGGAGGGATAATTTTGAGGCTATGGCAATCAAAACTGTTATAAAACTCCTGCTCAGCAAGTATGCACCTATGACGATTGAAATGCAGGCGTTGCAAGAAGCACTTACCCATGATCAGGCAGTAATCGGTGATAACGCGGAAGTCGGTTATGTCGACAATAACAACAGCGCCCCCGAACAACCCGAAGAGAGGGAAAGGCTTGATTTCAGTGATCAAGCAGAGGTTACCCGCGAGGATCTCATGGCAGATATCAGCAACACAGCTAAAGAGCTCTATGGGGATAAATGGTATCAGACTCTCAAAAAAAAGGTGGTTGATATTAACGACGAGGCGGAGAATATGCTCTCACTCTCTGATGAAGAGCTCGGATTCTTACATACTGAGGTAATGCAGGAGGCCAGATAATGAACATTACTAAACTATCAACCGGAAGTAAAGGAAATGCGATCCTGATTGGCGATGGGCGATCCCAGCTCCTGCTTGATGCTGGTCTGCCATTCAGGAAACTGGCGCAACGCATCATATTCAGCCAGGTAGCCGGAATCCTGATCACCCATGAGCATATGGACCATGCCAGGGCAGTAAGAGAATTACTCAGAAGAAGCTATCCGGTGTTTATGAGCAAGGGAACCTGGCAGGCGCTAAGCGGAATGGATACCTTGCCGGTAAGCCCGGTATTCGTTCAGCATATGCGCGCTTTTGAGCTGGCGAGTTGGAGGATCATGCCCTTTGAGATCAATCATGATGTCGCAGAACCCCTTGGATATCTGCTCGAGAGTAAGGCCACTGGCGAGCGAGCGGTCTATATTGTCGACTCGGCGTTTGTCAATTTCAAGTTTGATAATATCACACACTGGATCATTGAAGCTAACTATGACGAGGAAAACATGGCAAGGTCTGCGGATCACGAGGCATTAAAACACCGTATCGAACGATCACACATGAGCTTTGAGGAGGTACAGATTTTTTTTCGGACGTCAAACCTGAGCCGGACAAAAGAGATTCACCTTATTCACCTGAGTGATCGAAATTCCAACGAACCCAAATTCGTACGAATGCTACAAGAACAGACCGGAGTGCCGGTCTATACCTGACATGAGACACAGGTCAGTAGAACCTGAACAAACAGCCGGGTATTAGAATCTAAACATAACACTTAAACAAAATAACACGAATACAGATTCGTGCCCGGCTACTTTTCAGAACATTAGAATTTATTAAGTAAGGAAAATATAATGGATAAGGATATTCGATTCACAAAAATAAAACTGGTGGGGGATCCACAGAAACTAAGATTGGAATGGTTGCAAAGAAATGGTTCTAAATGGGATGAGTATTCATTTACAAGTAATGATGAACCCCATCCTGATTTCTTTGAACAGTTACAATCATTAATAGACCACGTTATTGATATTTGTGAATTACCAAACGATGAGTCAGAGCATATAAAGCATGAGATAAAGGGAGTCTCGTATAGCTTCACAAATGATGTTATGGGGGCGACAATTACAAGTTTGAGACGGTTGGGTAATTCTAATGCTCCACTTGTTATTAATACACCTCACAAAGTGGAAGATTTTTATTCGGAAACAGGGGACGAAAAACAACTATTACCAGATAATGCCATTATTGATTTATACGCATTACAAAGGGAAGCTAAGGCATTTTTAGACGGCAAGCGTTCGCAGGGTGATTTGTTCACCAATGAATTTCATGAAAAGGTGCCGGGTGTTACAAAAGCGGAATACGCCCCACTTCACAAAGTAACTAATATAGGAATCAATACAGAATCATGATGCTCCTGCCCTTCATAATACTCCTGTTATCCCTGTTTCCCGCACCGCAA
>DATFLI010000134.1:0-6609 GCA_035267805.1 Balneolaceae bacterium | reverse complement strand
AATGTGGCCGCCGTCGAGCTGTCCAATGGGTGTTAGGTTGAGCGCAGTAAAAAAGAGTCCCAGCCATCCCGCAAAAAGAAACGGGTAGTGATACATTTCCCACATGGGCGGTACATTCTGAAAGAATGAGGCCAGAAAACTATAAAGCAAGGTGTTGCCCACTATCAGTAAGTTGCCGTTCGTTTGAAACGTAGGTGAAGTAGGATAGCTGCCATGCATGGCTACATAATGTTTAATCGACTCATGGCCTGCGAAATGCTGGATAAAAGACGGGTCTGGCAGGGTAAAAAATCCATATAAGAGCACACCTATTGATACCAAAAAACCGGCAAGGGGACCTGCGGCGCCTACATCGAACATTTCGATGGTGTCGTTTATTTTTTGCTTGATGCGGATGACTGCGCCTAGCGTACCGATGCCTATGGGCACCGGAATAAAATAGGGCAGGGTAACTTTTACGTGATGATAGAGTGCGGCAAAATAGTGTCCAAATTCGTGCACGCCCAGAAATCCCAATAAGAGACCGGCGAAAAGTAAACCGCGGTAAAAATCAGGTAATGTGGGCAGCGAAACCGGGAACATGGAAGGATTAAATCCCACAAAGCCGGCTCCGGCCAGCGATACTGTTATCACTGTGACGATAAACAAACCAAGATGCTTCAGGATTGTTTTTGTATCCAGCGAGGGATCGGGTTTGGCCGGCGGGCTCACCACTTCTCTTATCTGATAACTAGTTGTATTGGAAGAAGGTTTATTATCCAAAGCAGGTAATTTCTTTTATGATGTTGCTCGTTTAACAGGCATAGTCATGCAGCGCGCTCCGCCGCGTCCCCGGCAAAGCTCATGACCCAAAAAACTGATTGCAATTTTTTTGTCTGTGGGATCAAAAGGTTCATCCCTGTATTCGTCGATAAAATCATATTGATTCATTAATTGGTATCCATGTTCTTCCAATTCCCGAAACGTGTTTGTGTTCCGTTCATATCCCACAATAATACCGGGAGCTAAAGCAAAAACGTTGGCACCATCAGTCCATTGTTCACGAAATTGGTTGGTTCTTAGTTGCCCACCGCAATTTATGAAAGTAAATTCGTGACCTAAACGTTCTTCCAGCGCATGTTTAAGTGATGGCAAAGTCTCGGCGGCAATGGTCCCATCGTTGGCTGTGAGTGCCACTACATTATCGTGTCGTTCGGTAATGGCCGGAGGGAAAACGATGCATTCGTCCCGGTTGGCAAAAGTAAAAATCGTATCCAGGTGCATGGACGAACGCTGTTTGGGGATGTCCACCGCCAGCACATGCTCAATACCATGGTGCAGCAATTTGCCTGCAGCCGTCATCAGGCCGCTGAATGAAGTGCGTTCGCTCATCCCGATCAGGGCAACCTTTTCGGAAGCTACCAGCACATCACCGCCTTCGATTGATTCTTGCTGTGCGGTTTTGATGACATTGTGTTTTATTTCGGAAAATAGCGGATGGAATTCGATTAGGGTTTCTACGAGAATAGCTTCACGTATGCGGGCTGCTTTGGCGGGACGGGAGAGCAGGATGTTGTCTCCCACAACCGCGGCCAAATCGCGCGTAAAAAGTAAGTTTGGCGTAGGATGCATGGTAAAACCGCCGATTGATGGTGTAGATCCTTCGATTACAAAACTAAGCAACTCTTTGGGGGTAAGCCGAAGGAGGTCCTGCTCAATGGTATGCAAGTTATCTTCGGTAAGCTCCTTGATCAATCGTTCGACGGCAAACGCCCGGGCATCTTCTGACTGCAGGCATTCCAGAAATAGATCCGTAATTTCATAGATTTTGCCTTCCTCGGGCATGGCTGCCATGAAAATTTTGAGCATGTCAAGATGCTCTTGTCGGGCATCCTCCTCAAAAATAATGTCGTCAAAAAGCAGTTCATCTTTTAGTTCGGGATTAACCAGCGACACTTCATTGCCGGGAGTGTGTACGATGACGCCTTGAAGGAGTCCGGTTTCGGAAGTTACGGATAGATTCATAAAGGTTGTTTACAGTTATCATTTGTATTGGCTACAAGTCACAAGCTATAAGCTGATAGCTAGGATATGGTTTTGATAAAAGAGTGAAGCATTTTTTGTTCTTCTTCAATTAGTCTTAAGATAGTTTGTGCTTTCTGTGAACTCAACATTCCAATATTGATTGAAGCTAATTTAGAGTTTCAAGTTCGAAACTAGATCCAAGGGCTATCGTCAAAAATATTTTGTATGCTCTGCCTGTTGTTCGGCTGCTTCTTTCAGCGATATCAGATGGAATTGAAAGTGCTGATCTGGTAATTTGACTACGGAAGTTGAACCGTTCTTCAATCGGAAATTGCTCAGCTAACGTATAACATTCTGTTACAATTTCCATCCCATTTTGCCAGACAGTTAGTTTTTTAAAATTTTTCATAAGCTTGTAGCTCATTACTGATAGCTTGTGGCTTTTTGAGTCCAAATATACGTTTTGAGTGGTCAATATTTAAATTATGATTTCGGTGGAAAAGTCTCTGACAAATTATCTATTTTTAGGTGCACGATTATAAACTAAAAGCTGTTAAGCACCTTAAGAAACTACCCAATAAATGATAAACTGATACGAAGCAGAGCATGGCCACGCAAACTGAAATTGAATCACTGGTATATTTATTAGAAGACCCGGACCCGTACGTACAGGCGGAGGTCAAAAACCGGCTATTTGAGTTGGGTGAGCGGGCTGTGCCTTTACTGGATCAGCAAAAAAGCCAGACAACAAACGAAGAGTCGAGGCAACAGTTAAGCGAAATTATCCACTGGATCACATTCAGCAGCGTTGAAGAGGATTTTCTGGATGTTTTGGAGGGTGGTCTTCGAAATATGAAGCAGCTCGAGGATGCCGTATTTATTTTGGCCCGTTTCGATAATCCGACGCTGCGCGAGAGCGAATACAAGCAAAAGCTGGATCGCTTTGCGGATATGATTCGTGACGATATCAGGTTTTCACTGAACGAGAGTCAGGAGATGCATACTGTGCTGGATTTTGTTTTTTCGGAATTGGGATTTTCCGGCAGCATAGCCGACTATTATAATCCGGAGAACTCTTATCTGAACCGAGTGATTGATCGCCGTCAGGGATTGCCGATATCTTTGGCATTGATCGTGCTATTTTTGGCAAGACGACTTGACTTGTCTTTTTATGGCATTAATATGCCTATCCATTTTATGTTGAAATTTAATGGTCAGCAGGGAGAAATTTTTATAGACCCCTTTGATCATGGAAAGATTGTCACGTACAATCAGTGTTATTATTTTCTAAAGCAAAACGGCGTTGAACCCAAAAGTATGCACTTCGAAGTTGCGGATGAAGCCGCCATTTTGGCCCGGTGTATTCGTAATCTTATCAACAGCTACGAAAAAATTGACGAAGTGAGAAAAGCAGAAAGTCTTAAAAAATTATTGAATACCGTTGAAATGATGGTCCGGCAGTAGCACTGTATATTTTCAAAATTATTAAAACCAAATGCAGGATTTTGAAGTCTCGTTGTAATTCGGCATTTTACTGTGCGCCTTATCAGGCGTCTCTCTTGATGAATAGTGGAGGCCTCGCTTTGAACGGTGGGGCCTTCTTTTTTTAAGAATTTTGCAAAACTGCTCTTTTGATGGATTTCCCCGGCCCTTGGTCATGCCCAGATTTTTTGCAAATTCCTAATGATCTGTCATTTCTGCTCGACCTTCTACTCCGGCAAACTGTTTTAGAACAATTCAATCGTCAAAATATTTGGCTGATCGTAGAGATAGGCAGTAAGCATGAGTTCGAATCAGAGCTCAAATCCAAAGGCGTCTTTTTCTTCATTAACGAACTCGAAGGGATTGATCTGTTCTGCTATGTCATAGAAAGAAGCCGCTTCTTCGCGGTCCCCGTTAAATTTATGGATGTCGCCTGCCAGTTTATATAGCATGGGATTTGAAGGTGCACGTTCCATGAGTTCGCGCAGCATTGGGATAGCCTGTTCCAGGTCTTTGTTTTCAACACTGATCGCCAGGCGGTACAGCTCGGCGCGCAGTGAATTATTCTGCGGCTTCAGTTGATCGAGATAGTGTATGCAACGCGAATAAATATTCCGATTATAGTAAAAACGAACCAGTTGATAAATAATTGAAGCGGGCAGTTCAATTTTATCCAGCCGGTCTTCAAGTCGTCGCATCACTTCGCGCTCGTTCATAACCATAAACAGGTGTACAAGCTTGCAGAGTATTTCCGGTTCGTGTTTGGAATTGAGGATTTCAGTCTTGAGCTCATCAGTAAAAAGTCGCTCAAATTGCTGCTTGATTTCCTCTTCGGGATAAAGGGGATTAACGAGCTCATCCAGGGCTAACAGCCGGTCAAAAGTGCTTAGCGATTTAAGCTCGTCTTCTGAAAAGACTTCAATGTCCCACTTCTCGTTAAAATGGGACACATTTTTCCAATACTGTTCGCTTTCGGTATCCAGATCCAAGGCAAAAGTCGTAGTCCCGAAATGATGGGTAATCTCTACATGCGGAGCAATGCCGACTTTATGGCTTTTCGAGCGAGCCTGAAAACACAAATCGATATCTTCAAAAAAAGCCAGCTCATAGTCTTCGTCCATCTCCAGCCCGGTTTCGGTGCGGACCATCATACAAAAACTATCCAGATACTCGGCCTGCAGCAGTTCCGGGTCGTCTTCCTGAACATTACGTGCAGCCTGATCAGGATTCAGTGTCTTGTTTGTAGAGGGACCGATAATTGCATAACGGGGATGGGCATCCATTAGATCACGAAGTTGCTCCAGTACATCACTTTCGAATTCTACATCGTTATGTATTATACAGGCATATTTACCATTGCAAGCACGCAGTCCCTGGTTTACCGAGGCGGCAAATCCGGCATTCTGTTTGTTGGTAATCGCCCGGCAATTCAAAAATCGTTTTTCTCGCAGTTCATCCAAGTAGTCATGTGTATCATCGAGACTGGCATTGTCGATAACGATGAGTTCCACCCCGGAGGTATTGCAATACTCGGAAATAGAAAGCAGGCAGTGCTCCAGGGCCGGTTTACCGTGGGCTGTTGTGGGGATAATAAGACTGACTTCAATATTTTCCGGATCCTCATTATCAGAGGACAATTTCCCCGGCTGCTCCTTTTCAGATTTGCTTATCTCGTG
The DNA here is from genome assembly GCA_035267805.1 of Balneolaceae bacterium. Taxonomy (GTDB): domain Bacteria; phylum Bacteroidota; class Rhodothermia; order Balneolales; family Balneolaceae; genus Fodinibius. The sequence continues at coordinate 1,447 of DATFLI010000134.1, read as the reverse complement.
CTTGAGTTCCGACGCTTCTACAAACCGGCGTTTCTTTTCCAGGATTTGAATCTTTAGCTGACGAGCATGGGCATGATCAGGTTTATCTTCAAGGACATTTTCAGTGAGTTCCAGGGCCGTATTAAAGCGCCCATCCTTCATCATCTCCATGGCTTCATTCAGCAGATCGTTGTCGAAGGTCGGAGAAGGGGCTTTCTTGCCCAGCGATTTCAATTCGTCCAGAATAGATTTTCGGTGTTGGTTCGGTTCACCGGTATTTCTGAGAATAGTGAGCAACAATTCCTGACGAAGTTGAAAATCCGGTTGCGGTGCGCCCTTAAAACTGCTGGGTCGATACCATCCTTCATTGCTTATGAAACAGGGGACATTGCCAAGCCGGGCCGACAACTCCAGGCTATGATACTGATCGGCATAGGGATTAAAAAACTGATCTGTGGGATTGATAGCCTCCAAATTCCAAATAAAAGAGCCATCCTGCGGCCAATGCCGTTGCTGAATAAAATCGATCCATTGTCGATTTGTCGCCGGCAATTTGTGCTGTTGCAGTAATGCGATATTCGTTGAGTTGGCAAGCTGTTCGAGTCGTTTGAGTAACTCGGTTTCATTGATCTTCCGGATCGTTTCCGGTGCCCAAAACAGCTGACCGTTACATTGAAGCAACGCTTCGTTCAGTGAATTGCCGCGCCCGGTCGGATCTTTGTGGGTAAAATAAAATGTCTGTTCATGCTGGTAGTAATCCAACAGCGATTGAATCACTTCTTCACTTCCGTCGGATGAGCCATCATCGATCAAAAATAATTCAAAAGGCACAGACGATAGTTCATACAACGTAGTTAACGTTGTTTCGATAGTGTCGCGTTGGTTTTGAACAACAATTGCAACCGAAAGCAGCGGTTTGTTTGGCATAAATTCACATCCCAAATGATCATTTTGTTCACTGAAATATACGAGGTGCAGACTAAAAGGCGAAAATTATTCATGTTACGGGAGCAGAGCTCCCTACAGCTGATAGAGAAAAAAGCAAAATAGCTCCAAGGGAGCTCTGCTCCCGTTGAGTCCGAACTTTCGGGTAGCATACCTTCCTAACTGCTTCAGGTGGGATATATATTTTTGTAAGGAAACCTTTCGAAAAGGGTCTTACTACTTGGAAAAGAAAATACATTCATACCAATCCAGTAAAAAAAGGATTGGTTTCGAAACCTGAACATTGGTATTACTCGAGTGCTCGCAACTATGCTGGGTGGAATAATTATCCTATGGAAGTAAATATACTTTAGTTTCATAAGTCGTGAGAGCGGAGCTCCCTTACAGCTGATAGGGAAAAAAGCAAAATAGCTCCAAGGGAGCTCTGCTCCCGTTGAGTTCAAACTTTCGGGTAGCATACCTTCCTAACCATTTGATTATTGGCTGATTATAGCGGTCGATCAAAACCGAAGTGTAAAAACAG
>DATFLI010000133.1:0-22161 GCA_035267805.1 Balneolaceae bacterium | reverse complement strand
AACCTGATTCGGGCGCGTGTTGATCTTTCCAATGCCCAGACGCAGGAGATCAGGGCTAAAAATGATCTTGAACAGGCGAAGGCCGCCTTCTACAACGTGCTTGGTGTTTCTCAAAACAGTCAGGTTGCATTAGACGATTCGTTGGGTTATAAATCGGTCCATTCCAATGAGCAAGAAGCGATTCACACGGCATTAATCAACAGGCCCGATCTGGCAAGCAGCAAGCTGAATGTTGAGCTCCGAAAATCATCTCTCAAATCGATGTATGCCCGATATTTACCCACGGTGAGTGCCTATTTTGATCAAACCTGGGCAAACCCGGCACCGTTGACCATTCCGCCTACACAATCCTGGGGATATCTCTGGAATGCCGGGTTGCGGTTGAATTGGTCGCTGTTCAACCTGGATCGTGAAGGAAGCATCGTACAGGAGCGCTCGAACCTGCGGCAACAGCAACTGGATTTGTTGAATATCAGGCAGCAGGTCATTTATGATGTACATAGCGCCGTAATGGCTCTTCAAAATGCCGAGCAATCGGTTGACGCACAAAAATTGACGGTTCAACAGGCTAAAGAAGGTTTGGAAATGGCCCAGGCACAATTCAAACAGGGGACCATCGACCAGGTCTCGTTACTTGAGGCACGTCAGGCTTTGAGCGAGGCCCAGCTTTCCTATTATTCAAGCCTCTATCAACATAAAATGGCGCGGCTTGATCTGCTAAAGGCCACCGGTCAGTTAAAAATGAATGTACCCGGTAACACATCGGATGCTTCGGAATAATTAATGCAATAATGCTTAAAAGAATATCAAGATCATAATTTTATGTGGATTTCAGATACTGCCATAAAACGCCCGGTGACGACACTTATACTCATGGGGGCGCTTCTGATATTTGGGTATATCTCTTTTTCGAGAATGGGTATTGATCAATTCCCAGAAGTGGATTTTCCTATTGTTACGGTGACGACTTCGTATCCGGGAGCCAACCCCGAAGTGATGGACCAGGATGTGACCAATAACCTGGAGGAACAGATCAATACCATCAGTGGGATCAAAAATATTGCTTCCCAAAGTTATGATGGCTTATCCATTGTGACCACCCAGTTTGATTTGTCGAAGGATGCCAATGTAGCTGCCGAAGAGGTGCGGGCCAAAGTGGACCTGGCCAAACAGAATCTTCCTGATGATATCAATCCGCCCATCGTGCAAAAATTGGATGTCAATTCCAGTCCTATACTCTGGATTTCAGTTTCCGGGAATGTCCCTTACCTGGCACTTTCAAATTATGCCAATCAGACCCTGAAACAGCAGCTACAGACGGTCAGCGGGGTCGGTAATGTTGAAGTAACGGGTTTGCGGGAGCGCGAAATACGGGTCTGGCTGCACCCGGATGAACTGCACGCCCGCGGGTTAACGGCTGGTGATGTAATCAATGCCATCCGGAGTAATCACCTCGAATTGCCCGGTGGACGTATAGAACAGGCCCAGAAAGAATATTCCATCAAGGTGCAGGGGGAATATCAAACGCCGGAAGGACTGAAAAACCTGGTGGTCAAAAGTATCAATAATAAAACGGTATACCTGAAAGATGTTGCCAAAGTGGAAACGGGTACTGAAGATTATCGCACCATAGCCCACTTTAACGGGGTGCCGACCATCGGGCTTGGTATCCGCAAGCAAAGTGGGGCCAATACGGTGGCTGTAGCCAATGATATTAAGGAGAAACTAAGCGTGCTCTCGCAAAATGCTCCCGACGGTATCAATCTGAAAATCGCCGTAGACAATTCCAGGTTTATCAAGCGATCGATCGGCGGTGCACAATTTGATATTATACTTGGGGTCATCCTGACAGCGATAATCATGTTTTTCTTCCTGCGAAATTTAAGGATTACCACCATCAGTATCGTTTCGATACCCGTTTCCCTGGTCGGTGGGTTCATTATTATGAATGCTCTCGGTTTTACCATCAATAACCTAACCATGCTGGCCATGTCCCTGGCGGTCGGGCTCGTGATTGATGACACCATCGTGGTACTCGAAAACATTTTCCGGCACGTGGAGGAAGGGCAGGACAGCATTCCCGCTGCCAAAGTTGGGACTAGTGAAGTAGGCTTTGCCGTAGTTGCGGCTACCTCTACGGTGGTAGCTGTTTTTCTACCGGTGGCTTTCATGCAGGGAATCATTGGCCGTTTCTTTTTCCAGTTTGGAATGGCTGTGGCCGTTACGGTTTCCATATCCCTGTTTGTATCATTCACACTTACTCCATACCTGTGCTCCAGACTTTTAAAGCATGAAAAAAAGCACAACAAATTTTATACAACCCTGGAGAAATTCTTCGACTGGCTCGAGGAAAGTTATATTAAAACACTGAATTGGGGAACCCGGCATCGCTGGAGTGTGATAGGGATCGCGATAGCCGCTTTTGTGCTCGGCATGTCTCTTTTGCCGTTTATCGGGACCGAGTTTATTCCCCAGTCGGATGAATCGCGTTTCCAGATTAGTTTTGAGATGCCTACCGGAACTTCGGTTGATGCCATGAACAGGCGACTCTACAATATTGAAAGTGCCCTTTTTCATTATCCACAAATTCAAAGTTTATTCTCATCAGTAGGCAGTGGAGCCAGTCAGGAAGTTAACAAGGGCAGCTTTTTCATCAATATGGTGCCCCGCGACCAGCGGGATATCAGCCAGCAGGATTTGATGAAGGAAGTTCGTGGCAAGCTGAATGATAAATTCCCGAATATGGTCGTAGCTGTTGAGCCGGTATCTGCCGCCGGTAGTAATGCAGGGAGACGCGCGGATGTTCAATATATCATCCAGGGCCCGGATCTGGGAAAATTAAATCAGATCAGCAATAACGTGATCAGTGACCTCAAAAAAGATGGACGTTTTGTGGACATGGATACCGATCTACGGCTCAATAAACCCGAAGTTAGAGTGAATATCGATCGGGATTTGGCGTATAATCTAGGCGTAAATGTCCGGAGCATCTCGAGCGAGATCTATGCGCTTTTCGGCGGGAACGATGTTGCCAAATATACGCATAACGGGTATCGCTACAAGATAAGGGTTAAAGCGCGCGGTGATTTTCGCGATCATCCCGATAATCTTAATGATATCGAAGCCCGCAATAACAAAGGGCTTCTTATAAAGGCTTCGAATCTTATTGATTACAATGTTGGCCAGGGTCCAAGTTCCGTGAATCGTTACAATCGAATTCATGCCGTAAATCTGTACGTAAACACGACCGGTGCCATTTCGGCTGGGGAGGCGTTGGATGTGGTTGCCAATACGGTAGATAAGTATATGCCCGGGAATGGGGAATACACAACCTCCCTGGGGGGGCAGAGTCAAAATATGAAGGAATCATTCGGATATATGATCCAGGCTCTGGAAATTTCAATCCTGGTTATTTATATGGTTCTGGCCATTCAGTTTGAGTCGTTCATCCACCCGTTTACCATTATGATTTCACTTCCATTGACTATGATCGGTGTTTTTGGCGGTCTGTACGTTGCCGGATCGACGCTCAACATTTTTTCCTTTATCGGGGTCATTATGTTGGTGGGACTGGTTGTTAAAAACGCCATTTTACTGGTCGATGTGGCTAATCAACAGCGCAGGGAGCATGGCAAGGATAAAGTAGAGGCCATCATTATCGCCGGAAGGTTACGCCTGCGCCCCATTCTGATGACCGCCTTTGCCGTTATATTTGCCCTGATTCCTGTGGCACTGGCTATCAGTGAAGGCGGCGGTTCTCGGCAACCCCTGGGTATCGCAGTAGTGGGCGGGATGCTTACTTCAACCTTCCTGACGCTGCTGGTTATCCCCGTAATTTATCTGATGTTTGATGATCTCTCTGAATGGTTTGGAAATCTGTTTTCGAAAAAAGGAAAAGAAAGTGCTTAAATATTTAAATGAAAATTATATGAGTATGAATTACCCAATTTTACGTTGGTTAAAACATTATATCCTGTCACTGTCTGCAGTGATATTCCTGGTGTTCCTAAATGCATGTGGTTCCGGGCAAAACAATAGTTCGGGAACAAATGATACGATGTCAAGTCAGGGTGATTTTCGTTCTGATACGGCAACTGTTCAAACGGTAGAGGTTCAACCCCATAATTTTTCTCGTGAAATTAACTCAACAGGAACCCTGAATGCCAAACAGCATGCTCAGTTACGTGTGCTGGTGCCGGGAAAAATTACAAAAGTAAATGTGGATATCGGTGATCATGTAAAAAAAGGGGACGTCTTATTACAAATTCGAAAAAGGAATTATCAATTGGCGCTCGAGCAGGCGGATGCAAATTTGGCGCGGTCAAAAGCACAATATAATAATGCAAAACGGGAATACGAGCGGGCTAAAAATTTATACCTGGCCGGATCGACTTCCGAGCAGCAAAGAGATCAGGCAGAATCGGCTTATCAGCAGGCGGAAGCGGCGTTCAAACAGGCCAAGGCCGCTTATGATGATGCCCAACAGAAGTTGGATGACACGACGATACTGGCACCGTATGATGGATTTATCACCCAGCGTTTAGTTATGGAAGGTGGTTTTGCCAATACCGGTCAGGCGGCTTTTGAGATTACGGATCTTTCAACGCTGGAAGCAGAGATGGATATACCCGAACGATATGCCGGGTCTATTCCTAAAGGTCTCAAGGCAAAAATTACTTTTTTGGCAAATTTCGCTCCCCATGCCGGAGTGGTTAGCCATGTAAACCCGAGTGTTGATTCCAATACGGGTACTTTCGAAATCAAAGTGCGGCTTAAAAACGCAGATCATACCTTGCCCAATGGCCTTTTCTGTACCGGAGCCTTTGAATTGCCAACATTGAAAAATCAACCAGCCGTACCTGAAGACGCCATTATTGAAGATGAGGGTCAAACCGTAGTTTGGGTAATCAAAGATGGTAAAGCTCAACAGCGGGAGGTGACCAAGGGGGCCACTCAGGGAAATTGGGTGATGATTGACAAGGGGTTGGAAATTGGTGAACGTGTGGCCGTATCCGGTACCTCCGTGCTTATTGATGGCTATCCGGTAAAATCGGAAGATGCCCATGTTTCAGCTAAAAGGTGATAGAACGATATATTCATCATTTAAAGTTCGGTTGAAAGAATACGAATTTGCCATATTACCTTATTTTATATAGCAAGGAAATATTGAATTGTATTTATAAATGCAGGAAAAAAGAAATAGGGAGATATACGATTTTTGTGCCGTCCTATGGGCATGTTTATGAATGCTCAAACCCAACCCAGCACTGAAGTGCTGGGCTAAAATCTGTCGCCCCGCTGAAGCTTTTAAAATATTGTTTATGCAGAGTTTGCCAAGCCATAATTTTATTCTGGGATGTTGGATTAGCCCTGATTTTTAACGAGTAGATGGTAAATACTGTATTATCTTATTGAAAATATTATATTTGCTTGAAAATAATTATAGCTCATATTTGGATATGAGTGAATGCGCTGCGAAATTTTTTCGAAAATGTTCGGAACTGCGTTAACCTTGAAAAAGTGCATTCAACGTATCTTGATACGTCTCATTTACTATTCTAGCCCTTGTCCCGAATCCCTTCGGGGTTGCCCACCACCCAATTGCTTGGTGAATAATCCGGGATAAGGTGTTTCCAGCGATCGAACAGAATTCCCAGACCCAATCCGGCGAGTGCATCAACTCCCATGGCCATTGCATAGACAAGATAAATCCATTGATCGGTAAAAAGGCTGGTGTGTTTGAAGTGGAAAGCCAGCAGAGGAAAGGAAGGCGAAAAGCCAGTGGAAAATTCATGTGGGCCAATCATAAACCGTTGTCTTTTTATGCTCTTTCATAACTTGCTCCATTAGATGATAGTTAACGGCTTCAATATTTTGAAATGCCGTTAATTGCGCATCAAACAAATGGTGTATAAAAGACATCCATTCTATATTTTTTCGGGTAGCTTAATTTTTTGTGTGCATTTGAGTAAACAGCATAGATCTTCTCAAATACGAGAATAAATACAACTGATTTAATATTGGCGGTGGTAACAGTTAGTTTATTCTTTATATTAGTAAGGTATTTCTAATCTTCAATAATCTGATTATGCGTCCTTTAGATACGTCCATTAAACGAGCCCTCCCGTTTAGCCGTGATCGCCAACTACGTCGAAAATTTATGATTGTCGATAAACAGATCCCTGGCAATATGCGATGGGGACGACTGCTGGAACAGCTTGACAAGCTTGCCGAAGATGTGGCGCTGGACTATGTCCACCAGTTTGAACCCGAGGCGCGTGTTGTAACAGCTGCCGTCGATGATATTGCCCTGCATGTTCCGGGCGATATAACCAGGGACGTCTATCTGCGGGCTCGTATCAATTATGTGGGGCGAACCTCTATGGAGGTCGGTATCAGAGTCGATCAGGATAAAGAGGCGGAACACTCCCTGGCGGCATGTTACTTTACGATGGTGGCGCGTACCGGAGAAGGAGAAGAAGCCGAAAGCCTACCTATCCCCTCGCTTGAATATGAAAGCGACCTGGAAAAAGAGCGATACCGGGCAGCGATAGAACGGCGCAAGTCATACCGTCGGCAGATCGACGCGCTGGAAGAGCCGCCGAGTAAAGAGGAGTTCCATCACCTGCGTGAACTGCACCAGGCACAGGAAGAGGAGGGGTTTGAAGGTCTCCTGGCCGGAGATCTTATTCGCAGTAGCATGGAACGTATGTACCCGGACCATGAAAATGTACCCAAGAAAATATTTGGCGGTTATGTCATTCGTCGGGCTTTTGAGCTGGCTCTGATGCATGCCGAAGAGATTGCCCCGAACCGACCAGTATTTGTACGCGTAAACCGGATCAACTTTCTCCAGCCCATACGTATTGGCGACAAACTAGACTTTACCAGTCGCATCGTATATACGGGCGATACCTCGATGAGTATAGAAATCGATATCGAACGTACCAGTTTGGATAAAGTGACCAAGGCCCTTTCCAACACCTGCGTGTTCACTTTTGTAAATGTAGATGAAGATATGGAGTCCCAGCCGGTACCCACAGTTTATCCAACAACATACGCTGAAGATGAGCGCTACCTTAATGCATACCGACGACGTAAAAAGGAAAGACAGATGGAACCCGCTGAATAATTAAGGGATCCATATTGCTTTCTTGGTTTGGTGCGTTCCTTTTTACGTGATTATAATATATCATTCTGATGGGGTTCTTTCAGTATGTTCATAGCTGAATTGCGGTAACCCAAGCTGATAGTGATAGGCAACGAACCGTATTGTGATTGTACATACAATTGCTATCGCCTGTATTACTATTCCTTCATCAAATTGAAAGAGAAGTCCGGTATATATCAAACCGCCAATAATAGAAGCTGTGGCATATATTTCTTTTCGGAAAATCAGTGGGCGCGATCCTGATAGTACATCCCGGACGACACCACCAAAACATCTGGTAATGGTTCCAAGTGCAATCGCAATACCAACATCCATTTCTGCATGGATACCGACCTGAACTCCCATCACCGTAAACAATCCCAATCCGACTGCATCAAAAAAGAAAATCCAGCTTTGTACTTTACATATGCGGCTGCGAAGCGTTACCGTTAGCAGAAAGCCTGCAAATACGGACCAAATCGCCAGCGAGTTTGATAACCAGCTCACCGGCAAATTGCCGACCAATAAATCGCGGATTGTGCCTCCGCCAATCGCAGTAGCAAATGCTAATACTAAAATCCCAAATAAATCGTATCGGTTTTGAATAGCCGCCGTTGCTCCTGACACGGCAAAAGCAAAGGTCCCAAATACCTCTGCTATAGTCAGGAATTGGTTTCCGGATAGTTCAATCATATTATACTAACAGCTTTACTATTTTCTGAATTGAAATTAGAGCCTGTTCTGTTGTAACTAAAACAGTGATGGTTGGGCAATTCCTTGATGACGGGCATCAACTGATCTTCGATATCCGCGATGGCCGCTTCCAGCTCAATAGCCTCAGCAGGTTCGTGTTTCAGGTTCGCAAGAATCGCCTGCATGTTACCTGCCGTATAATTTTCCCGCGATTCAACTTCGCTGTCATTAATAACTTCGAGGAAAAATTCTTCGTTTTTTGTCCGAAGCACGGAGACCGGTCCATCGTCAAGCAAATTTTGAAGAAAAGGATATGACCCTTTATTTCTGTTCATCGCAAAATCTTTTCAATTACTGTTAACTTGATGTTCTCTCGGTATAGTTAGACTGGAACACACGGTATTTAAACAGAGCAACGACAATAGCTCCGCCTATGCCATTTCCCAATAGGGCCAATGCCAAAAACCGGAGATAATCGAGGATAGTGACGGTATCAGAAAAGAGTAATGCACCGAAAACTTCAATATTTCCGACAATGCTGTGATGAAACCCACCAAATCCAATGATAGCTGTGATCATGAAGATAATCATGACCCGAGTAATGGAATTAACGATAGAACTTACGAGCCAAGTTAAAAGCCCCATCAACCAGCCCGCCGTTACGGCACTTAAAAAAATGACTACGCTGCTATAGTTCAGCACATGTTTACCGATGTTCGCCATCACTTGATGGGTAAAAAGATTCATCTCCGGAGCAAGGAAGCCGATGAAAAACACAAATATCATTCCGCCTATGACATTTCCTATTATGACATTCACCCAGATACGCAGCAACTGCCAAATACTTCGCTGGTCGTTTAATACAGGCAACACCAAAATAGAGGTTTGTTCGGTAAAAAGTGCTGATTTCCCAACAATCACCATGATAAAACCTGCTGGATACACGATACTAAATAGTTTGAATATCGTTGCATCAGTAAGCGTGCCTTTCCAGAAAAAATACAATGCACAAATCAAAAGATAGCTGAACCCAATTTCTAAACCTGCCAGGATGGCACTCCAAAAAACGGTCTTGTTCTGCAGGGCAAACATCGATTCGCCTTCATGGATGATGGTGCTCAGGATGTCGCTATAACTTTTTGAAGTTTTGGCTCTCTTGGCCTTTTCCTGCAGTTTCTTTTGGTGTGGAGCTCGTGAGCTATTTTCGTTTTCCATTAATAATATTGGTTAAAAATTCTGAATCTGGTTTTGACTACCGAACCCAAAGGTCCCGGAAACCTTTAAGCAAAGTATTTAGAAAGTTGTAATTTCTTCGGTGAGATTAACCGCTGGGTAACGAGGCAGCGACTATAATTAAAACCCTTCTACTCATTAAGACCTCCATTAAAATTAATTTTGAGCTGCATAAGGCTTCCATCTAAATTCTTCAGTATGGGAATAACCGGCCCCCTACAACTACATAGATACAATTTTTAAAATCGTCTTTCAGGATACTGGAATCTATGCTCATTTTCCTGAATAGTATATTTAACGCCTTTTGCGGTTACATGGACTATGATAGCTCTCAGCATTCAGCACTCAGCTTATACCGGTATTGAAAAGAAAAAAGGCAAACAATATGCAGCCTGTTTACTTTTCGCCACTTTATTGATTTTATGGTAAGCCGTCGGCTGAGCGCATAAAGCTAAGGATAATAACTATAAATACACTATACTTTATTTAAACAGGCTAATCCAACTCATGAAGCAGATCTTCCAGGTCCAGCGGCTGGGTAACCATCTTCACCGACCCATCTTCGGCGTATTCCCATTCCTCACGGGGACGATCGCGGTAGAGTTCTACGCCATTGCCGTCCGGATCATTTAAATAGATGGCTTCGGAAACGCCGTGATCGCTGGCTCCGGCAATGGGATACCCTTCATCAATCAGCCGCTGCAGAATCTTTGCCAGGTCTTTGCGCGTTGGATATAAAATGGCGGTGTGATACAGCCCGGCGCTGTTGCGGGGCGCGGGCGGACCTCCCTTACTGTGCCAGGTGTTGAGTCCGATATGATGGTGGTAGCCGCCGGCCGAAAGAAAGGCCGCATTTTCACCATACATGGTCATGAGCTCAAAGCCCAGCAGATCACGGTAAAATTCGAGGGCGCGATCCAAATCCGAAACCTTTAAATGGATGTGTCCAATTCTAGTTTCTGCCGGTGTGGTATAATTGTTTTCCATGATTAACTATCCTTTTAAAACTATTGTTTTAGTTTACCCTGTTATTCGTTTACAGCATCCTCGTGTTTTTTAATAATTTTCATGCCGGCACTCCATCGCGCCAACTCATCTAACATGGCGTCTGCGGCTTTTGTCATCACATTATTGGGAACAAGCCGGTCTTCGTCATCAATAAATTGCGCATAAAAGGGAATATTTACCGCTTCCAGCAGTGGAGCCATCTTAAACGTCAGCAAATCTTTTTTTAAATCTATATAAGCCCGCGTTCCTCCTGATACGCCTCCATAACTCACAATTCCGGCCGCTTTGTAATTCCATTCCTTCGATAGGAATTGCAGCGCATTTTGCAAAGAGGCCGGGTAGGTGTGATTATATTCTGCGGTCACAAAGATGAATGCATCCGCTTCATCAATTTGAGCACTCCACTGTTTGGTATGTTCATGCTCGTACTTTTGTAATCTCGGATGGTTAGGTTCATCCATCACGGGCAGGTCAACTTCTCCGAGATCGATCATTTGCACATTAAAGCTTTCGTGTTGATCGGCTATATCTGTAATCCATCGTGCAATAATGGGCCCCTTTCTACCGGGACGTGTTGTTGAAGAAATAACTTTTAGATTATACATCAGTCTACGGTTTTTAAGTTAATGGTTCGGTTGAGACTCATACCGGCCTGGATACAAACTTCGTTGGTATCGGCCCACGTTAAGAATTCTCCAGCAGCACGATCCCAATCACAAACAGGATGATTGTAATAAGCGAGTTAAGCGACGATGTTTTCATAATATTTCACCTTGTTTTGGGGATTAATGGAATAGACGAACAAGCGTACTTCGATCATTCGTTAGTGTAGTATCTTCCAGCCGGCCAGCCATTTGTACTTGTTTTTGATCGTAAGTTGCATAAGTAGCAGTTGCATCCGTTCCAGCGTGCCACTTATCGACAGGTCATCGGCAATAATAGGATTGAACCCTGCCGTTTCCACGAGTTCTGTGACCGTCTGCAACGCATCCTCATCGTCACCGGCGATAAAAGCGTCCACCTGCTTGCCGTCGATGACCGGCTGATCGAAATCTGCCGCAAAGGTGGTGTTGAAGGCTTTGACCACCTTGGAATTGGGCAGCCACTGCTGCAGCTCTTCAGCCGCGCTGGTATCCGGTTCAGTCGTGAGTTTGCTGAAATCCTCGTCAATGGGATTGGCAATGCTGATCACAATTTTCTGCGTAGCCACGTCCTTTATCTTGTCCGCTATTTCTTTTTCGGACCCGTGGGGAACCGCCAGGATAATGATGTCGGCTTCCCAACAGGATTCATGGGGACAATCCATCAATGCTACATCCGCCTCCGGATGGGCCTGCAGGATTTCATCTTTTAAGGAACCCAACTGTTGCGGTGTTTGGTCGAAAAGCAGCAGTCGGTAGTTACCTGCGGCCATACTTTTGGCAATGGCAGAGCCCATATTCCCGCCGGCTCCAATAACGGCGATGGTTTGTTTAGTAATAGGCATAATGGTTGTTTTGTTTGCAGTTTTATTTTGTTACTGCAAACTTAGCCTTACGCCGAATTCTTCTCATTGATATGCGCTAAGAAAAACCGTTGATATATATCAAGCAGGGGTCATTTCTATGACCGCTATTATTTTAGCCGGAAGCTGCCTAACATGGGATGGACAACATTTTCAAACTCAACATCACCATCACGCTTTGGCTACCATGGATATTCAACACAAGGATGAAGATAGTAAGGGATCATTTTTTATTCAAAAAGGGGAAAAACCATGGCAGAAATCACTTATTCAAAAGCCGTGGATACTAAAATAATTATTGACCATACGGAAGTATCAGATGCGCTGAGAGGCAAAGATACTGGCAAAACCCTGGTTGAGCATGTGGTCGACTATGCCCGAAAAAATGGCTTAAAAGTTATTCCGCTCTGTCCCTTTGCAAAATTGGTTATTGAGCGATATGAGTCGTTACAGGATGTGCTGGCCTAAGGTAGATCTTGCTGTTATTTAACCACTAAAATTGCTGCGTACCCGACTCAGGGTCTCCGGGCTCATCCCCAGATAGGAAGCCACGAGGTTTAGTGGTACACGATTCATAAACTCGGGATTATGTTGTATAAGGCGGGCATATTTTTCTTCGGCCGTTAGCCCCAACGCATTTTCCACGCGTTGCTGCAGGGCTATATACGCATTCTGAATTATGATCCGATGATACCGTTCGTATGACGGAATTTCTTTCAGAAGCTTTTCGTGATTTATCCGGTCGAGCATTAACAGTTCACTGTCTTCAAGCACTTCGATATTATAGGTAGAGGGGTTATCAGTGAAAAAGCTTTGCAAATCTGCTATCCACCAGCCGTCAAAGGCAAAACGTATCACATGCTGGTTGCCTTTCGAATCCACGGAATAGGAATAAAGAGCGCCTTTCTCCACAAACGCTAACTCGCGGCAAACATCGCCCTCTTGAAGCAGGAATTGTCGTTTGAGCATTCGCTTTGGACGAAAGTTATTTTTACACATCTCCCATTCCTCATCAGTAAGCGAAATATGTTGGTGGATACTTTTATATAGTTGATCAAACATACGTTTTCAGATTTAATATCGTCATATATCCAATGTATAAGTTTTAAAAGTGATAATCGATTTCACAGAAAATAATCAGATAGAGCTTAAGCTGTTTCCATAACAATATCATTACGGTTGTCATCATCTGACAGGCTAAGCTCTGCCAGTTTTTCTCCTGCCTGGGTAATGGGAAGACATACTGCATTGGCACCGACCTGAACTAAATCATTTTGTTCTTCCTGCTGCATAGTTAAAGCATAGATCGAACCCAAATAATCGTTATCCCTGATATATTTTGTAGCATTAACCTTGGATTCCGGTGTTCCCGACGCCAGTATTATCGATGAAATATCCATGAGGTCTATATTCTTCCACAGCTCGATATCCTGCATATCACCATAAATGACACGGCGGCCCTCAGCTAAATTATACTCGATTCGGGCGGGGTCAATATCTAATCCCACAACTTTCTTTTCATGCTTCTTCAACCGGTCGTAGGCAGCCTGACCGGCGTTGCCCATTCCAACTATTAAGTAATTGGCTGAACCCAGCGAGATCGTCTGCTGGTCGGGATGTGGAACATCCCGTTCAAGGGTAATAAGTTTTGACTCCAATTTTGCCCAGAGCTGATCTTCCCAGATCGAAAGCGGGGCATTCAAAGCAAATGAAACCGCAGTAAGCAAGGCAAAACCAACAACTACACCTGGAGATATAAATCCGGCAGAGGCGGCAACGCTTCCCGCAATTAGCGTAAACTCGCTGTATGACGTCAGTGAAATAGTTGCTATAAAGGAAGTTCGTGCACGGAGCTTAAAACCAAGCATCAATCCAAAGAACAGCAGCGACTTAATTGGAAGTATTGCTAAGGCAGCCAAAACCAGATAAAAATCTTGCAGGTCGGGCAATCCTGCCAGACCTACCTCAAGGAAAAAGCCGACCAAAAATGCCTCTTTAAGTCCCCATAGCTTTTCGCCAAGTTCATCAGCCACATCATGACCGGATAACAACATGCCCGCTACCAGCGCTCCCAATTCCGAGGATAGTCCCAACTCCTCGAAGAGGGTTCCCCCGCCAATAGCCAGCATGAGGGCAAACAGCAGCTTGAGTTCCTTCTCCTGACTTAATTTCACCACTTTTATAATAGCCGGTCGAAGAAGTGGGAGCCCAATCAGGGCCAGACTCCAGGGAGAAGGTGCAGTACCGCTGGTCAGGCCGAGTAAGCCAATAGCTACCATATCCTGCAAAATGAGGATACCAATAGCCACACGTCCATGATAAGCGCCTAATTCACCATGACGCTCCAGGGTTTTGGCCGTCAATACGGTACTCGAGAATCCCAAGACGATGCCAATTATGACTGAAGAAATAAAATCATATCCCAGCGCCAGAGATACTGGAATAAAAATGCCCGTTGTAATGAGCAAATGAATACCTCCGGTACCGAGCACTTCAAGACGGATAACATTTTTAATGCGTAGGTGCAGTCCCACAGTAAATAGCAAAAAGAGTACGCCAAGATGCGCCACTTCGTGGAGTGCGGCTCCAGCTTCATATCCGTACGCACCCAATGTTGCTCCTGCTGCCAGGTAGCCTACCAGAGGTGGAAGTTTGATACGGGAGACCAACATCCCGCAAATAAAAGCGACACCAACCCAAAGTATGTCCATGGTTTTAATTAAATTTTAAATTAAAGCGAGGGTCTATTTCAGTACTTTGTGGTATAAGTCAAAATCAACACTCAACAAATTACTGTTCAGAAGTTATCCTGCTGTTTATTTTTTAGGGTCTCTTTCCGGTTTGTGCAAGGTGAACTTTATAAAATACCATCTATTTCATCCTGCAAGGCTCTATAATTTAATTCCCCTTCGTAAAAATCTTCATTGATAAAAAATGTAGGCGTCCCCTGTACCCCGTACTTTCTTCCTTCTTTGAGTTCCGAAGTAATCTGTTCCCGAAAGATGTGCTGCTTTAAATCATTTTCAAACTTATCCAGATCAAGATTAATCTGTTCTGCAAATCCAAAAATGTTTTTTTCATTTAGATGGCGGTTATTTCCAAAAAGTAAATCATGCATCTCCCAGAACCGACCTTGCTGGCGGGCGGCCAGTGCCGCCTCTGCGGATATCTCGGCATGGGGATGAATGTTTCGCAGTGGAAAATTTCGAAAGGCGAAATATACCTGTCCCACTCTCTTTTGAAGGAGCATTTGTACAAAATGGTATCCCTTACGGCTATAGGGGCATTCGTAGTCGCCATACTCAATGAGTTGAACAGGGGCAAAGGGATGTCCTTTTACGTTATCCTGCGGCCCAATTTTCAATGACCTTTTTTCCATTCTGCCCCTTATAAGCTATTCTACAATAAACCTGTTTACCCAATCATATAACGCATCCAAATATTTGCCCAGAAACCTGCGGGTAGCTTCGTCTGTCAACTTTCCATCATCATCGAACTTTTCATGGGCGCGGTAGACCAGAATTTCAGGTTGTGGCATGCAATACGAGTTGGTGAATTCAAAGGCCTGTCGCAGCTGACTCTGCCCTCGTGCGGAACCGGTTATGCCGGGCGAAGCGCCGAGAATACCAACCGGTTTTCCATTCAATGGTGCGTTTTTGGCAGGACGTGAAGCCCAATCGATAGCATTTTTGGTTACGCCTGGCACTCCGTGATTGTATTCAGGGGTGGCAATGAGCAGGCCATCGGCTTCACGAATTGCTTCTTTGAACTGGCGAACCTGTTCAGGATCACCCTCAGCTTCTACGTCCGCATTGTAGAGCGGGATACCTTCCAGATCAAAAATCTGGATGTTCAGTGATTCCGGGGCAAGTTCTTTTGCTGCTCGCAAAACAGCCTTGTTATAGGATCCCTTGCGGAGGCTGCCTGCAAAGGCCAAAATTTTTTGGTCTCGATTTTTATCTGAAGTCGCCATCATTTTAAAAATTAAATTAAAGAAAACTTATGGATAAGACTCTTCCACATTTTTAGTCCAATGTTACAAAAACGGATGTGCGCGATTCATCATTTACGGCCTTGCTTTTATGTCCGCGGCCGGTTACACCTTCCGCTATAAATATCAGCGGTTGTAAAACGTCAGAGTATAGTGGATAGTCATAATTTCAATCAGCCCATTCCGAATAAGAAAAGTATCCGCACCGTCATCAATATGGACATTCTTGCCTTCCGCCGACCATTCCAAAAAAGCGATGTCGCCTTCAATCATCTTTGTATTATATTTATACGTCGTTCTGCCTATCTGCTTCTCAAGCAATTTCGCTGCTTCTTTAACCCCTTGATGGTTTTTGAAGATACCATAGCTTGTTAAAAGCACACAATCGGCAGAAAAATTTCTATTAATGTCTGTTTGAATATCATTTTTTTGAGCAAGTACAAGATATTCATTGAACACCTCTGCAGTTGGTCTATTCGATATTTTCATAATATTTTATTGATGTGATATTTACCACAAATAACACCTACTGTTTATGCAAAATTCATAAGCCGAGATGGAAATGATCTACCACAATATACCTAAACTGGTCAAATGTAGCAGGTTTAGCAAGTTCCTCCTTAAAAAATTAGAGCTAACCGTTCTGCTAAATTTTAATCCAGCGTAACAAAAACGGATGTGCGCGGTTCATTATTTACGGCTTTGCTTTTATGTCCGCGGCCGGTAACATCTTCAACCAGTAATATATCACCGGTTGAAAAACGTCGCACCGTCCCATCTCCAATTTCAACATCTACCGCCCCATCAAGCATAATGATATACTGCCGCTGTGGTGCATTATGCCAGTTGTAATCGTAATCCGGGCCTGTTCTCCGAAAAATGATGCCCGTTGCATCTGCCTTTTCTGAGAGATCACCGATTTCGCCGGCACTGTCGAGTTCTACCTCAATATCATCAAAATGAGACTCATTATCGGTACCGGTGTAAAGACGAGTTATTTCCATAGTGAAGTTGTTTATTCGTTAAAAGTTTAGTCGATTCTATTCAGCTGTTCAACACATCGGCCATTATTCTGCGGGTGGCTTTAATCTCATCCTCATTAATCGTATGACCCATTCCCTTATAAATCTGCTTTGTGACATTTGCATTGAGTTTGCTAAAAATCTCCTCGGTTTTATCCACACGCTCTTTGGGAATATGGGGATCCACATCGCTGCAACCCAGAAATACCGGAGCCTGATCCATTGATCCCGTATAGTCTGACTCATCGATATCGGGACCGATTAATCCACCGCTGAAGGCGACGATGCCTCCCAATCTCCGGGGATGACGAGCTGCAAATTCAGTCGCCAGACATGCGCCTTGGGAAAACCCCAACAGCATAATCTTCTCGCGAGGAATACCCGCTGCCGCTATATCTTGCAGGACATCATGCAGCATTTGTATCCCACTGGAGATACCCGGTTGATTTTGCTCTTTGGGAGCTAAAAAAGAATACGGATACCAGGTATGATTATGGGCTTGAGGGGCTCGGAAATGAAAATCGGGCTGTGCCAATTCATCAGCGAGCGGAAACATGCTTTTGGCTGTGGCCCCTCGGCCGTGTACCATCACCATCACCGCCCTGGCCTGAGATAGTGAAGCCCCATGTTCGGCTTGTGACAGACCTTGGTGCGGGCCCCTAAATGGATGATCGGGGTCAACTCGAAATAATGACATAACAGTTTTCTGTATTTTAAATTAAATAGTAAGGTCAGGTAATCGTTTTTCGATCATTTCTCTTTTGGACTCAAGCCAGGGAGGAAGTATTAGTTTTTGTCCCAGCTTATCGGGATCCTCATCCACTTCATAGCCCGGCCCGTCGGTTGCAATTTCAAAAAGTACTCCGCCTGGTGACCGGAAATACACCGAGTGAAACCAGTGCCGGTCAATCTTCGTCGTTGGATTAAGCCCCATTTGAACGACCTTTTCTCGTAGTTCAGCCAGCTCATTATCATCTTTGGCACGAAAGGCAACATGATGGACAATTCCGCGTCCATTTGCTGATGGCTTGGGTTCCCCTTCCTCAATAATAACCGACCCTCCGATAGGAGCCTCCGTCGTGTAGTGCCAGGCATTATCACTTTGTTCAGTTTCCTCGAACTCAAACACATTTTTTAAAACATCGGCAGTTGCCTTACGCTCTTTCAAACGGAGGGTGGTTCCTCGAAAACCCCGTATTCCATATTCTTCAGGCACGCTGCCATTGTCCCAAGCCGGCAATGTATCTACTTGCTCATGAAATACAAGCTCCAGTTGCAGGCGATCGGGATCTTTAAAACCGATTGCTTGTTCCCCGAACCGATTATAAGGTCCATCGAACTGGATACCTTCTGCTCCAAAATGTTCAACCCAATAGTCCATTGAGCCAGAAGGAACAGCCAGAGCAACCTTTACGGCTTCACCCAGTCCAGGCTTTCCCTGGCGCGCCATCGGCCAGGGGAAAAACGTAAGGCCGGATCCCGGCGACCCGGTAGCATTACCGTAAAACAGATGGTAGGTACCGGGGTCGTCCTGGTTGACAGATTTTTTTACCAATCGCATTCCCAGAGATTTTACATAAAAATCAGCGTTTCGCTGAGCATCACCGGAAAGTACTGATATATGGTGAATTCCTTTATGATGTTTTTTCATGATATATGTATTTACTTCTTTTGTTTAATTATTTAATGTTAAACTAAATTACCTTTGCTTTAACTGCATTGATATCAGTCAATAATTAATCTTGACAAATATCAACCGTGGTGAATCATAAACATGATCAGCATAGCAAAGAGGTCTGTTATTTATCAGTTCTCATATATACATCGCGTTACGATAGGAGTTATTCCAGTTCTTGCAATTATTGGTTTTTCATTCACCAGTAAAAGTTGTTAGTTCTTTTACATGTCATATTATTAATTGAGATAAAATAATGTCGAAAATCGGAATAGCAGCGGATCACGGTGAGTTTGAGCTGAAAGAGCATCTGAAAAAGAAGCTCCATGCATCTGGTTACGAAATAGAAGATTTGGGGGCAAAAAGTTTGACGAAAAGGATGATTATCCGGACCGAATCCTGCCCCTCGCGATGGCCATGTCAAACGGAGAAGTTGAAAAAGGCATTGCTGTATACGGCAGCGGTGTGGGAGCTGCGATCGTAGCGAATAAATTACCCGGTGTCTGTGCTGCCCTGATCACGGGAACCTATTCCGCCCGACAGGGTGTTGAACATAATGACATGAATATTTGGTGCATAGGCGGACGAGTTGTTGGTTCCGCCCTGGCGATGAAAATTGTCGAAGCCTTTTTAGCGGCGGAATATATTGGCAAAGGACGGTTTCAGCGAAGATTGGGTAAGTTAATGCAAATTGAAAACAAATATTTAAAATCATGAGTGTAAAACCAGTAAGTGGAAATCATACATGGCCCGAACTACCGGCACCCAGCGAGTGGGAGCAGTCCCTGGAGGCCGTTCATCTCTGGTCACAAATAATCGGCAAAATAAAACTGCAGCATATGCCTCCGGGTAATCATTGCTGGAACGTAGCACTTTATGTATCATCGCGTGGCTTAACGACTTCGTTAATTCCCCATCCCTCAGGCGGATTTGAAATTGAGTTCAACTTTGTAGATCACCAATTGGAGATACGGAAGACTACCGGTCAGAAAACCACTTTTGAACTGCAATCGATGTCCGTTGCTGACTTCTATCATAAAACGTTCGCTGGACTTGAGCAGCTAAATATTGACACTGAAATATATCCCAAACCGGTAGAGCTGCCTGATCCAATTGTTCCTTTCCCGGAAAATACCAGCTCCGCCCCTTATGATGCGGATATCGTACAAGATTTTTGGCTGGCTCTTACCAATGCTTACCGAGTCTTTGCAAAATTCCAATCTGGGTTTTTAGGTAAAACAAGTCCGATCCACTTTTTTTGGGGAGCCTTTGATCTTGCCGTAACCCGTTTTTCTGGTCGACCGGCCCCTAAACATCCGGGAGGCGTACCCAACTGTCCTGATTGGGTGATGGAAGAAAGCTATTCTCACGAATTATCAAGTGCCGGCTTCTGGCCCGGTACAGGTCTGGGAGAGGCCGCTTTCTACTCATATGCCTACCCTGAACCGGAAGGATATCGCTCGGCAGATATTAAGCCCCAAGAAGCCTGGTATTCTGAAGAGCTGGGAGAATATCTCTTGACCTATGAAACGGTGCAAAAAGCACTAAAACCTGATGACCTATTGCTTCAGTTTTTGGAATCTACCTATGAAGCGGCATCCACAAAAGGGAACTGGGATAAAAAAAGCCTGGAAAGAAGTTCTTAAAATAAAAAAGCGGATATCCTGTAGTAGGATACCCGCCTGTATGCGCATGGGTCTTAGCCGTCAGTTAATTCTTAATAAACTGAACGTTGAGCTGTAGCTTAATTTTATCGCCAACAACCACGTTTCCGGCTTCAGTTACGGCATCCCAAGTCAGGCCGAACTCTTTGCGGTTGATGGTGCCTTCAACTTCAAATCCAGCTTTGGTTTGACCATATTGATCTCCAACCGTACCGCCGTGAACAACATTCAATTCAATTTCTTTGGTGACGTCGCGGATGGTCATATCACCGGTAACCTTGTATTTCCCATCGCCCACTTTTTCAAAGTTTTTGGACTCAAATTTCAATTGGGTATACTCCTCAGCATTGAAGAAATCATCGGATTTCAAGTGCTGATCGCGGTCTTCATTATTTGTTGAAATGCTGTCAATGTCAGCAATAAAAGTGGCTTGGGCATTTTCAAAATCGTCGCCATCCACTTCAATTTGTCCGTCGTAAGAACCGAAGCTTCCGGTAACGGTAGAAATTACCAAGTGTTTTACTTTGAATTGTACTTCCGAATGCGTTGGGTCAATGTTCCATAAGGTTTTGGTTGCAGTAGTCATTATGCTATTAGTTTAATGTTAAACAGTTTGTTCGCTCCCAATGTAGCGAAGCTGAACTGTAACACCATTGATATATCGCAGGAAATAGTCTTGATATATATCAAGACAAGTCTCATCCTAATCGTTATTTGATTGTCTTATACAAAAGGAACTATTTCACATGTTTTAGTTACTCAAGTTTCGCCTCGCTTTAAAATGGGTCTTAAAAGATTATTTATAAATAAGGATTCCATGATTATTGCACATAAGTATTTTATAATTAGTTACTTCCTTTGCTTCCTGGTATGTTTCTAAATGATATATCATCCAGATTATCTCGCATGGTGAAATCATAGGTAACCTTTTTTCAGCTTGGATAAAAAGTTTGGGCTTCATTTTTTGGGGAGAATAGCCCTTTGGGAAATGCCAAATCTCAATTATCAAATTGCAAATTGATGTTATGACGATTTTAACAAGGTACTGCAACTAAAATCTCATCCATTTTTTGCCTTTATCGCAACTTGCAAAGCAGAGCTTCTGCTGAGGTGGGTTACCAAGCAGAGCTTGGAAACCAGGTGTTTTTCATTGATAACTGTTCATTGTTAATTGTTCACTGAAAAGGGGTGGTGTTGTCCTGCTGATGGTTGCCATTGCCTATTTTCTCTTGCAACTATTCATTATTCGGTCCCAACAGCCTGATTCATTGCTAAAGAAAGCTATCGGTCGCGACTGGAAAGGCAAAATATCGCCTATTCTGTATGCACTCGCTATTATATTAGCTTACTGGCGACATGAAATTTCAATTGCTTTGTATGTATTCGTTGCATTGATTTGGTTAGTCCCCGACCGTCGAATTGAGCGGATCATTTATTCAAAATAGGGTTCTGAACTGAAAAAGAAATAATGGAATATAATGAAACCCGGATTATACACGAGTAGATGTAAAATAACGCATTAAAATATTGAAAATATTTTGTTTGCGTGAAACTATCTATAGCCCAAATTTGGATATAGGTGAATGCGCTGCGAAATTTGCTGCTGGACTGCGTTAAAGTTGAAATAGCGTCTTCAACGTATATAAATACGTCTTAGTTGCTATTCCAACTTCGTCTTGCCCATCAACAAATTTCTTGGTGAATAATCCGGATGAAAAGGGCGCATGACAGTTCTTTTTGATTAAAACCCGTGTTAAAAAAGGATTAATACCCAATTTAAACTAACGGATTGATTTCAAATATGTCTGGACAATTATTTTCATAATCTAATCAATAATTCTATTGAATAGTTGATATATATTTAATAACCTGATTATATAAAAAAGATTCAATAAATGTCAGCCTATGGACAAACGAATATTCAAGAATAAGGTATACCGGGAGCTGTCGCACGTGGTCAAAGCTCTTTCGAATCCGCATCGCCTTGAAATCCTGGAATTGCTGGCCTAGGAGTCTGTCGGACTTAGGAAATTTGCAGTAGATTTAGCTAAGTCCGACAGGCTCCTAGTTATTATCAACAGTTTTGTTGGCGGTATGGTGGGATTGGAGCGGTCCATTTTGCCCGAAATTGCGGAGGTGGATTTCGGAATAGCGGCCAAAACGGCCATTCTCTCATTCATCGTGGTCTTCGGGATTGTCAAGGCCATTTCCAATTATTATG
>DATFLI010000132.1:0-4301 GCA_035267805.1 Balneolaceae bacterium | reverse complement strand
GCCTCTTTTGTGATAGAAACTCCATTATGGCAGCAAGTATGGTTTATTATTTTAATGGCCGTCATCGCTGTCTCAGCTATTGTGTATGTTGTCATGATGATTTACCAGGCACGATTGACCCAACTGCTACGAGTGAAGCATATGCGGGATACAATCGCCACCGATTTGCACGATGACATTGGTTCCAGTCTCTCCAGTATTTCGATTTTTAGCGAACTGGCACGACGGCAATTAAAGAAGTCTCCCGTGCATGCAGCCAACCTGATGCAACGAATTGAACGGATCTCCCGGAATCTGATCGACGCAATGGATGATATCGTCTGGTCTATCAATGCGGATAATGATTCGCTCGAAGATGCTATCCTACGCATACAGGAATTTGCCGTGTCCATATTAGAAGCGAAGGGAATATCTGTTACTTTTACACTCCCGGACTATTCAGAACATGTCATATTACCCCTGGAAACCCGCAGAAATTTGCTGCTCATATTTAAGGAAATGATTCACAATACGTCTAAGCATTCCGAAGCCGATACGGTTAACATATATATCGCTCTCAATAGTACCATAACCATCCGGGTTGAAGACAATGGAAAAGGATTTACGCCGGAAACAGTTAGAAAAGGTAACGGGCTCTTAAATATCCAGAAAAGAGCCTCGGCTATTAATGGAACATTTACCATTCGCTCGGCTCCTTCGCAGGGAACGGTGTGTACATTAAAAGTTCCCACCTCCCCATAATCAACCATGTATAGCTCCCATAAAAAGGGGATTACCATAAAACTTTTTTTGTTCTATACTATAGTATAAGAGGCAGCATTCTTTTACTGAAGAATTGTATGCCAATGAAAAAAACCAGAGATACCTGTACCTGTTCGGGAAATGGCATCGGATATTTGCGCTTTAGTATTTCCATTTCAAATATTTCTTTGAATGGGTAACAAGTCTTCTTGAAATTATTTTAACCAACGAATGGGCACAGGATAATGCCACAATCCCCGATTCATCAAATATCGGTCATGATTGTAGAAGATGATATTTCTATAAGGGAAGGAATTTCGGAACTGATACAATCTACCGATGGCTTCAGATTTATCGAAGCCCACTCCTCTTGCGAAGAATTAATGGCTTGCATCAAACACCCCCTGCCGGATGTCTTGTTAATGGACATAGGACTGCGGGGTATGACGGGAATCGAAGGAGTACGACAGCTGAAATCGCTATATCCCGAACTGACCATCCTCATGCTGACAGTGTACGAAGATAATGACCGTATTTTTAACTCTCTCAGTGCAGGGGCTTCGGGTTACCTGTTAAAAAAAATGCCCCTGGAAAAACTTTTGGAAGCTATCAAAATAGCCTATTCAGGCGGAGCTCCCATTAATCCCACCATCGCTAAAAAGGTACTCAAACTGTTCCAAAAGGTAGCTCCCGCAAAAGAAACCTATAATCTTACAGCCCGGGAAAAAGAAATTCTGGAATGGCTGGTCAGGGGACTCAGCTACAAAATGATTGCCCACCAGCTTACAATCAGTGTCGAGACCGTTCGAACGCACATTAAAAATATTTATGAAAAACTCCACGTGCACTCCAAGTCTGAGGCGGTAGCCAAAGCCCTGCGTAATCATATTGTCTGATTTGTCTTCTTGTTGATTATTCCCGCCTGATAAAGCAAAAAACCTTTAATCCGACTCCACAAATATCCCCCATTTATGGGATTGTCAGGCTCAAGATCAATAAATAGCTTGAAATAAAGCATACTCACAGAGAGAAAAGTAAGATCGAACGGATTTTTCAACGAACGTGGATGGAACATATGACAAGAAAAATTTGCAGAAGGTCCCTGCTCGTCTGCTGGTCGGTAGTACTTTTTTTTTCACTTTATGGATTTTCATGTGATGACAAAAAAACAGATCCCGGCCCAAACGGCAACTTTGACATCAGCCTGTCCGGCTCGGTAACGAAGCATTTCCATGGAAAAAATGCCCAGTTCCAAATTGAACAAAATATGGCAGTGGATGGACATCCCAATCAAGTTACAGTTATCCTGGTGGATGACGATGGCTTTCGAATGACCCCTTTTCATTTTGAAAAACAGCTCAAGACCGGATCATATACGATGGACGGCAACCCACAGACAGGAGCACTGTTCGGGTCGAAAGATCACCCCACACAATATTTTACAACAACCGGCACCCTCACCTTTTCCGCCTTTGCTCCAGATCACGTCAAAGGATCACTCACGTATACGTTTGCCAATGTCGCACGTACCGAAACCTTTACGGCAGAAGGTACCTTTGATGCTTTCCCTCTACAAAATTAGCGAATGGTCATGAAAAAAAAATCCCTGAAAATCATCCTTTGCTTTATGGTGTTGGGACTCATTTCGTCCGCTGTACGTGCCCAGTTCATAAGTGGAACCCTTAATATCAATCCTTATCCTTCGCCCTATATCAATGACTGGGAGACAAATCCAAACGCTCTGGGATCGCTAACCATATCGACCAATGGAGACATCATCAACTATTCTGTACAATTACGCATAAAAATATATAAGGCCGGATCTGGAGAAGTATTTAATTCCCTCAGCAACCAACTACTGATCGACCGGTTTATGGTAATAGTCGATAACACAAAGCTGGTAAATTTCCAGGGCGCCGGTTACCCTGATAAAAAGTTTGAGAATAGATTAAATCAAAGCGGACGTATTCCCGAAGGCCAGTATACCCTTTGTGCTGATATCCTCAATGCTGACGGTGATGCCGTAGCCTCCCGTACCTGTTCGGATTTTTCGATCGTTTATCCCGAATCACCCCAGCTGGTCGCTCCAGGAAATGGTGACGCAATCTCAGGAAATGCTTATCCCACCTTCCAGTGGACGCCTGTGTTTACCCCACCGGATTACCAGGTTCATTATTCATTAAAAATCGTAGAATTGCTCCCCGGCCAAATGCCATCCAAAGCCCTGGCTGCCAATATCCCCCAATTCCAGCGCTCGAATATAACCGGCAGTAACTTTGTATATCCTGTGGACGCTCTGCCGTTGGAAGATGGCAAAACCTATGTCTGGCAGGTTCGGGTCCTCGACCAATACGGTTATGCCCCGACTCAAAACCAGGGCCTAAGTGAAATATTTACCTTCAACTATAAGAAAAAAAATATAGCGTTTACCTTATTTCGCCTGGGACCAATGCTGAAAAAACCGTCCAACGGAGCTTCTGTATCCTCTGATGTCCCTGATTTTTCATGGAAATATACTCCATATAAAGACGAAGACACTTTTCTAAGACTCATCGTCGTACCTGCAGCCCCCCGAATGTCCAAAAAGAAAGCACTGCAAACTCAAATTGCAGTTTACAGGAAAAAATTGGATGGAAACCAACAATATGATCGATCCCAGATCCATATTCCTTTTAAGGCGGGAAAATCCTACGTATGGGAAGTACAGGTAGTTGATTCCGGCAGTGGAAAAGTCTTACGAACAAGTGCGGCTCAAACATTTGTCTATAAGCCTAAAACAACTATCGCCTACCATCCCGGATTTATGAAATCATCCACGGTAAGCGGGATTCTGAACTATGAGTTTGCCGGCCCCGGAGAAGCATACGGTTGGCCGTTGAAGAATCGAAAGATAAAACTGGTCATGACGTATGTAATGAAGACTACCAAGTTTGAGGGTAATAGTATACCGGAAATATACAGGAACCACCCATCCAGTATTGCCGTTAAGCCCGAATACCTGAATTCAGCCCAATATCCGGGAGCCGGGCACCTTCTGGGGACGGGCGTCACCGATGCCGGCGGGCACTTTTCCGTCTCCTTTTTTAACAGCCGAAAGATGGGAATTATTAAAAAGAATTTTCACCTGGCCAGTGGTGGCGAATTCAATTGGGGTATATACGGTGACCTATACCGGGTTGTCCGGGTGGTAGTTGTGGATCCACACTATACCAGTCCCGCCACCGATATCATTGTACAGCCGCTGGAGAACAAAAACGCAGGAAATCTGTTTGCCTACGTTCGGAGTTACCACCTTACTGTTACCGTAAAGACGAAGGAAAACGCCGTTCAATATATCGGCGGGGGCTCAGCCCTGCAGGGCATGACTGTCTACCTGATGCGCCGTAAATACAGTGTACAACACGCGCTATACAACCATATTCCTTCCAACGAGGGAGCCCCGAAACGCAGGCAGCCAAGCGACCTGGTTCCGATAATCCGCCCACCCTGGCCCAACCAGGATATGGAGGTCGTGGCCCAGAGTACCACCGATAACAACGGCCGGGTCCAATTTTCCCGCC
>DATFLI010000131.1:0-3829 GCA_035267805.1 Balneolaceae bacterium | reverse complement strand
TGTCAAAAAGATATCGAAAGTACAAGTTGCCGAATATTTAAAATTCAATGCTATTCGTTTGTAAAACATACGGCTAACAAGGCGCATCAAGGGGACGTTTTTCGCTTGGCCTTTGCACGTTTCCGTTCGGATTTTTCGTTTTGTCTGCTAAATTACAGTTCAAAAATGCCCTTAAACGCAGGGTCGTTAGCCGTGCTTTTTCCCATTTACTATTCCATAGATACTCAGTAATTTTAAATATGATAAAAAATAAACCACATAAAATTGTTTCCCGGGATAAAGATATACTTGGCGGCACCCCTGTATTTGAGGGAACTCGTGTTCCTATTAAAGCTTTGTGGGATTATTTAAAGGCTGGAGATACATTTGAAGAGTTTTTGGTAGATTTTCGGAGGTCGACCTAAACTTTCAAGTATCAACTGTAACGGATGAAAAATGGTCAGGTATTAAAGACGGGTTTTATTATTTAAAGCTCAGCGACAATTTGATGTTTTTATAACCATTGATAAAAACTTTTCTATCAACAAAATATTTCATCATTTGCTATTACAGTCATTCTTCTCGAAGCCAAATCAAATCGATATATAGAACTACTTAAACTTGTCGAATCCGCTTCAGAAGTGATGAAATCAGGCAAGCCTGGTAGGCTTCACAAAGTTTCTTCGCCCAATATGTAATATTACGGCTAACCGGCGCCTTAATGGGACGTTTTTCACTCGACATTCCGTTTCGATTCGTATTTATCGCTTAACTATTTAAATTAACGTGAGGTTTGTTTAACATAAGTATTAGGACCATCAATGTATGTTAATAATGATAAAAATATCAATTTCGGATAATCTAATTACTATTAAAATTTGATATTTGAGTTTGAAAATAAGGAAAAAGACCAGTCAGGTTTTCAAAACCTCAGGTTAATGTTGGCCTATTCATAATATATATGATGACACCTCTTTGGGAAAAATCAGGTGTTGTAATGGGGAATGTTTTCGCTAAACCCTTTCCTGTTCCGATTAGGATTTTTCGTTTTGTTTGCTAAATTATGATTGCGTATATATCAATATGCTCCTTGTGCGCAGGGGCATTATCCACCTAAGGAAGAAAGATGCCATTACCCGAATTAAAACTTCATCCGATTCCATTTGAAACCGGATTCATAGAGATATCAGATTCAAGTCATCATTGTTGTGGAACCGTTATAGGATATATATCCACAGGTACTGTGATCACTCAAGAAAATTTTGATGTTTATAACCGCTCCTGGCTGAGAAACCGCGACATTGCTACACTTCTTCCAGAAACAAACAGACATCAGGGAGATCTTTTATGAGCGCCGAACGCAGGGTCCCACCCGCATGGGTGCTTAGCATCCCCACTGCCACCTTTGGCCTGGTATTCGGTTTCATTATCGTAACCGTGCCGCAGATTCTTGCCGCCCAGAATGTTCCCGGTGGCGACATTGCCATGGCGGCCTCCATCGTCTCGATTCCGAATTTCATGGTTTTCCTGATCGCACCGATTCTCGATGTCCGCTTCCGTCGCCGCACTTACGCGATTGTATTTGGCTTACTTGCGGTATTTGGTACGGCGTTCACAGTGTTTTATCACCCGTCGAAATTGGAAATCGAAACAATCATGGTGATCGCAAGCCTCTCCATCGCATTATACGGTGCCGCTATCGGTGGCTGGACCGGAGCCCTGGTCGACAAGGAAAACCACAGCAAGCTCGGTTCGTGGAACACGATCTTCAATATCTGTAGTGGAGGCCTTGGCATACTTATATCCGGCTACCTTACACAACATCTTTCTCCTGGCGATGCCGCGCTGCTCGTTTTAGTCATTTTCCTGGCACCGATGCTTTCGTTTTTATTCATTCCGGCACCTACGGCCAGTGGTATCCTGGCCAGTGAGAGCTTTAGTCGCTTCGGCAGCAATGTAATCTCACTTTTTAAACGACGTGAAGTGCTGGTAGCCCTGACCATGTTCATATTACCTTCCGCCTCGTTTGCACTAACCAATACGCTTGGCGGCTGGGGCAAGTATTTTCACGCCAGCCCGGGTCTGGTCAGTCTCTACGGCGGTATGGGCAGCATCGTGGCCGGTGTGATCGGCAGCTTCCTGATTCCGCCTATCGCCAAGAAATTCGCGTTGCGCCGCATGTATCTCGCTATTGGCATCATCGGTGCCTGTTTCACGCTCAGCTTATTGCTGCTGCCGCGTACATCCACCACCTTCGGCATTGCCTTTGTCGACCAAAATCTCTTTCAGGCCGCAGCTTTTGCCACCGCATTCGCCATCATATTCGATGTCATCGGCAAGGGCAATCCGCTCGCCGCTACTATTTTTGCATTACTCACCAATGCTATGAATTTGCCCATTATTTACATGGAAGCCATCGATGGCCATGGCTTCGACTGGAACGGCGTCACGGGAGCTTTTCTTGTTGACGCCTTGATCAGTGGTGGGGTCTGCATCATCCTCTGGATCGTGCTTTTTAAAGTCCTGCGCGTGCAGAACATGCGTCCTTCTTCCGCCAAACGCCACGCTATTGTAGAAACTGAATAGCAGCGTAGGATACCCGGTCAGGTAAAATTAATTTCAAAGAAAGGTGAATTGGGAAAATATTTGCAAAGGATTCTTCATTCTCTTCGAACATTACCGAAATGAGCAAGGAATTGATGAGGGAAGAATCCATAAGAATGATTAAACCCTGGGCTTCCTTTTATAAAGACATCATTGGGAAAACCCAAACAAATACGCTTGCTGCTTTTCATTTCGTATTTCCCGGTGCGAGTACAGCCATAATTGATGCTTTAACACTGGTGAATCTTTTGTCTTCTGAATCGTGGCTTACGGCTCTTGAGAAATACCGAAACAAAATGCTTGAATATGCCCCAAAAGCCGTTGATTTGGCGAGACCCGCTCTTATCTGGCAGATCAGGCTTGCAAATCCTGTTTTACGATGAATCGCTCTTACTATCGGTTTGCCTGTCGTCGATATCGTTTTAAGATTTCGAAACCAAAGGCGATAGAATTTCAACAAACCTTTTTTCGCAGCAGTTAGCTAATCCATACAACATGGAACCAAACAATACCCGTTGATTTTATGATTCGATTATGGTATAGTTGTTAATGAACACTATCTATCTATATATATTTAAAAAACTGTTATGTTAAAAAAACATTGCTTTTCCGCCTTCTTAGTCTTTGTTTTTAGTCTCTTTATTACCTTACCCGGCTTTGCCCAATCGATGTTATCCAAGGGTGCGAAAGCCCCTCTGTTTTCTGCCGAGGCCAGTCAAGCTGGAAAAGATTTTCATTTTTCATTAAAAAAAGCCCTGAAAAAGGGACCGGTTGTGCTTTACTTCTTCCCAGCTGCTTACACCGGTGGGTGTGATTTAGAGGCACATACCTTCGCACAACTCAAAAGTAAATTTACAGCGGCAGGAGCTACTATCATCGGTGTATCTGCAGATGGTATTAAACGTTTGAATTCCTTTTCGTCCGATCCGAATTATTGTTCCGGCAAGTTCCCGGTAGCTTCCGATCCCAAAGGCAAAATTGCAGCTACCTACGGACTGAAGTTAATCCCTCCCCAGTCCGGCGTTAAGGATGTACGTGGCAATCTGGTCAAACACGGTTTTATTCCAAGAACCACTTTCGTTATTAATAAAAAAGGAACCATTGTAGCTACATTTTCGTCTAAGAGAGATCATATCTCACCCGACGAACATGTAAAAAAAGCATTAGCCATCGTAAAAGGATTGTAATGTTAAAAAGAAGTTGACTTGGCCTTTTCACAATTCCGTTCGGATTTTTCGTTTTGTCT
>DATFLI010000130.1:0-3688 GCA_035267805.1 Balneolaceae bacterium | reverse complement strand
GGATTGAAAATCCACCAGAATCCGATATCAGGAATTCCCTGGAGAAAGCACGCAAAGCCACGGAAGAAGTTCTGATTGATTTTCTTAAACACGGAGAACCGGTTGAATTCGGTAATCATATTTACCGGTTTTAATATGAATCCGTTACAAGATCAGATTTCTTCAATTATTTCCGACGCATTACCCGAATTCTCTCCTGTAGGTGAACTACAGCCACTCCCGGGGGGCAACCTGAATCATGTTTGGCGCCTGGAAGGAAAACCACGTAATATTATTGTCAAACATGCACCGCCGTATATTGCGAACAATCCCGATGTGCCACTTAGTCCCGAACGCATTCATTTTGAAGCAAAAGCCCTGGCGCTCTTTGAAAAGGGTGGTCCTCTGAATGCTATAAGCTCAGATCAAGTTCGTCCGCCATACCCCCTACACTTTGATAACAAGCTGCATTTGCTTGTTATGGAGGATTTAGGCATTCATCCCAATGTAACTGAATGGTTAGTTAATACTGATGGTAATGAAATCGGCTTCAAACTGGGACAATTTATCGGTCAATTACATAACTGCACCTTTCAACAAAAAGTGTTTAGGGATCAATTCAACAATTCCAATATTCAGCAAACGCGTTTGGAAGTGCAGTATAAACCGGCAACGGAGCATGCTAAACGAGCAGGGACTTTGAACACAGATGTCATCCGATCCAAGACGATAGCATTAGGACAAAAACTGCTTTCGCCCGGCTGCTGCCTGGTGATGGGCGATTTGTGGCCGCCCTCAATTCTGGTTACAGGTAACAATATTCGCCTTATTGACTGGGAGTTCGTGCATTACGGGCGACCGTTACAGGATGTGGCCCATTTCGCGGCCCATTGCTGGATGCAGGCTCATACATCATCCCGGAAAAAACGGAGGCAGAAATTTGAAGACCTCTGGACGCATTTCTGGGAAGGTTACCAACAAGCACTTGGTGAAAAGTTCTCAGAACTATTTAACGAGGAAGAATTTGAGGATGCAGCCACACATATTGGGGCGGAAATCCTAATTCGCGCGACGGGCCCGTTTAAAGAAGGATATGTTTATGAAGGATTTGATTTGGACGACGAAATGATCATACAGGCGGGGCGGAAGGCACAAGAACTTATTTTGGCAGGTGATTTTTCTTCGTTATGGAAAATATAACTGAAAGGTGACAACACACCCCGTCTTCAGCGTTAATCACGCTGAATCCACCCCTCTTTATAGAGGGGATTTTTAAATTGCCAAAAAATTAATTCAGGGAGCGGCCACAGCCATGGTATGTTTTTCCATCCAGCGTAACGGCCACAGATTTTGGAAAACGAAAACCGCTCATAGAATCGGTACAGGGCTTATCCGTGATCTCCACTTTTAACTTGTGGGCATCCGTACGAGCCTGGTACATGATTTCACTATCGGTCGTTACCGGTTTGGGTGTGGCTGTTACAACGGTATCCTTTCCGTAGTTGCCTACATATCTGAGTTTTTTATCTTTTGTTATCTCTAGGATCCAACCGGGCTCCTGTCCCAATGCACGAAAATCTACGCCCCGGATTTTTGCTGCCGCCCAAGCCTTTTCTTTGGGAACCGTTTTGCAAGTCAGGAACGAGCCGGTCGGTCGTTGCAGAATAGCTTGGTTACCTTTGCTCCAGTAGATATATCGAGCCCCTTCATACTTGGCACCGGATCCGGCTTTCACGCGAAGAGCCTTTAATGTGGTATCCGGCAGAAAAAGCCAGGTGCTATCTTTAGTTACATGAACCGAAAATTGCAGTGAATCCCCGCAAGTGTAGGCATATACATCAGAGGTATTGATGGATGAAAAATCGGGCAAATTCAGCAGCTCTTGCGTAACGGGCTCTGGCTTTTGTTTGGATTTAGGCTGGCCGGAACATCCCCACATCCCTAAACAAGTAAGTAGAACAAATACGATTGATTTATAAAGCATGAATTGGAACTTACCAAAAACATGAGAATGCCAAAAGTCTGACTAACAGTATTAAGATCGCCTGTCGTCAAAAGATAATTTACCGGGTCCCAGCAAGAATATTACGACCCAAATTAACAGATAGAGCATGGCCAATTCTTTGTGTGCCGCATAAACTGCAACCGACATGTTGATGATTAAGAAAACACTGGCCAGGCGCGTCCAAAACCCAATGAGAATCAAAAACGCACAAATACCTTCGGCAAAGGCGGATAAGATCATTGAAATTCCGGGACCGATTCCCAGCGGATCAAAACCGGCCGGAAAATGTCCGCCGAGTACGTTCATTACTTTGCCGTACCCGTGCCCGTAAATCATAAATGAAGCGGCTACAACACGAAGTACCATCGCCGCTGTCTTGGGATCAACAAACTCCCGTAAGGTTGAGGACTTTAGTCGGTCTAACATTGTCAATAATTTATTTACAGTTAATATATTAGTATAAAAACAGTTCCTGCTGAATAAATCCAGTAATTAATATCATTCGCAGAAAATTTTTAGCGACAGGTAATTATGATTATGCCTGCTTAAGATTAACTTTTCCGATATCATTACAAAAAGTTATAAACGCCATAATGGTAGCGACCAATCCGGATCTATGTAGAAAGATTATACCGGATCGCCGACAATGCTTAATGCTTTGCCTCGCTGGCGTTCAATAAGGAGCTATCGTCTCCCGCGACGTACGGCTGCTTAGGCCTTTAGGCCTTATCCCGAAAATCCTAATCATGAGCTGCATTTTAGTGTTTACTATTTTTCAGGGTTTGAAAATATATTAAATGAGAGAGCCCAAGCGGATATTTGCACCGGTATATGCTTTCAAAAGATAGCCTTTCACGAACTAAATGCAGAAAAATGCCTATCTTATTAAATTATAAAAGAAAATACCTGATCCATTTTTTATATATAACATTTCAATTAATGATGAAAACGATTTTTATACTATGCATAGTTGTTCTTATGGCAAGCTGTCAAAACAACAAAGGGCGTAATAAGGAACAGCAAACGCAAGGAGCAACAAATCCAGTAGCTGAAAAAACATATGTCAATTTAGGAGGAGACCCACAATATGTAGAAATGACAGGGGCTTCGGACCAATTACCCGTCTTACTATTCTTGCATGGTGGACCCGGTTGGCCACAGACGGCCTCTCTTCGCTATTTTAATAGTGACCTAACCAAAGACATGATTGTTGTTTCCTGGGATCAGGCGGGATGCGGCAAATCATATATAAAAGACCCAAACCCCAAAAACCTGAGCGTTGCAAGTTTGGAGAATGATGCACATGAACTAACACAATACTTAAAAAATAAATATCACAAGAATAAAATCTTTCTGGTAGGCTTTTCTTATGGTAGTGTTATTGGGTTAAAACTTGTCAAGCAATATCCGGAGGATTATTATGCTTACATTGGTGTTTCACAACTCATCAATTTCCAACAGAGTTGGGATGCTTCCATGCAGTGGTTGCAGGCACAAGCCGAAAAAAATAATGATAAAACCACGCTACATCAGTTGCAATTAATACAAAAAGGCGATCCCTCTGTTTGCAAAACAACTCTTCAATGTTTCTTGAATAAGTATCAGCTACTTGAAAAATACAGAGGAGCCGTTTACGACAAAGCTAAGGAAAAGGAAATTGAGAAGGCGGAGGGCTATTATGAGGACTACAAAGACTATGACTAT
>DATFLI010000129.1:0-2707 GCA_035267805.1 Balneolaceae bacterium | reverse complement strand
CAAAAAGAGATGGAACAGCGCCTGAAAAAAGCTCCGGGAGCTTTTAAATCTTCTCTGCCCGTATTTATTCCCATTATTTTAATTGTTCTCAGGTCGATTGTTAATATGTATAAAGCAGATCTTAACCCTGATTTTGTAAGCTTTGCCTTGTTTATAGGTGAGCCGTTTATTGCGCTACTTATTGGGATGTTACTGTCTTTTTCGTTGCCTCAAAAATTAGATTCACATATGCTGTCAACTAATGGCTGGATTGGGAAGGCATTGAAACAGGCGACCTCTGTAATACTCATAACCGGTGCCGGAGGTATATTCGGTAAGGTGCTTCAGAATTCGGGGATAGCCGATATCCTGGGACATGCATTGGCGGGCGTCCACCTAAGTATCTTTTTGCCTTTCTTACTGGCGGCGGCCATTAAGACGGCTCAGGGATCATCAACTGTAGCCCTCATTACTGCTGCGTCTATAATGACCCCGATGATGAGTACACTTGGTTTTACTTCGGGATTGGAAAGAGCGATGGTAGTATTGGCAATTGGATCCGGCTCTTCGGTGTTTTCTCACGCGAATGACAGCTTTTTCTGGGTTGTAACTCAATTATCCGGCATGGATACCAAGATGGGATACCAGCTATTTAGTCCGGGCACTTTTGTTCTGGGGGCAACATCTATAACTACACTTTTTATCATTAACCTGCTGATTGGCTAAAACAATTATGAAAGTCTATAAAATTGATCGTGGGATTCTCATTGAAAACCAAGACTCATTTTATCTGCTGGAGGATGAAGATTGGGACAAATTTATCAATGATGATAATCTGCACGATAAGATAGAACGAATTACTGACTCGTTGCGCACCATAGATAATGGAGCAGAGCTTATTGCCAAAGAACTTAACGCCCCAATAAAAAGTCAGGAAATATGGGCCAGTGGAGTAACATATTATAATAGTAAATTGGGACGGGAAGAGGAATCCAAAGAGACGGGAGGCAGTGATTTTTATGCCAGGGTTTATGATGCAGAACGCCCCGAACTTTTTTTCAAAGGGACTAAAGGTCGGACTGCAGCTTCTGGAGAAAACGTACGGATACGTGCAGACTCAACATGGAACGTTCCCGAGCCGGAATTGACGTTAGTGATTACTTCTTCGGGTAAAATAATTGGTTACACCATTGGCAATGATATGAGTTCTCGAAGTATCGAAGGAGAAAATCCTCTATATCTGCCACAGGCTAAATGCTACGATGGTTCTGCATCGATAGGTCCGTGTGTATTTGTCACCCGGGATCCGCTTCCGCCTGATACTAAGATAACGTTAGAGATTGAGCGCGATGGAACCGTCGTATTTGAGGATAGCATTGAAATCAATCAGATAAAACGAAAATTTAATGATCTCGTTTCTTATTTATACAGAGAGTGTTCGTTTCCATACGGAAGCCTGCTGATGACTGGAACCGGCATTGTCCCTTCAAATGAATTTACCTTGTATCATGGTGATGAAATCAGGATATCAATTTTTCCAATTGGGACCTTAATCAACCAAGTAGGTTAAAAAAGATTTTGAAAAGGAACTGTTACTAAGACTTTAGCAGAAGAGATTTAAATTTATTATGAAGAAAGTACTCTTTTCATTACTGGTCTTTGCAGTTGCGCAGACAACCATTCATGCTCAAAATATTGTGACTACCCGAAAGGCAGGGGGCAATTTCCCAATAGTCTCCGGGAAAACCGCCACACCAATTGTGGTATCAAACCATGATTATTTCTTGGTTCGCAGGGCTTCAGAATTACTTCAACAGGATATCCGAAACACAACAGGAAAAAGTCCGGACGTTAGGCATCAGATTTCACAAAGGACAAAAAATGCAATCATTATCGGATCGGCAGATAGTTCGGACGTTATCCGGCGACTTGAAGCTGCGGGCAAACTGGATCTAACTGACATAAAAGGGAAGTGGGAAACTTATAAAATTCGAACTGTCGATCATCCCTTTAAGGGTATCAATAGAGCATTAGTGATTGTTGGCAGTGATCGCAGGGGGACGGCATATGGCGTATTTACGCTTTCGAGACAAATGGGCGTATCGCCTTGGAACTGGTGGGCGGATGTGCAGGTCAAGAAAAAGAAGGCGGTATATATAAAAGGTAATAGCCATGTTTACGGTCCGCCTGCTGTAAAGTATCGCGGTATCTTTATTAATGATGAGGCCCCGGCACTCTCGGGATGGGTCGATAAGAAATTTGGTGGATTCAACCACAAGTTTTATACGAAGGTATTTGAGCTGATACTTCGTCTGAAAGCCAATTATCTTTGGCCGGCGATGTGGGGCAAAGCGTTTAATGAAAGGGATTCCCTAAATCCCAAATTAGCCGATAAATACGGTATTGTAATGGGGACTCCTCATAATGAACCCATGATGAGATCCCGTAAAGCGTGGGAGATGCATGGCAAAGGTCCCTGGAATTATCAAACAAACGACTCGACGTTGCGGGCATTCTGGAGAAAAGGAATCCAACAGATGGATGACCGCGAAAGCATTGTAACTATCGGGATGCGAGGCAACGGCGATAAACCGATGAGTGATAAAAGAAATATGGCTCTGCTGGAACGGATTGTTCGGGATCAGCGTCAAATCATTAAAAATGTTATGGGCATGGATCCGGCAAAAACGCCGCAGATTTGGGCCTTATATAAAGAGGTACAGCAGTA
>DATFLI010000128.1:0-2484 GCA_035267805.1 Balneolaceae bacterium | reverse complement strand
CAGAATGTTTTATACTGGCACTGGTCGCCTGATTATGGCTGGGCAATGAATTTCCCTATTCATGGGTATAACGAGTGCTTGATTACTTATGTGTTGGCGGCTTCTTCACCTACGCATGGAGTATCAGCGGAGGTTTATCACCAGGGATGGGCCCGGGGAGGTGATATCGAAACCAATATCACAACTTATGGTTATACACTAACCCTCAAGCATAATGGGGCGGAAAAGTATGGCGGACCTCTTTTCTGGGAGCATTATTCATACCTGGGACTGGATCCGCACGGCCTAAAAGATCGCTATGCGGATTATTGGACTCATAATAAGAATCACGTGTTGATTAATCGCGAATGGTGTGTGAGAAATCCCAAGGGTTACAAAGGATACGGTAAAGATTTATGGGGATTGACGTCCAGTTACTCCCTTAACGGGTATGCGGGACACAGTCCATCCAATGACCTAGGTGTAATTTCCCCTACGGCCGCACTTTCCTCATTTCCCTACACCCCGGACTATTCCATGGATGTTTTGAAAAATCTGTACTATAATTACGGTCAGAAAACATTGGGTCCCTATGGATTTTATGATGCGCTTAGTGTGGATAAGAGCTGGTATCCGCAAAAGTATCTAGCAATCGACCAGGGACCTATTGTAGTAATGATCGAGAATTACCGATCCGGCATGCTTTGGAATCTGTTTATGTCAAGTCCTGAAGTCCAAAAAGGACTTAAGAAATTGGGTTTTCAAAGTCCTCATTTTAATTGATTCGTTAGCTGACTGTCTCTTTTAAAATCCAATAAATAAATACATGTTTTCAAAACAATATTTTTCGCTGCTACTGACCGTATTGCTAGTATTATTCATCAGCCAATGCGCCAAGCGGTCCGGCCATACTGCCAAAGAACAGGCTATTAATCAAAAAGTGGATTCTTTGCTTAACAGGATGACGCTGGAAGAAAAAGTTGGTCAGATGACGTTATTTACAAGTGATATGACTACAACAGGCCCTTCAATGCGAGACGATTACAAAAATTTGATTAAAGAAGGTAAAATGGGAGCCATATTTAATGCTTATGGTACCGATTATGTTCGAAAGCTCCAGAAAATGGCCGTTGAAAATAGCCGGTTGGGTATCCCGTTGCTTTTCGGTTATGATGTTATTCACGGGTTTCGTACTGTTTTTCCCATTCCCCTGGGAGAGGCAGCCAGCTGGGACCCCGAAATTGCCGAGCAGTCAACCCGTGTGGCGGCCCGCGAAGCTACCGCGGCCGGCCTGCAATGGACCTATGCGCCAATGGTCGATATCGCGCGTGATCCCCGTTGGGGACGTATCGCGGAAGGATCCGGTGAAGATCCGTATTTAGGATCAAAGTTTGCATCTGCACGTGTTCACGGCTTCCAGGGCGATAGCCTTTCTGATCCCAGCACATTGGTTGCTTGCGCTAAACATTTTGCCGCATATGGTGCAGCGATAGGTGGGCGTGATTATAATACTGTAACCATGTCGAATCGTCTTTTATGGCAGGTATACCTTCCCCCATTCAAAGCTGCGCTTGATGCCGGCGTAGGCACTTTTATGACTGCTTTCAACGACTACAACGGTGTGCCGGCAACCGGCAATAAATATTTGTTTGATACCATCCTGCGCGATAAATGGAATTTTAAGGGTTTTGTGGTAACGGATTATACTGCCATCCCGGAGATGATAACCCATGGCTATGCGTCCAATAAAAAAGACGCGGCATACAAGGCTATTCAGGCCAATGTCGACATGGATATGCAGGGCGGTCTATATCTAAATGAATTGCCTAAACTGGTGAAAGAAGGCAAAGTGAAGGAAAGTCAGATTAATCAGGCGGTACGCCGTATTTTACGGATGAAATATGAATTGGGATTATTTAAAGATCCGTACCGATACATAAATGACCAGCGAGAAAAGCAGGAAATGCTGAGCGATCAGAATAAACAGGTAGCCCGCAAAGCGGCTCGGGAATCTATTGTGTTATTAAAAAACCATGATTCTGTTTTGCCGCTTTCGAAAGATATCAAAGACCTGGCTGTTATTGGTCCCTTGGCCGATAATAAGCACGAGTTACTGGGTCCATGGTCGGGCGCCGGGCATTGGGAAGATAATATAACAGTATTACAAGGTTTGAAAGACAAACTGGGTAAAGGTACCCGTATTCATTATGTCAAGGGTACTGATATTACAGGTAATTCGACAGAAGGTTTTGCAGAAGCTGCAACTGCTGCCAGGCAGTCTGATGCTGCAATTGTAGTACTTGGCGAAAAAGCTAATATGAGCGGGGAAGCTGCCAGCCGTGCCACATTGGACCTGCCCGGCAATCAACTGGATTTGTTAAAAGCCGTGCAAAAGACCGGTACGCCTGTTGTTTTTGTGATGATGAATGGGCGGCCACTGACAATTACCTGGCCTGATAAAAACGTACCGGCTATATTGGAAACCTGGTTTTTGGGTACCGAGAC
>DATFLI010000127.1:0-8901 GCA_035267805.1 Balneolaceae bacterium | reverse complement strand
CTCAATCTCCTCCCAGGATTGTTCAACTTTTAGATACACTTGCTCTCTGGCTTTATAAAATTGTTTCTCCGCCTTTGAAAATTTACGGAAAATGGCATCCGGCAGGCCGGAAGCAGAATTAGCATTATATTTCGCGAAGAGAACCTCGCGAGCTTTATCCAAAAAATGCCCTTCAATGCCAATGAGTGATATCCCAAGCGTAGATTGGGCAAAAGGTTCAAACGGATATCCATACAAAAGTCCATCAACTTGGGATTTTCCGGGTGCTATCTCAAAAGAACGGTCCTTGGGAACAACAACATCGCTGACTTTTATATTATGACTTCCGGTCGCTTTGAGACCATAACTTTCCCACTTATCCGCTTTTTGCACTTCATCAGGATAAAAAGCAAAGGCTTTGATCTCAGGCTGGCTGTGATCTGAAGGCATAAATCCCTTTTCTGTAACGTAGCAGCTAACTGTAATCAGAGTAGCATGATCAAAACCGCTGTTGTATTTCCAATGACCATTAATACGGTAGCCTTCAGAAATTGGTTCGGCTTTACCGCCCGGGAATCCTGAGCCGGCGATGAATACCGTATCATCAGCAAATACTTTTGTTGCAAAATCGGGCTTCATAAAAGCGGCAAAAATAACGGCACCAGCGCCGAGCGTGAGTGTCCACCCGAAACTGCCATCCAGGTATGAGGCCGCTTCCAGCCATGGCAGGGCTTGGGGCAGGGAGCGTTCGAATCCCCCATAAACTTTGGGCACAAATAAATGAAAAAGTCGTTTATTTTTGGATAACGTAATTAGTGAATCCGTCCATTGTCCAAGCTGTTCGGCGCGGGGCGCTTCCTGTTTGACAAGGGCTATTTCATCGTCGGAAAAATAGTCTGAGATGTCAAAATCCATACAACGGAATAATACGTGTATTTAATTTAACCGGGGGTTCGAGATAAGATAACACCGACAACAAGTGCTCACAAGAGATAGAAGAATTTTAATTGCCTTAAATCTAGTTTCTGATGCCTCGCTACCGGCAGCTCCCTCCAGACGCGGAGCGTCATAGGTAGGTTTCCACCGCAGAGCAGTGGAAACAAGATCGTTGCCCGTTGGGCTTGAGGTCCTATTTCAAAAAAGCTATTTCGAGTTCACATTAATAGGTTTGAAGCCCTCACCAGCCGATACGTCCGGTACCGGTTTCTTTGTTGTTGGTGCTATCCGGATCTTTGGGCACAACATATCCCGGCGGGGGCGTAAAAGGTTCGTAACTCCATGGTGCGTTGGGATCATCTTTAACGAGGTTAATGAATCTGCCCACGATCGGCAGTGCGGTGTGTGCCCCCTGACCGGCATTGCTCTCAACCGGGAAACGGATCTTACGGTCTTCGCCGCCGACCCAGGCTCCCATCACAATATCGGGCGTCATAGCAACAAACCAGTTGTCCGCCGCATTTTGGGTCGTTCCTGTTTTACCGGCGATATCTTGTCGTACCCCATACGTATTTTGTAAACGAACGCCTGTACCATAATAACCATCGCCGCCGTGAATGACACCTCGCAACATATCAACAATGGTATATGCCGTTTCGGGACTTATAACTTCCTGGGGATATTTAGCATGATACTCCTTC
Organism: Balneolaceae bacterium; assembly: GCA_035267805.1. Classification (GTDB taxonomy): domain Bacteria; phylum Bacteroidota; class Rhodothermia; order Balneolales; family Balneolaceae; genus Fodinibius. The sequence goes on along the minus strand of DATFLI010000127.1, from coordinate 7,285 downwards.
AGTACGTTACCCTCTTTATCTTCGATACGGGAAATGGCCATCGGGTCTATATGCACGCCTTTGTTTGCAAACGTTCCATACGCACTGACCAGTTCCAAAAGTGAAACTTTGGCCGTCCCGAGGGCGATAGAGGGGTAGGGTGGGTAGTTCGATAAGTCAATCCCAAAGTTGGTCGCCATTTGTTTGATTTTTTTGGCTGCAGGAATCAGATCTTCATACTTGGTGGTATTTGGAGCACCGGCTAACTCGGGTAAAAGCCGAACAGTGACGTTATTCAAGCTGCGGGCAAGTCCCTGCCGCAAGCTAACCATCTCGGGTCCCTTCGGCACATGCGGATCTTTAGGTTTCCACGCCTTCCCCGATTTTTTATAATATACGCTGGGATATTTAGAAAACTTGTGATAGGGTTTATAACCGTTATCAATGGCTACAGTATAGACAAAAGGTTTAAATGTTGAACCGGCTTGCCGGCGCATCTGGTAAACATGATCAAATTGAACATTGCCGTAATTAGAGCCCCCGACCCAGGCGAGAATGTTCCCGTTATTTGGATCGATAGCTACAAAACCGGCCTCAAGGTGTGTTTTTGCATGCTTTACGGAATCGATAAAAGCCTTGTCGGCAAATAAACTGTCAAATACGACTGACTCCTGATCAGTATGGTATTTGGAAAAACCGTTTTTATAGCGGTCCGTTGTGCGAAGAAAATCTTTTAAAAATCTTGGAAATCTTTTCCAATATTTGTCCATGTATTTGCCACCCGGCGAAGTCCAAACATGTTCGAAGACGGTTTGAACAGAATCCAGCTTCGTACGCAGAGCTTTTTCGGCATGACGTTGCAACCGCGAATCGATCGTTGTGTAGATTGTCAGACCGTCGGTATTCAGATTATATCCATTTTTCTTGGTCCATTCTTGTACCTGTTGTTGCACGTATTGCCCAAAATAGCGGCTTTGCTGGCCGGCTTTCGAAGGGGGATGATAATCCAGTGCAATAGGATCCTTGATCAATTTGTGGTAGACTGCATCACTGATAAATCCGCGCTTATTTAACAAAAAGAGCACCGTATTGCGGCGTCTTTTGGAGTTCTCGGGATGGATCCGGGGATTATAATAGTATATAGCCTGCAGCGAGCCGATCAATGTGGCTGCCTGGGGGATGGTCAAGTCTTTTGCATCTTTTCCATAGTGCGTTTGCGCCGCTGCTTCAATGCCATAGGCGCTATTGGGAAACTGCACCGTATTCAGATACATCTCGATTATTTCGCGCTTGGTATAATTATGCTCCAGCTCGATGGCTGTAATCATCTCGCGAAGTTTACGGATAATGGAAAATTCACGACCAATTTTTTTGTACAGGTTTCGGGCAAGCTGTTGGGATATGGTTGATGCCCCCCGAATGTTACCCGTCGTTACGATTTGGAAAATCGCGGCAAATACTCCTTGCATATCAATGCCCCAGTGTTCATAAAATCGGTGGTCTTCCGTAGCAATAAGTGCATTTACTACATGAGGAGAGATCTCTTCGATAGGAACATAGGTGCGGTTCTCGGTATAATAACGAGCTAAGACAACGCCGTCGCGACTTTTTACCACCGAAGCCACGGCTGTTTGGGGATTTTCGAGCTGTTTTACCGAGGGGAGTCCCTGGAAAAGATAGAAGATGAATCCAATGATTGCCAGGAGAATGACACCTGCTGCAATGCCGCCCCATTTGTACAACTTTCTTTTTTCATCATCGGAAAATTCCGGTGATGAAGGATCATCCTTACCATCATTTTTTTCTTCGGCCTTTTGGCGTCGATACTCCGGATCGTTAAAATATCGATCCATTTCATTATCGAAATCTGAATTACTCATCTAACTGGTTGTCTCAAATTGTGTTAGGGACTGCGTTTTTGGCTCCCAACAAACGAGGGAGATGACATCATTATTACAATAAGCCATAGTCTTATGCTTATAGAAAGTACCCAAATTTATATATGTTCCGAAAGGAAATTGTTTCTGGCGGGGCTTGTGATCATGTCCGCATAATATAAAATCGATGTCTGATGTTTTTAGCTGTTCTTTAGCCCAGGTATTTAGCTTTGCTGATTTATCTGATTGCCACTCAACAAAACGATTGAATCTGGAAAAGTATTTCATTGTTTTTAACCCGGTTTCAGGCGAAAGCAGGCGTTGAAATATGTCCAGGAATTTCTCATTGCGAAGCAACTTATGCGTCACGGGGCGCTCCAGGTTGTGTTCATTGTCGGTTAGTCCATCCCCATGTAAAGTCATTATCTTTTTGCCATTCAGTGAAAAGAAATAATCTTCGTGCTCAAGGTAAAAGCCCCGATCCCGGAGGTGATCCCGTGTCCAATTATCGTGATTACCCGTTATAAAAAGGGTGGGGCCCAGGGCCCTGTTAAAATCCTCAAAACGATTGAGCAGTCTTTTACCTACTTCAGGCACGTGATTAGGATATTCCATCCAATAATCAAAAAGATCGCCTAGAATGGAAATACGAACTTCATTACGTTGACAATAATTGATCAGCTGAATGAGGTCAGATTCGATACGTTGATTTTCCTCAGTTGAGAACCCACCCAAGTGCGCATCGGAAAGGAATAGCATGGGTTGTTCAAGTGTAGGAAGGTTCATTCTGTGGATTTGGTCTGCTACTTTTTGCGTTCAATAATAAATTTGATAAGATCCTCAAAAGTCTGACGATCTTTGGAATTTGGTATCTCGGAAAGCTTTTCAAGGGCCTGGCCGGCATAATCATCCATGATATCCTGGGCATATTTCATGCCTCCCTTTTCATGTACAAACTCAACAATTTTGTCCACTTCGGATTGCTTTTTCTTCCGTTTCCGCATCAAGTGCCGAATGTAAATGGTCTCCATCGTCGAGGCGTTGTCCAGCGCCTTGATAAAGGGGAGGGTCACTTTTCGTTCCTGAATGTCGTTGCGTTTGGGCTTGCCGATATCATCCACTCCATAATCCAGCAAATCATCGCGTATCTGAAAAGCAATGCCTGTACACATTCCAATATCATGCATCTTTTGGTGAAGTTCGGGATCATCTGTCGTAGAGATTGCCCCGCATTCGCAGCAGGCAGCTATCAGGCTGGCCGTCTTTTCTGAAATAACCTTAAAGTAATACTCTTCATCCATATTAAAGAGTCGAGCCGCTTTAAACTGTCGTAATTCTCCCTCGCTCATCTTTTTAACGGCATCCGAAAGAACTCTCAGAAGTTTGAATTCCTCATAATCGAGTGCCGTAAGCAATCCTTTTGATAGAAGGAAATCGCCGAGTAATACGCTGGCTTTATTTTTCCAGACTTTGTTGATACTAAGAAATCCCCGGCGCACATCGGCATCGTCAACAACATCATCATGAATTAATGTAGCGGTGTGCAGAAGTTCAATCATAGTTGCCGCTACATAACTTCGTTCGGTTACATCCCCAAAAAGACGAGCCGACATAAATACCAGTGTCGGTCGAATTTCCTTCCCTTTTTGGCGGAGAAGATATTGCACGATTTGGTCCAGCAGAAAAACGTCGGTTCGTAGCGCCTCCTTATAAAAGGTACGAAACTCCGAAAGATCATCAGCCACAGGACTGGTAATCTCTTTCAGCGTCTTTTTCTGCTTTCGTTTAAAATGGGTTGCTTTTTCTAATTGGGTATCAATCATGAACCGATTTCGAATAAAAATTTAATCGTGCATTAATAGTAATATAATATCGGACGATTTTATCTTTATAATATAACAATTATTTATAGAGTGAATGGATTCTCCATAAATATTAAGCCGTAATATACTCGTCTGTTTGCATCTTCTCCACATTTGCAAATCATAAAAGTACGGGATATTTATAAATGTACTGCAAAGATGTTTTCTGCAAGTTGCAAGGAGCAAATTATGAGATCAAAATAGTTGAAATAGGGATAAAGTATGAACAATTATCGATGGGGGATATTAGGTACCGGAATCATTGCGCATGAATTTGCAAAAGGGCTGAGGTTTTTATCCAATGCCGAGTTGTATTCGGTCTACAACCGAACTTTTGAAAAGGCTGAAGATTTTTCTGTAAAATATGGGTTTAGGCATACTGTCAAGGAGTTTGACAGCTTTCTGAAAGATCCCAAGCTGGATATCGTTTATATTGCAACACCCAATCATCTTCATTGCGAGCATGCCATCCGATGTATGGAAGCAGGAAAGCACGTTTTGATTGAAAAGCCCATGGCTCTGAATGTATCGCAGGCTGAGCAGATTATTCAAGTTTCCAGAAAAAATAAGCGGTTTTGCATGGAAGCCATGTGGTCTCGGTTTATACCTGTGTATTTGAAAGTGAAAGCATTGTTACGGCAAAAAGCGATTGGTGACGCTGTCTTTTTAAATGCTACATTCGGGCATCCCATACCCTATAATCAGGATCGTTTTCGCTATTCGTTGGAAAAAGGTGGGGGCAGCCTGTTGGATCTCGGTGTTTATCCCATCTCATTGGCCTTGATGCTACTGGGCAATCCCGAGCGGGTTTTCGGGGAATGCCGTAAAGCCGAGAGTGAGTAGATACCCTTAATCGTATTACTTTTAATTATCAGGACGGAGCGATTGCGAATCTTGAAAGCACTTTTGATTGTCAGCTATCCAATGGGATATGGATCGGCGGCACTGAGGGTGCTATTGAAATTCCAGCGCCCATTTCACATCCCGATCGATACCGAATTATCCCCGGAAACCCATATGATGTTGGTCGGCGACCGACGTTTAATATGCGTGACAAGGTTAGACAAATGCCTGTTGTTTCAACGATGCTGTCCGGTTTTGGGGATACGATTTTTAAGCCCATACAACGACGAAAGCAGACTCATAAGAGACATTTTCGTGGCACTGGTTATCAATTTGAGGCCGAAGAGGTGATGAAAATGCTGAATCGGGGAAAGTTGGAATCAGAAATAATATCACTGCAGGATACCGTGAACGTATTAAAGATTACAGACCAGCTGCGAAGCGAATGGGAAATTACTTTTCCGCAAGATTAAATCCACTTGCCTTACCAGAAAGTGGTGTTTGTTTTCCAATCTGGAAAGCGGGTCTTTTTTATTTCTAAGATTTATTACCTTTGGGGCGAAATGAATCAGAGCTCGCGCAAATTCTACATTCATTTGCATCACAGACTGCCGAACAGAAATTTTAAATTTATTTGATGGATCGATGATAAAGGTTGATGTAAGTCAGGCAAAATCATTTTTGACTGATCAGGAATACGAACAAGCTTATACCAAAGCACGGGAATCATTAGAGACCGTGCAAAATAAATCAGGTGAAGGGGCAGAATGGTTGGGATGGAGGGACCTGCTTGAAGATCCCAATGACGCGATTCTGGAGCAACTGGATAGTCTGGCTGCCGCGATCCGGGAAGACGCAGATGTTTTTATTGTTTGCGGGATTGGCGGATCCTATTTAGGTGCAAGAGCCGTGATTGATGCGCTTTCTCCTTTTTTTGGAAATCATGGTCCCGAAATTCTCTATGCCGGCAACCAAATGAGTGGCACTTACTTGGAAGAGTTGATGGCTTATCTGGAAGAACCTGTTGAAGACGGTGAATCTAAAAGCGTATATCTCAATGTCATATCAAAGTCCGGTACTACGCTGGAAACCGCACTATCATTTCGTGTATTACGCAAGTGGATGAAAGAACAATTTCCCGAAGATACAGATGAACGAATTATCTGTACGACCAGTGCAGAAGGCGGGGCTCTTAATCAGCTGATTGGAGAACACGGCTACAAGAAATTTATTATCCCCGATGATGTTGGGGGGCGCTTTTCGGTACTTACGCCGGTTGGATTATTGCCCATTGCAGTAGCCGGTATTGATATTCGGACGCTGGTTTACGAAGCCGTTTCGAAATATGAGGCATTGGAAGAGAATCACCAGGATATACTGGAATATGCAGCCACGAAATATGCTCTTTATCAGAAGGGAAAAGACCTGGATCTTATAACTTCTTTTGAGCCACAGCTAAAATCGCTGGGCGGTTGGCTACAGCAATTGCTGGGTGAAAGTGAAGGTAAAGAGGAGCGGGGCATGTTTCCTGTAGTAGCTTCTTATTCAACTGATTTGCACAGTTTGGGTCAATTTGTGCAGCAGGGAACGCGCAATTTGATGGAGACATTTCTTGTGGTTGAGTCATCTTCAAATGCGTTGACTATTGATAAGCAGGATGGCGATCATGACGGGTTAAATTACCTGGCCGGGCGTTCATTCCATGAGATCAATCACCGGGCGTTTGAAGGTACGCTTAAAGCTCATACGAATGGCGGGGTCCCTTCGGTTGTTATAAGCCTCAAGAAATTGAATGCTCAACACATTGGAGAATTTATATATTTTTACGAGTTTCTGACGGCTGTTTATTGCTACTGTCTGGATGTTAATCCTTTTAACCAGCCGGGCGTGGAAGACTATAAAAAAGAAATGTATCAACTACTGGGTAAGAAATAGGTGATGACTGAAGATTTAAATAAGCTTTCGGAAGAGACGGAAAAAGATGAACTGAAATTTATTGCTATTGCCGGTAATATCGGAGCAGGTAAATCATCGCTGACCGGGCTTTTGGCCAAGCATTTCGGATGGAAAGCTTTTTATGAATCTGTCGAGGATAATCCTTACTTGTCTGATTTTTACGATGACATGCGTCGGTGGAGCTTTAACCTGCAGATCTACTTTCTGTCCAGCCGGTTTCGTCATCAGAAGAAGATGCTGGAAAAAGAAGGACGTTTTATCCAGGATCGTACGATTTACGAAGATGTCGAGATCTTTGCCAAGAACTTGCACGAGATGGGATTGATGAGTGATCGTGATTTTAGCAACTACGAAGCTCTCTTTGAAGAGATGACCCATTATTTGCGTCCGCCGAGTTTACTGATTTATATTCGCGCGCAGGTTCCCACCCTTGTGAAGCAAATTCAACAACGCGGTCGGGATTACGAGAACTCTATCCGAATAGAATATTTGGAGCGTCTGAATCGTCTCTATGAAGACTGGATTGACCGCTATCCGCATGAAAAGCTGATTATTGATACCGACGATCTTGATTTTGTAAACAATAAAGAGGATTTGGGCCGCATTATAGAGCTTGTAGAGCAACGGTTATTTGGGTTGTTTAATTGATTGCAGGTAAAACCAATTATTCATATTTTTGCAAGCTATTGCGGATATGTCAAAACTTGAATTTAACATAGTAGAAATACCCGAGGGAGAAAGCCGTCGAACGGTGGATCTGTCTGAGGA
>DATFLI010000126.1:0-5054 GCA_035267805.1 Balneolaceae bacterium | reverse complement strand
TTCAGCTTATACTCGAAATGCATTTTTCCGTCTTCAAGTGTTTCAGCAAAGTGCCAGTTACTTAATGCTGGAATTTTCTCTTCAAGCTGTGCCAACTCCAGGTCATGGGTCGAAACCAATCCCACACCATTTCTGCCCGCTACATTTTGCAGGAAGGCTTTGCTGCCTTGCAGCCTTTCACGGTTGTTTGTGCCGCGATAGATTTCATCTACCATAAAGAAAACAGGGGTCTCATTATTATCTTCCAAACGGTTTAAAAGGCCACGGAGTCGTTTGACTTCCGCATAAAAATGGGAAATACCATTATCTAGCGAATCGGTGATGTTAATGCTGCTGAAAATTCGGAATGGGATAGTAATCAGGGAAGATGCATTGACTGGTGCTCCCGCAAAACAAAGTGCCAGATTGATGCCGGTTGTTCGCAAAAAAGTGCTTTTTCCTGCCATATTGGAACCGGTGATGAGAAGGATGTCGCCTTTATGTTCAATAGTAACATTATTAGTTACTTTTTGCTTTTGGGAGATAAGAGGATGTCCTAAATTCGTAGCTTTGAATGGCAATTGGGCTTCGGGATCGGGAATCGAAAAATTATAATCCGGATGCAGCCAGGCGAAATTAGCCATCGACGAATAAGCTTCCAATTCGTAGAAGTGAGTTACCCATTCGGAAAGTCTGGGAGCTACTTCCTTTTTATAGGAGCTTAATTTCTGTGAAAAGTATAGATCCCAAGGGACAAGGAAATTTAGCAGAGCCCAAATTATCTCACTTTGTTGTGAAGAAGCTGCACTTGCAATACGAATGATTCGTTTCACATATTTGGAGGGAGAATCCTGGTGATCCCAGAAGGGCCGGCAGAAATTCTTTAGTTGTGAGCCCGGTTGGTAGGAATTCGTCTCCAGGTAATGGAGGATGGCATTAAATCGAGAGAGAATTTTTTCCAGCTGAGACGCCTCGTCATATAATCCCTTAATTTTTTCACTATTGAAATTGTACACAATGAGATATAAAAGCCAACTGAAGATTACGTAAGGATTTATGAGGCCGATTAAATATAGTATCCCCAGAATGATATTCAGGGCCGAAAGTCCGCCCAAGATAAAGAGCGGGGTCCAATATTTTCTTTCTTCGGATTGCTGCAGATGTTGAATAAGTTCTTCCAGCGTCCAGTCGTTTTCGAGTTCCTGTCGCTTATATATTTCAGCCAGGAGGTGAAGGCGGTCGCGGAATTGGGGCTTGTTTGAAAGTTCTTCAACAATCGACCGGCGTTTATTGATTTTCTCAATTTGGGGATCCGTTTCCAGCAGATAGCTGGCCAGCCGGTCGGTACTCCCTTGATAAGCAGAGGTATCTATGAGCTGCAACAGAGAATGTTGGCCGATAATATTCAAATCATTACCGAAGGGATGATCAGCATAACTGCCGGAGGGGGAACGTTCCGGAATATGGGACCAGTCCAATGACTGACGTGCCAGATGTGTACTGCGAATTGATTTCCAGATAGTAATTTTCTGTTTCGTTGCATCAATCTTTTTGTGTATGCGGATGAGCTTGCCAAATCCCAGGATAAAAGCGACCAATATTGTCCAGAATAACCATTCAGGGCCGAATTCACCGGCGAGATAAACGAAGGTGAATCCACCGATAAAAGTGGCAAGTCGTCCAAAAGAAAGACGGTTGCTGAGTTGCTTCAATTTTGACTCTTTAGTCTGCAAGCGACCGATCTGGTTTTGCAGCGCCCTGCGTAGAGAATCTCGAGTATACGTGCTCATAATTTTATTTTTGATCAATAATCATGCTAAGCCAAAGGATAGAGAAAGGAGCAATAAGATGCAGATGATTATTGGCCTTTTTTTAGATTAGCAACGGTGGCGCCCCATCCACTGCGATCTCCGGCCAGTGAGTAGCTTTCTACATGGGGATTTCGTTCGAGTAGGGCATGCACCGAGCGACGCAAATTTCCGGTACCTTTGCCGTGAATGATACGAATGTGGTAAATGCCTTCGTTGAGGCATTCCTCGATATAATCAGGAATCAGACTGCCCAGATCTTCCGGTCGGAAAGTATGCAAGTCCAAGGTTCCGTCAATGGGTAATTTTTGAGCACTCATGTTCGTACTTTAAAAATTATTAACTGCCAAACTATGTCATCCTGAATTTATTTCAGGATCCGTTTAGAATGCTGAAATAAATTCTGTATGACATGAGAGCTTTTGAAGAATTCAAAATATTTTCCGGCATACAACAAACTAGAGCCGTTCGGCCAGCTCAAACCACCGCTCGGTATGTGTTTCGATAAGTTCTTCGAGCTCGGCATATTCTTGTGACTTTTTTTGCAGTTCTTCGTGATCCAGCTCACCACTGTTGAGTTGCGTTTCCAACGCTTGTTTCTTGGATTCCAGTTCTTCAATCTTTTGCTCGAGGTTGCGGTATTCGCGGCGTTCATTGTAACTCAATCCTTGATCTTCATGCCGGGATTTCCTTCTCTGATTTTCAGATTTATTATTTTCTTCTCTTAGCGCTGCTTGAGCGTCACGTTTTTTGCGTAGCTCCAGGTATTCTTCATACGTGCCGTGATGATCTTCAATGAGCCCGTCACCTTCAAATGCGAAGTAATGCTCCACAAGTTTGTCCATAAAGAAACGGTCGTGAGAGACGATAATCAGGCAGCCTTCAAATCCCAGTAAAAATTCTTCCAATTTGTTGAGCGTAAGCAGATCCAGGTCGTTAGTGGGCTCATCCAAGATCAGAAAATTGGGATTTTCAAGCAGTACCATCATAAGGCTCAGGCGCCGCTTTTCACCACCGCTCAATTTTTCGACCGGCGTATATTGCATTTCCGGCGTGAACATAAAATGCTCGAGGAATCGGGATGCAGAAATTTTCTTACCATTGGAAAGCTCAACTATTTTCGCTACATCTTCTATGATATCGATAACCCGTTGATTCTCATCAAAATCGAGTCCTTCCTGCCGATAGTGTCCAAAAGCAATGGTTTCGCCGGTTCGAATCTTACCTGAGTCAATGGACTCTTCGCCCGTCAAGATTTTCAAAAAGGTGCTCTTGCCGGCCCCGTTTTCCCCGATAATGCCAATACGTTCTCCTTTTTCGAATTCGTAATAGAAACTATCAAGAATGGTCTCATCGCCATAGCTTTTGGAGACATTCAATAATTCCAGAATTTTACCGCCCATGCGTTGCATATCCATTTGCAAACGCAGTTCCGGATCTTCCTGTCCCGGATTGATCTCGTCTTCCAACGCCTTAAAGTCATCAATACGTGACTTGGATTTGCTTGTCCGGGCTTTGGGCGACCGTCGCATCCATTCCAGCTCTTTTTTGTACAACTGGTTGGCTTTGTACAGCCTTTTACGCTCAATTTGCCTTCGTTCTGCACGCTTCTGCAAAAAATATTGATAATTTCCTGCGTGATGGTATAATTGGCCGCCTTCCAGCTCTATAATATGATCACAGACTCGTTCCAGAAAATACCGGTCGTGAGTCACCATCAGTAACGTCTTGTTAGTCTTTTTGAGATAATCTTCCAACCATTCAATCATAGCCACATCAAGATGGTTTGTCGGCTCGTCAAGAATTAGCATATCGGGGTCGTCAAGCAGCACAAAAGCGAGGGCAACCCGTTTTCTTTGTCCACCGGAAAGTGTTGCAATTGACTGATCGAGATCATGAATATTCAATTTGCCGAGAATCTGCTCCATGCGTTGTTCGTAATCCCAGGCATTGGCCGCATCCATGGCTGCAGATGCCTCTTCGAAAGCCTGTTGAGTATTCTCATTGAAGTTTTCTGCTTGCTGCTGTGCAGCAAGCTCATACCTCTGGATCACCTGTACCATCCGGTTATTGCTCTGTAAAATATAAGAGCGAATCGACAGACTATCGTCGAGCCGGGGATCCTGCTCAAGGAAGCCGATACGGATTCCATTTTGAACCATCACCTTTCCTTCATCGGGTGTTTCCTTACCGGCAAGAATTTGTAACAGGGTGGATTTACCAGTCCCGTTTTCGGCAATCAAAGCGGTTTTGTCTCCTTTGGATATTCCAAAGGATAGCCCTTCAAATAGGACTTTGATACCATAATTCTTTGACAAGTTTTCTGTAGAAAGATAGGTCATGAATACTCAGGAATAAGTGTGGCTTTTTTGCGCTTGATAAAATAAGGAACCAATCGGCAATTTAGAAACTATGAATGGAATGCGTAATTGTTTAATTACTTTTATTTGCTCATTACCGGGATTTCACTAAGTGGTTTGGGTTGAGCAAAATGTACATATTTCAATACTGCATTTTGTTTCTTCCGAAGATCCAGCCTCGATTGTGATTTTGGGGATATTATTGAATGGATGCTTTCTCCGTTCTTATTCTTCAGTTCGATATTCAATGAGTCGCCGGAAGCGGTTAGATTTAATGTAGAATTTGGTTTTATATTTATTTGCTTAACTTGATATGGGAAAATGTTGATAGTGGCAGTCAGGCTATCATTTCCAAACCGGAATTGGAAACTTCGTCTATCGTCTGAAGCTTGATAGCCGGCTTTTACCCGTTGATCTCCAATGATGAAGTCATAGTCAAGATTAGTAATTCCTTTGGGCAGTCGCGGAGCCAGGGTTAGTTTATTATTGGCCATATCGGGACGAATCCCCAGAAAGTATTGATACCAAACGCGTAAATGTTCGGCATTGGACCATGCCTGCAGATAGGTTCCGGTGGGACGAGGCCAGGTCTTATCTTTATGCGGATAAGCATCCATATTTTCGCCTAATCCACCGACTACCCCCCGATTAAGGGCCTGCTGATTCATGTTTTTAAAAAGTTGATAGGCTATCTCTGCTTGCCCGGATTCAATCATTCGCTGCATAGCGATGCCGTTAAGCCAAAGCCAGATTGTGCCGGTGTGATAGGCGGCATCTTTGGGATACTTATTCGTTAGATGGAAAGGATGGAAGTTATCATCATCTGCGGAAAGAGAAGATACCCCCCAGGGATATACCAGCTTCTGCCAGCATTCCTTTATGATGTTCCACTTAAAAGATTGATCAT
>DATFLI010000125.1:0-11769 GCA_035267805.1 Balneolaceae bacterium | reverse complement strand
CATTACGATTTTCGCCGGTAAATGGGATCCTAATATCATGAATCATCCCCAAGGGACCCTCCACCATGTCGACACTTTATCATTTTTTCGCAAAAGTTATAGTGTCGCTGTACCCATTTATAATGGGACAAATAGTGATTTTACAGTCCAATAGATCAAAAATTAATAGTAACACCCATCATTAAGAGAATACTTCTGATACTCGATACTGATGCAGACACTCCCTTAGCTGTAACTTGTTATAAGTTTACGCAGCCACTGCAAAAGGTAGTCATCATATTTTTTCTATAAAATTTCTGGATCGAACAAATTACTATCCAATGTGACTCTCTCCGCCCATCCCTTTTTCAACAGCAAATAATTAAGATTGGGTATACCTAATTGCCTTTCCTTCCCCCATTCCCTACAATACCTCCATGTCCATGAACATAGATACATACGGGAAGTATACATTAAACTATATATTCTTTTCTAATTCGGAAGAAATATATTTGCTGACGGGAATACTTCTTGCTGCCACCCTATTTGTACTAATTATTTTTGTTGGATTAAAAAAGAACAGATCTTATTTGTTGTTCTCATCATATTCCCTGTCAGGAGCATTGAGCCTTTTATCTTTTACCCAAGACCAAATATTCCTGTTTGTCACTCTATTTACCATTTCTTGTATATTTCTGCTCTATTTTTTTTTGACCTTCTTTGATAATCTTCAGTCGAAAATACAAGCTCTGGCCCCGCTCCTTTTAATAGTATTACCGTTAGCGGGCATCCTTTTTCTTGATGATAAAACCGAAACCACATTTCTAATCACTTCTTGGACAACACAAGCCGCAACTCTGATGGTTTGCTCCTTGATAGCACTTCGAGCTTATAACAAACAGCAAAGTGGCGGACAATTATTATTTTTTGCCTCGGCGCTGACATTTTTCTTGGAGATTGTTCTGATATCAGATGCTTTTTTTGTTTCAAGTCTCAGCATTGCGTCAATTGCGCTTATTTTTGCCGTTAGCTATGCAATATTACAGGATATCAGAAAGCAAAATGAACTTTTGCAGCAACTAAAAACCAAAGCCTTGCACCTTGAAAATGAAATGTTAAAAAAGTCTATCCAGCCGCATTTCTTGATTAATACTTTAACAGTACTAAGCGAATGGATTGAAGAACAACCCGCCTTAGCGGTGCAGCAGATAAATTTACTCTCAAAAGAATTTCGTTTTATTAGCCGCGTTTCAGATCAGAAAGTGATTTCCATCAGAGAAGAGCTGGAAGGATGCCAGGTCCATCTGGACATGTTCAATAAAAGAAGATCGAGCAACTTTGTGCTTGAAACCAAAAATATTGCTCTCGGAACTCCCATTCCGCCGATGATTTTTCATACCTTGATTGAAAATGGACTCACTCACTCCAATTCTGAAGAAGGATATTTTGTAATTGAACAGGAAGAGACTCAAAAGGATACAAAATTCAGGATTTCTGTGGAACCCATTGTAGAGTCGGAAGATCAGAATGAGGGCCTCGGGTTGGCCTATATCAAATCCAGACTGCAACAAACTTTTCCCGATAAATGGTGCCTGAGTTCGGAAGCAAGGAATAACGCCTGGGAAACGCAAATTATAATCCTACGATGAAAATTCTAATTGCAGAAGATGAACCGGTCATTGCTCAACGAATCGAGCGATTTACGCGTGCAATTCTTGGCGACCGGATTACCGGTATGAAGCATTTTAAAACACTTAAAGAAGCCAAGTCCCATTTAGAGATACACCAGATTGATCTGCTGTTTTTAGATTTAAATCTTAAAGGAAAGGATGGATTTCAATTACTCGAAGGGTCACAGGCGGGCAGTTTTTATACCGTTGTCATATCCGCTTATTCAAATCGCGCGATTCAGGCATTCAATTATCCGGTAGTGGATTTCATTGAGAAGCCATTCAATAAAGAACGCTTAATCCAGACCTTTGAGAGGTTAGAAAATTTCGTAGCCAAAAATAAGTTTGCATCAAAGTTTATATCTATCAAAAGAAAGGGAGAAATCAAACTTATTGAGGTTGATCATATTATCTACCTGAAGGGGGCTGGGGTCTATTCGGAACTATTCCTGGGGGATGAAAAGAAAGAGTTACACCATCTGAATTTAAAAAAGGTCAACCGGCTGTTGCCTTCCAATTTTGTCAGGATACACCGGTCGTACATTGTCAATATGTACTTTGTCCGAAAGATCGTTTCCCACGGCGGTTCTAAATACAATTTAAGTTTAAAAGATGGGTCCACATTGCCGATAAGTCGTAACCACTATCCCAAATTAAAAAATATGCTGAATACCGTGTAAGCGATCTTTGCTTGGGGCCACCGTCAGAATATGCTGAAATAGACCCAAAGTCCTACCTATTCATTAACTATTTGAGCAGTTCATAAAAAATACTCCTCCCGATGTGGGACAATGACTATTCTTACCGCCAATCATTTACCTAATCAATTACTAATACCATGTTTAATTTCCTCAATAAAATTGGAATGTTCGGTTTGCCTCTTGTTATCACAGCTCTTTTCATCCTATATCTCACCGTCAAGTATAGCCTTAAATTGTTTGGCACCAATTCAGAACCTCCGGCTGACATACACAATATCATCTTTCTTGGAATCTTTGCCCTTGCTCTCGGCTTGTTTTCTCATTATTTCGGCCTTTATCAAGCTACCGCAATAATGGCCCAGTTAAGCCCCGGGCAAATTGCAGCGGGATATGGGCAGTCTCTGCAAGCACTTTTATATGGATTCGGGATCTTTTTTATATCCGCTATAGCTTGGTTTGTATTGCGGCTACGATTGATAAAACTGAAATTAGAAGCTGCCTAAACAGTCACTATGCTGTACCTAAAAAGAAAAAATAGATTGATGAAATGTGTACTTCTTTTAAGTAGCCTATTGGCAGTATTTATTTACAGCTCGAAGGCTCAAAAAACGAATAAGCAGCTTTATGTTTTGTTTATTGGAAATAGCTACACCTATTATAACAGTATGCCGCAATTGTTCAAGGCCATGGCGGAAAACCAATTTCCCGGGCTGCAAGTGCAGGTAAAATTTGTGGGTAAGGGTGGCGCGACCTTAAAAGAGCACTGGGAAAGGAGTCGTGCACCACATGAAATTAGATCGGGAAGCTGGGATTATGTTGTCTTGCAGGAACAAAGCGCGTTGGGTTCAGCTTTTACCAAAGACGGAAAGCAGTATATCGGCCGGCCGGATCAGTTCTTTGCATATGCACGCAAGTTTGTCGGTCTCATAAAACAGAATAATGCTAAAGCTGTTTTTTATATGACGTGGGCCCGAAAACGACACCCTGATGAACAAAAATACCTCTCCTATGCATATATGAAAATTGCCCAGGGACTTAACAGCAAAATCGCTCCCATCGGTATGGTTTGGGATAGTCTGCGGACCAATAACACGGTGAACCTCTATCAAAAATATGGGTCGCATCCTTCCGTTCAGGGATCTTACCTGGCTGCGCTTATGCTATTTGCTACTATTTTTGATACCCCACCGACTGGTATCCCCGGACTGTTAAAGGGACATAAAATTTTGAGAGGCGGTAAATTAGCAAAAGAGGAAAGCGTGCTATGCAATCTGGCCCATCAAAAAATGGAAGTTTTGCAGCATGCAGCTGCCGAAATGTTTGATCGATTGAAACAAAATGGTGGATATTTAAAGGTAGAACAAGCAGTTAGTAAGAAAAGAACTTCGTTCGCGGCGTATCTCCTCCGAAAAATCGGAACTGCCCAGGGACAAACTTTTCTTTTGATAATTGCAGGACTGATTTTTCTTGTGATAAGCAGCAGAAAGAAATTAAGTCTGTTATTCACGTCAATGCCCCAATCTGAATAAAATAGAACCTAAACCAAAACATTATGGATAAATGAATAAAAAATATTTAGAAGTATCACAGGAAGCGGGAGCACACTTTTTTACTCGCAATATTCAGGGCGAAATAGTAATGCTGAACCTGCTTCGTTTTAAAGAAACAGCTGATTATTCTGCAAATCCTGATCTTAAACCGTTAACCCCAATATCCGGGGCAGAGGCCTTTCAGAAGTATATCGACCATACTCTGCCGCTGCTTAGAAAAAGTGGCGGCGGCTTGGAGTTTTTAGGAAAGGGTGGAAAATATCTTATTGGCCCCCAAAACGAACGTTGGGACGTCGTGATGCTCGTTCGGCAGGCTTCTGTTGAAAGCTTTATGGCCTTTTCTTCAGACAAAGAATATTTGGCAGGTCTCAGGCACCGAACGGCCGCCCTGGAAGACTCACGTCTGCTGCCTTTGGTGGAATCGGAAACCGTAACAGGCAAACAGTAAAAGTGTCCAGCCAATTACGACTCAGTCATTGTTACATAATTACATGTTGTTCGTCTTCATATAAAAACTCTAAAAGACAATGATGAAAATAATTTCAAACAGCCTGCTCATTCTGGCTTTATTAACCGGATGTGGATCACATTTGACGTCAAAAGAATCCAAAACGAAAAAAAGCCTAACTACTACTGAATTAACTATTGGAACCAAGCGATACTTAAAATCAGCGATTTTAAATGAAGAGCGACCAATAATAATTTCTTTGCCCAGGGATTATGCTACTTCTGATACTCAATACCCGGTACTTTATGTAACCGATGGCTTACAGAATATTTGGCATGTGGTGGGAACAACAGAAGTTTTAGCAAGGACCGGCAGTATTCCACCACTGATCGTTGTAGGTATTGAAAGTACCAATCGGCTGAGAGACTTTACCCTAACGGCCAGCAAAAATCATCCCGGGAGCGGAGGAGGTAAAAAATTCCTGGATTTTATTGAAAAAGAGCTGATCCCTTTTGTGGACTCACATTATAGAACCAATTCATTTAAAGTTTTAGAAGGGCATTCATTAGGAGGGCTTTTTGCTGCTTCCACTCTTATTGAGAAACCGGATTTATTTGACGGGTTTATCATAATGAGTCCTGCTATGTGGTGGAATGGGGAAGAACTAACAAAAAGGGCTAAACCATTTTTTAAAGCTAACCCGAAGTTAAATAAAATACTATTTTTTGGAATCGGCACCTACGAATCCGGAACAGAATACGGCATGCGAAAAGAGTTAAAAAATTTTGTCGATGTCCTTTCTGAAAACTGTCCGGCAAACCTGCGGTTTGAACGTAAGGAAATGGAAAAAGAGGGGCACATGTCTTCCCCTTTACTGTCCAATTACTACGGATTGAAATTTGTCTTTTCCGACATGGCTTTTCCCGAAGAGCTGTATAAAGATTACAGCGATAGTGCGTTTCTAAATCATGAAAACAACATAATGGCTAAATATGGAGGCTCAGCCAAACAATCCGCGGAATCCTATGTCAGTTTAGCCACAAGTTTGAGAGAAAAGAAAAGATATTCAGAAGCAATTACAGTACTTCAAAGAAGTGTAGAGGCTTATCCTTTTGATGTAGGTTTGATGAATTATTTAGCCCACACTTACGAACTAGATAACAACACTAAGGGCGCCATTAATGTTTACAAAAAGGCCATTAAAACCTCTGAAAAGTACAACTATAACAGAGAAGAAGAATTTGAAAACCAAATTAACCGCCTGACAAATAAATGATTAACTAAAATATGAAGACTCAAAATAAGTCTGATATTGATACACTAGACAAAGAAGAGGATCACCCACGCTAAAAAACCGGAAAGAAAGTGTTGTCTACGGGCAATTTTTTAGTTCTCGGTTCCTTATTTATCAAGGGTCTTATGAAGTATAGCATGTTATAAAAGTTTGTAACATATTGCTATACAATGAATAACAAGTATTATAAGCGTTCAAGAATTTCAGAGTCCAAATTTCGGCATTTGATTAAGTGTTTCTCGTTAGATTTAACGGCGACAGAAACGGCCGAACTGACCGGAATTTCTTTGCGCTCGGTAACCGTGATCTTTGACAAACTGCGTAGCAAAATTGCCCGCTGGTCTGAACAGCTGGCGCCCCTGGGTGGAACCGTCGAAGTTGATGAATCCTACTTCGGCCCCCGACGAATTCCCGGCAAGCGAAGTCGGGGCGCTTCGGGTAAAACCATCGTGTTTGGCATCTTTAAACGCCAGGGTAAAGTGTACACCGAAATTGTTCCTAATGCCCGAAAAAAGACCTTGCAGCGCGTTATTCGTGGGAAAGTGGATCTTCAGAGCATCATCCACAGCGATAGCTGGCGGTGGCTACGATGGACTTGTTGATGTCGGTTATGACAAGCATTACCGAGTGAATCACGGCCAGGATGACTTTGGCCGGGGCAGCCGGCACATTAATGGGATCGAGTCGTTTTGGTCGTTCGCGAAACGACGACTGGCCCAGTTCAATGGGATCCCCAAAAAGAAATTTTACTACTATTTGAAAGAAACCGAATTCCGTTTTAATCATCGAAATAAAAACTTATATAATGTCTTATTAGATAAGCTCCGAGAGGACCCTCTATGAGAGCTTAACTTCATAAGACCCTTATCAAATCATATTATTTCGGACACCCAGTTATGCGACAGGGCGTTATATGGCTTACCATTTTAATATTAAATCTGGACGCTTCGTGCTATCTTTATTGTCAGTGATACTAACTTGAAATACAGAATAGTAACTATGAACAGAGCTGATGATATACCATTGCAATTAGCAATTTAATTGGAGCGCCGCCCTGAAAGAATATGAGACTATGACGAAGAAACAAACAAAACAAATACTCAGAGTAGTATTGCCTGTTGGAACGGTAATATCCCTATTTTTCGTACCATGGATTTTGGTAGGGGCGTGGTTAGCGCCACTGCCCGATACGGTTCAGGAACAAGTGAACAAGGCCATTGATTATGGATTTGATGGTATGGTCGTTTATGTTGATGAGGCCGGAAAACCACCCGCATTTTATGCAGCCGGCTGGAAAAACAGGGAGAACAAGATACCAGCCGATCCGCATGCATTATTCAAAATTGCCAGTATCAGTAAATTATATAACGCCGTTGCCATCGCCAAGTTGGTACATGAGGGGCGTTTGTCGTTGGATAATACACTTACCTATTACATGCCGGAACTGGCAGGAAGGATTGAAAATGCAAATAAGATAACCCTGAGAATGATGGTGCAGCATCGGAGTGGCATTCCCAATTTAACAGACACCCCGAACTTTTGGACAAACCCACCCAAAAACAACAAAGAAGCGCTTAAAAGAGTCCTAGATTTGCCGGCCGATTTTGAACCCGGTGAGGACTATGAATATTCAAATACAAATTATCTGTTGATATCGGAAATTATTGAAAGAGTACTGGGTTATAGCGAATTCCAATACATCAAAGAGAAAATTTTAAATCCTCTCGGACTCAAAAATACGTTTACTTCCATTCATCATGTAAATATGGATGACGTGATGAGCGGCTATTACGTGGGCGTAGATCAGGATATTAAGAATGTCGACTATGGCTCAATGGTAGCTACAGCCCAGGATGTAGGCATATTCTTGCGTGCATTAAACGACGGCTCATTGTTTGATGAAGGAGAGCAGGATATCTATTCATCCATTTACGTGTACAACCATACAGGTCTGATTCCCGGCTATCAGAGCATTGCAAAATACCACAAAGACATCGATACAGTAGTCATTCAATTTGTGAATACTACCAATTTTGATGGATACATCTGGAATTTATCGGAAATCATATATAATCGTATTGTAAAAATAATGAGAAGTAAAAAAGCTCATGAGATTATATGAATGGCATAGAATAAAATCGCCTTCCATATTAGTACCGAAATAGGCTCGCTATTTTTTTCAACCTTATAGCCGAACCAAAAATTGAAATCAAATTATTTCCAAACTTTGTTAAGTGCTAATCCAAGTAGGCACCATGCATAAATTTCTTTCCCCCACATATAGCCAGGCAAATACCTCCCTTCTTTCGGGCAAACCCTAAAACCCGTTAGCTATTAATATTAACTTACAGTTTCTTTTTTTGTATTAATCCAGCTCGGAAAGTAAATCTTCCATATCCAGCGGCTGCGTTATCATTTTTGCGGAACCGTTTTCGGCATATTCCCATTCTTCGCGGGGACGATCACGATACAGCTCCACGCCATTCCCGTCAGGATCGTTCAGGTAAATCGCCTCCGAAACACCATGATCGCTCGCCCCATCGATAGGATACCCTTCATCGATGAGTCGTTGCAGGATTTCGGCCAGGTCTTTGCGTGAGGGGTACAAAATGGCGGTGTGATAAAGTCCCGCACTGTTTCGGGGCGCGGGTGGCCGCCTTTGCTATGCCAGGTGTTCAACCTATTTTATGGTGATAGCCGCCGGCCGAAAAAAGGGCCGCGTTTTTGCCGTACATGGTTGTCAGTTCAAAACCCAGCAGATTGCGATAAAATTCGAGGGCGCGATCCAGATCTGAGACCTTAAGGTGTATATAACCAATATGAGTCTGAGCGGGGGCAGTGTATTTATTATTCATTTTCAGATCCTATTTTTGATAGCTTGGTTTAAAATTCGTTTGTTTGATTCAGTTTACACTATTATTTGTAAACAAGTCTGAGTGTAAAGTTTGCCGGTTAATTGTAGAGTATCTTTCATCCGGCCAACCAGTCGTAATCATTTCTGACGGTGAGCTGCATGAGCTATAATTGCATGCTTTCCAGCGTGCTACTTACTGACAAGTTGCCGGCAACAACCGGATTGAAATCCGCAACTTCTACAAGCTCGGCCTGCTGCAATTCTTCAGCCAAACTGGGATTGGTAGTTAAGTTGCTACTACAAATGTATTCCCTAAATGCCCCCTTCTCATTGATATATGCCCCATCTATGACTGTTATTATTTTTATCTGTAAATTATAAAACGTGAGGGAGATAATATTTTAAGTTCAACAACGCTGTCCAAAATCCACTATCATTCCAAGTATGGAAACATCCGCAAATCAACACGATTATTCCTGGCCTGAACTACCGACTCCATCCGAGTGGCAGAAGACGCTCGACACGGTGCACCTTTGGTCTCAAATTATCGGAAAAATACGTCTTGAACACATGCCGTGGATTAATCACAGCTGGCATATTCCCCTGTATGTTTCTGCCCGTGGATTGACCACCTCACTGATTCCGCATCCGTCAGGCGGATTTGAGATTGAATTCGACTTTACGGATCACAAGCTGGAGATTCGAAAGGTAAACGGGAACAGCATTTCTTTCGGGCTGAAATCATTATCCGTGGCTGATTTCTATGCCAAAACGCTTGATAAGCTCAAGCAGTTGGACCTTGAAACCCGCATCTATCCCAAACCGGTCGAGTTACCTGATCCCATTGTGCCATTTCCCGAAAATACCGAACAGGCATACTATGATGCAGAAGCTATACATCGTTTTTGGTTGGCACTAACAAATGTACAAAGGGTCTTCACTCAGTTCAGGTCTGCATTTACAGGAAAAGTGAGCCCCGTCCACTTCTTTTGGGGTGCATTTGATCTGGCGGTGACTCGATTTTCGGGACGACCGGCCCCAAAACATCCGGGAGGCATTCCCAACTGCCCTGATTGGGTTATGCAGGAAAGCTATTCGCACGAATTATCAAGTGCCGGGTTTTGGTCAGGCAGCGGTTTTGGAGAAGCTGCATTCTATGCCTACGCTTACCCGGAGCCCGAAGGCTTCCGGGATTCTGTGATCAAGCCTCAACAAGCATTATACAACGAAGAGCTGGGAGAGTATTTACTACCTTATAAAGCAGTTAAAAACTCCTCAAACCCGGATGAAACCCTGCTCGATTTTCTCCAAACAACCTATGAAGCTGCGGCCGTTAACGGAAATTGGGATCGAAGAAACCTGGAGAAATAGCTAACTTTTAACCTGAGTTCGATATAAAATTGGCCTGACAAGAAACGGAATGGCTATCGATACCGGAGGTATTGCCGGTGGGTTTGCCCTGGACAAAGCAATAGAGGTGATGAAAACGAGTGATGTTGTGGCCGGTTTTATTAATTTTAGTGGCGATATTCATTGCTTTGGTCAACCCCTGGACGGTCAGGATTGGCCTGTCTATATTTGGGATCCGGTAACGAAACAGCCATTAAAGGATCCCATTAAACTGAAAAATAAAGCCCTTAGTACCAGCGGGGCATATCAGAACAGGAGACATGACAGCGCCGATGGTTCATGGGGACATCTATTGTTGCCGGGCAAAGCCGAGCCTGTCGAACCGGTAAGTTCCGTAACAGCTATTCATCCTTCGGCCATGGTTGCTGATGCCTGGTCGACTGCGGCCTATCTGGGAAGTAAAACCCCGGAGGAAGTCAGAATAATTACTATTTCTAAATGATTTAGCAGCGCTATCCCATATGACAGACATCGTGTTATTAAAGGATGGTACCCACCTTAATCGCTGCCAACCCAAGGTGTGATCAAGACATACTAACGAAACGCCCCCTGAATCTTTGTCCCTAACCACCTGCGGCAGGAAACAATAAGTTCGTTTCGGGACTCAGGATTATCCAGCGAATACTACTAATGACAAACTAATTATTCCGCCGCATAAGAAAAATGGAATGTCCGGTGAAAATTT
The DNA here is from genome assembly GCA_035267805.1 of Balneolaceae bacterium. Classification (GTDB taxonomy): domain Bacteria; phylum Bacteroidota; class Rhodothermia; order Balneolales; family Balneolaceae; genus Fodinibius. Next base: position 1,178 of record DATFLI010000125.1, on the reverse strand, counting down.
TAAGACTATGCTTTCTTGAACCCGCGTTACAGCGTACCTAATCTGATCTCTAAGAAGTTTCCAAAAGTCCTTCAGTTAATTTTAAGCTCTCCTTTCTTATCCTGTTATAGGATCATAATTTATAAGACCTTAATTTGATACCTATGGAACAGCCCAATATTCATAGCAGTCATGAACACGCCCATGGCGGACATCATAACGAGCATGAGCAACAAGGGAGTAATCATAAGGAAAATCAACATTCCGGCGGACATGCCTCCCACCATGCCCATATGGCGCAGGATTTCCTAAAACGGTTTTGGGTTTCCATCATCTTTACCGTTCCCATCCTAGTCTTGTCACCAATGATTCAGGGGTTCCTGGGATTGGGCAATATCCTAAAATTTGCAGGTGATACTTATATCTCATTTGTACTTTCCAGCTTCGTATTTTTCTATGGAGGCCGGCCTTTTCTCAAGGGATTATACGATGAGTTGAAAAAAGGGCAACCCGGCATGATGACACTCATCGGTATTGCCATTACAGTGGCTTACGGTTACAGTACCCTTGTCGTATTTGCCGTGGAGGGCAAGGTCTTTTTCTGGGAACTGGCTACCCTGGTGGATATCATGCTGATCGGCCATTACATCGAAATGAAATCAGTAATGAGCGCCTCCAGGGCCCTCGAGGAGCTGGCCAAACTGATGCCTTCGGAAGCGCATATTATTGAGGACGACGGTACTACCCGCGACATCCCTCTCGAAGAATTGGAAAAAGGACTTAAGGTTCTCGTAAAACCGGGAGAGAAGATTCCTGCTGATGGAAGAGTTCTGGAGGGCAAGAGTTCAGTCAATGAATCATTGATGACTGGAGAATCGAAACCCGTAACAAAGCAGCCGAATGATGAAGTGATTGGAGGATCCATCAACGGGGAAGGATCCCTGACGATTGAGGTAAACCGGACCGGCGAAGATTCGTTCCTTTCCCAGGTCATCAACCTAGTCCGGCAGGCCCAGGAAAGCAAGTCACGAACTCAGGACTTGGCCAATCGCGCCGCCTTCTGGCTGACCATCATCGCACTGGGAGCCGGCGCCGTTACTTTTTTCTCCTGGACATTTTTTACGACCCAGGATTTTGTATTTGCCCTGGAACGCACTGTTACGGTTATGGTCATTACCTGCCCTCATGCCCTCGGTTTG
>DATFLI010000124.1:0-5071 GCA_035267805.1 Balneolaceae bacterium | reverse complement strand
AAAGAGTTGTGTCGAAAGCATTTTGCCAATCTCATTTCAAGGGATGAGGACCGTTATTCTGAATTTATCGAGGTTCGAAACTTAAAAGGATTTAATTCCGGTAACCTGAAACTTAGAAATAGTTCGGATACTATGTTTATCGGGCAAGTCTTGAGCTCAACATTCAAAAATCAATTAGGAAAAAAGCAGGCATTTTTGATCATAAGAGATGTGACTGAGCGAGAACAATACCTGAAGAAAATTGAAGAAAGCGAACGTGGGTACCGGGATCTATTGAGTTCCCTTCGGGATGGTATATTTATTCAAAATAAAGAAGGCTGTTACCTGAGAGTTAATGAGGCGGGTGCCCGAATGTATGGCCTCGAAAAAAAACAGCTCATTGGCAAAAAGCCCGAAGAAGTTATGCCCGAATTAAAAGATGAATTTGCAGAAATTGAGCCGTTTTTTGAGGCGGCTTATAATGGTGAGCCACAGATTTTTGAATTTCACTGCGAAAAGAATCAGTGTCTGTATGAAACTACTGAAATAAAACTGGTAAGTGGAACCTATAATGGTGAGAAAGTAGTCATCGGTGTGGCACGCGATGTAACCAAGCGAAAAAAGGACGAACAAATCATTAAACAAAATGAGCAGCTATATAGCCAGCTTTTTCTAAATGCACCAATTGGTATTATATATAACGAACACACCTCGGGCACCATAAAAATTAATCACAGTTTTGAGCGGATGTTTGGGTTTTCTCAGCAAGATATTGAGCGCATCAATGTATTCACTGCTATGGTGCCTACTGATTTAAAGAAGGAAACCCGTCAAATACATCAAGCCGCCAAGCAAGGTGAAACGCAGCAACTGGAAACTGTGCGTAAGAAAAAAGACGGCAGCCCGCTCTCTGTCAAAATGGCCCTGGTACCCGTTGAAGCAAACCATATAATTATTGGCACGTACGCATTATTTGTTGACATCTCGGATCGAAAGCTAGCCGAAGAACGAAAGATTCTGCTCTCCGAGATCCATCATCGTGTAAAAAATAACATGGCAATTATTTCGAGCATGTTACAACTGCAAGCTTTCAATTCCGAGGATGAGAGGTTAAAAAGTCTGCTAAGCGATAGCCAATTGCGGATTCAGTCGATGGCTTCCATTCATGAGTTATTGTACCAATCTGATCAGCTTACCGATATTAATTTCCGGCAATACTTGGATAAATTGCTGGCAAATATCAAAAAAACGCTCCATTCTAATCTACAAAAACGAATTTCTATTGATCTGCAAGTCCGGGATATTTCGTTAAATGTAAATCAAGCAATCCCGGCCGCCCTGCTGTTAAATGAATTAATCACCAACGCCTACAAACATGCTTTCAATGGAATAAAAAAACAAGAAAAGCGTATAGATATTTCTGTTATCCAAGAAAACAGCAATATTAATCTGCTTGTAGCAGATAACGGAAGAGGATTACCCTCTGACTTCAACTCTCTAAAAATGGATTCCCTTGGCATGACCCTCATCGATACCCTAATAGATCAACTGAAAGCAAGCTTAGTGGTAGAGAATCATCAGGGTACTACATTCAAGATCCAATTTCCCATAAATGAACTAGCTAAAGGTTCGGCCAGTGCCCTGTAATTTATAATATTTCTAGTTTGCCCTTGGATATAAAAGTTTTTTAGTGCCCTCATTAACTTTCAAAACTCAAAATCACATGTTCTGTGCACCTCCCTCATTTTTTTGCTATACTTCAAGGCAAATTTAACCCGAAATTATTCCTGAATTTCCCATGAGTTACGATAAGATTACTCCTCCCGATAAAGGGACAAAAATAGAAGTAAAACCTGATGGTTCACTTAACGTTGGCGATAATCCGATCATCCCTTTTATTGAAGGCGACGGTATCGGTATTGATATTACACCAACCATGCGCCACGTACTTGACAAGGCTATCGAGAAGGCATACGACGGACAGAAGAAAATTGAATGGTTTGAAATCTATGCCGGCGAAAAGGCTGTTAAATTTTATGGAGAGGATGAATGGCTGCCGGATGACACGCTCAGTGCGATCGAAGAATATAAAGTTGCGATCAAAGGGCCTCTTACGACGCCCGTTGGCGGTGGCATCCGCTCTCTGAATGTAGCAATTCGTCAGAACAAGGATCTCTTTGCCTGCGTGCGACCTGTAAAATATTATAGCGGAACACCAAGCCCGGTCAAGCATCCGGAAAAAACCGATATGGTGATCTTCCGTGAAAATACAGAGGACATCTACGCCGGAATTGAGTGGCAGACAGGAACTCCGGAAAACAAGAAAATCAAGGATTTTCTTATTGATGAGATGGGAGTTACCAACATTCGTTTCCCCGACACGACTTCGATTGGCATCAAGCCAATCTCGGAGGAAGGAACCAAGCGCCTGGTTCGATCGGCCATCAACTATGCCATTGATGAGGGCCGTGATAGCGTAACACTGGTCCACAAAGGTAACATCATGAAGTTTACCGAAGGAAGTTTCAAAGACTGGGGATACGAAGTTGCCCGCGAGGAGTTCGATGCCGAAGTAATCGGCGAAGGGCCCTGGTGTAAGCTGCCAAATGGCATTGTCGTTAAAGACGTGATTGCCGATGCCTTCTTACAACAGATTTTAACACGTCCCGACGAATATGATATCATCGCAACAATGAATTTGAATGGTGATTATGTGTCTGATGCGCTGGCTGCCTGCGTGGGTGGTATTGGCATCGCTCCGGGTGCAAATATCAACTATAACACCGGACTTGCAGTTTTTGAAGCTACGCATGGAACCGCTCCAAAATACACCGGGCAGGACAAAGTGAATCCCGGGTCATTGATATTATCCGGCGTAATTATGTTGCGCTATATGGGATGGGGCGAAGCTGCGGACCTGATCGAGAAAGGTATCGAAGCTTCGATTAGCCAGAAACAAGTTACTTACGATTTTGAACGTCTGATGGAGGGAGCAACCCTCTTGAAATGCTCTGAATTCGGCGAGAAGATCGTTGAAAATATGTAAAGCTTATTTAGCTTTAACTTAAAAGCCCGCCCAATGTTCATGATTGGGCGGGCTTTTTAAATTAACGTCAGTTCGAAATAAGATGATATACTCTTGATCGCCGCTGCCCCAAAGTCCCTCCTCGAGGAGGGTGGGCCAATTGAGTCCGTTTTCGGACCAAATTGGGTCGGGAGGTGTTTTTTCCGGCACGCTGAACACCCCTCCCTCTCGGAAAACCACGAGAGTACTCCCCTTTAAGGGAAGACTTACGAGGCCATTTCTTATATCGAACTCAGGTTAATTTATACATTCAAAAAAGTTCAGGAGACCCGTTAACCGGGTACAAAAATATCTAGAAATTCTGGAAAGCTTTCGATTCTTTCATGGCATTCCAGGCTTTTTCATGACCACCCAATCGCTTACCAATTTCATCAATCAATTTATCTTTGGCGACTTTTATTTCGGCAAACCCGCGATAGCTGTTATACCCTTCCACCGTTTTAACTTCAGCATTGCCGGTTTGTGCTAAATTTTGTACCACGTCATCAGCATGACGTAATGCTATCAAGAAACCGGGGGAATCCAACCCTGAATCGCTTCCTAACTCCCGAACGGCATCCGAACGGATATTTTCCAACTTATCTGACAATGAAGATTGCATCTCGGATTTTGCCCACGCGACTGCTTTATCTACGGCCGAAGCCGAATCCTCATCAATTGTGGTGGCATAAGCGTACATCACTGTATCCGTATTGACAACCGAATGTTCAGGATACCAAGAGGGATACTTTTGTACTTTCGAGGCAGCTTGCGATTGTCCCGATTTCCCGGCCATAGTACCCGACCCCGAACAAGAAACGAGAATTCCTAAAGTAATAATAACGGAAACTGATGAAACAAATCGATACATAAAAAATATTTTACTGATTTAATTTAACTAACTTGGTTTCGCCATTTTGAGTGAATATTTGAAGGGTCACCGAGTTATTATCGTTCAAAAAATGCGCTATAAGATCTTTCATTGACTGCAAATCTTCAACTTTTTGATTACCAACCATGAGAATGGTATCTCCTTCTTCTAACCCCTGTTTATCTGCTACTGATCCTTTAACTACGTCAGTAATCACAATATGATCATGCTTGGGATTATCAGCTTTTGAGAGTGCCATTACCCGAAAACCAAAATCAAAATGTGCAAATTTAACGTGTCGATTTCCGGAGTGTCCATCCTGTTCGCTAAAATATCCGGAGCCGGTACTATCTTGCGGCAGAGTCTGCGAAAAAGCCAGCTGCTGCTTCCCGGGATCCAGCATATCAAGCTTTACACTTTTGGAAATCGTCTTGCCATCCCGCCAGATTTTCAAGTCTACGACTTCTCCAGGATTCAAAACCGCAATTTTCTCCTGGAGCTGGTTTGATTCATTTACTTTGGCGCCATTCACACTTAGTATCACATCTCCGGGCTTTACGCCTGATTTATAAGCTGCACCCGCAGTATCAACCCTCGTAATTTCGACCCCTTCAATTTTATCCATATTCAGCTCATCAGCCATTCTCGAGTTCACACTTGCGATCGTTACCCCCAACAAGGCTCGATGCACCTCTCCATACTGAATAATATCCCGGGCTACTTTTGATGCCAGATTTGAGGGGATTGCAAAACCATATCCCTGGTAACTTCCGGTTTGGGAGGCAATAGCTGTATTTACGCCCACCAGTTCGCCGCTGGTATTAACAAGGGCGCCGCCACTGTTCCCTTTATTGATGGCTGCATCTGTCTGTATAAAGCTCTCTACACGCATATTATCATCAATAATCTGGACATCACGGCTCAAGGCACTCACAATACCTGCCGTAACTGTTGACCGCAGACGAAATGGATTGCCGATGGCCAAAACCCATTCCCCCACATTAACCTTGTTGGAATTTCCAATGGTGATGGATGGAAGATTTTGAGCATCGATTTTCAGTACAGCAAGGTCAGTACTCGGGTCAGCACCAACAATACGCGCGTTGAACGACCGCTTATCATTGAGAACAACTTCAATTTTTCCGGGAACAGCTCCT
>DATFLI010000123.1:0-3900 GCA_035267805.1 Balneolaceae bacterium | reverse complement strand
AATGAACTTTTGAACGGAGTTGGTATGCTAAAGCGTTAGAGCGCTTCTAAATTAAATTTCGTTACAGAAAACGTTGCATCTATCCGTTGAAGCCGAGATATTTAGTCCAACTTTGAAACAGCAAAAGAATATTTGAAATCCAATGGCATATGTAGTTACTGAACCATGTATCAACTGTAAATATACCAACTGTGCGGCGGTATGCCCGGTTGATGCATTTCGGGAAGGCCCCAACTTCCTTACCATTGATCCGCTTGAATGTATCGATTGCGATGCGTGTGTTGCCGAATGTCCGGTGGAAGCTATTTATCCTGATGATGAAGTTCCGATGGAATGGGAACACTATATTGAGTTGAATGAGCGTTTGGCTGAAGAGTGGGAGGATCATGTGATCAACGAAACAAAAGAAGACCGTCCCGATGCTGACGAGTGGGCCGAAGTGGAAGATAAGTTTGAATATCTTGAAGAGAGTTGGGATTAGTTTTTAAGCTTATATAAAACATAGCATGTCATGCTGAACTTGTTTCAGCATCTATTCTATAGATCTAAAACATCTTTCCAACAGACCCTGGAATAAATCAGGGCGACCTATTTCATAAAAAATATGAACGATTCAGGCTCTTCCTTGCAGGTACGTGTACGGGATAAAATCCTTAATCTCGCAACGCCTAAGATTATGGGTATTCTTAACGTTACGCCCGATTCCTTTTCTGACGGTGGCGAATTCAACCAGCGTGAATCGGCACTTACACACATTGGAGTGATGGTTTCGCAGGGGGCGGCCATTATTGATGTCGGCGGAGAATCCACGCGGCCCGGATCCGACCCGGTATCCGAGCAAGAAGAGATCGATCGCGTCATCCCGATCTTGGAGAAAGCTGTTCCAGAATTTCCCGATACTTTTTTTTCGGTTGATACCACCAAATACCGTGTAGCCGAAGAGGCTTTGAAACTGGGTGTGCATTTGGTGAACGACATCAGCGGACTTAAAAAGGAGCCGCGTTTTGTAGAATTATGCCGAAAGCATCAGGCGGGCTATGTGATGATGCACTCGCAGGGGGATCCCAAAACCATGCAGCAGGATCCGGTATATGAGGATGTTGTGAGTGATATTTATGACTTTTTTGAGAACCGGCTGTCCGGGATCCAGGAAGAAGGTTTAGACAGTGTAATCATTGATCCCGGCATCGGCTTTGGTAAGACATTGGATCATAACCTGCAGCTGTTAGCCAATCTCGAGGAATTTAAAAAGCTTGGGTATCCTGTTTTGGTGGGGGCTTCCCGGAAGTCAATGATCGGTAGAATCTTAGGAGGTCGACCTGCCAAAGAACGTGTGACAGGCACTGTAGCAGTGCATTATCACGCTTTGATGCAGGGCGCAAATATTATTCGTGTCCACGACGTCAAAGAAGCGCATGATTCGTTGCTGGTTTATAATGCTATTCAGAAGCACATTCGTTATTGAGTCGTTGGCGAAGCGTATCATTGGAACCAATTCGACGGAATAAACTTTTTAGAAGAGTCGTGTTACGTTATGCACTTGCATCAAAGCCACGGGTAAGCTAAAATCCGTAGGCTAAAAGATTTCGTAAAATTATAGTTATATTGTTCAAAAGAATGTTCAGTTAATTGAGGTACCCCGTTGATTCCCATTGGCTTCCTTGAATTTGGTATTAAGGACTTCATTGAAGTTCTGATTATTACCATGGTGCTCTTCTACCTGTACCGGTGGATACGGGGGACATTTGCCATTCAAGCAGCCGTAGGCCTTGTGTTTATTATCATCGTCAACGCGATCGTCAGCGCACTTGGCCTTACGACGATTAATTTTATTCTTCGCGGGATATTGGATGTGGGTGTGCTGGCTGTAATTATTATTTTTCAGCCCGAGATACGCAAGCTGCTCTACAACCTGGGGCAGAATACTAATCTGGATCGCTTTTTTGTGAGCTCCAACTCGGATACGATTATCGATGAAGTGATAGATGCGGTTCGGAATATGTCACATACCAAGACGGGGGCATTGATTGTCTTTGCCCGGTCCTCCTCGCTTCAGGATTTGGTGGATGTCGGCATTAAGCTGGACGCTCGCGTCAACAGTGAGCTGCTGCAAACCATCTTTAACAAGCACACGCCTTTGCACGATGGAGCTGTTGTCATTCGCAATAACCGAATTGTGGCCGCGAGTTGCTATTTGCCGATTTCACAGAATCAGAATATTTCCTCGGTCTTTGGCACGCGTCACCGGGCGGCTGTGGGGATTACCGAAACGAACAATGTATTTGTTGTTGTAGTCTCCGAAGAGACGGGACGCATATCTATTGCCCGAAACGGCTCACTTACCAGTGGATTGACGATTCAAAAGCTGCGCAGCGAAATGCAGCAAACCTTCGGTCAGCAAGAGATCGAAGATGAAGAGGTGGCCTTTTCTCCGCCGAAGTCCGAATTGAATATCAGCTGACATCTGAATGTAGGTAGAAGCGACTGCTTCGACAATGTAATCACTTGAGCGATGAGAAATACAAATCCAGTAATTTCTGCGCTGCTTTGAAGGAACTGAGCTTGCCATCCAAAACCTGTTTCTCAATAAGTTCACGCTGTTTTTTGACAGCGGGATTGTCATAGAAGCGATCGGTAAGCTGGTTGGTGATCGTATCGTACATCCAGTGTTTGGCTTGCTGATTTCTCTTTTTCCTGAAATAACCGTTTTCTTTGGTTTTTGAGACGTAATCCTGCACCATCTCCCATATTTCGGGGATACGGTCTCCTGTCAGAGCCGAGCAGGTCGTAACTTTGGGGCTCCAGCCCGATTCTGTTTTGGGATACAAGTGCAACGCATTTTTATATTCGCGGACAGCCTGTTGAACTGTTTTTGAGTTTGTGTCATCTGTTTTATTGATAGCAATAGCATCCGCCATTTCCATAATGCCTCGCTTGATTCCCTGCAATTCATCACCGGCCCCGGCCAGCATTAACAACAGGAAGAAATCAACCATCGAGTGGACCGCCGTTTCTGACTGTCCGACCCCAACCGTTTCGATGAAAATAGTGTCAAAGCCGGCCGCTTCGCAGAGATAGATCGTTTCGCGCGTTTTGCGGGCTACGCCTCCCAGGGAGCCGGCGGTAGGAGAAGGCCGAATATAAGCGTGCTCATTGGTTGCCAGTGTCTCCATACGGGTTTTGTCTCCCAGGATACTACCTCTCGTACGGGTACTGCTGGGATCAATGGCCAGCACGGCCAGCTTATGTCCCTGCTTAATGAGGTGATTTCCAAACGACTCGATAAATGTGCTTTTCCCCACCCCCGGCACGCCCGTAATACCAATGCGAAGGGAGCGACCTGCATAAGGCAAACAAGCTTCAATAATATCTTGTGCCAGATCCCGATGAGCTTGTTTGGTACTCTCGATAAGTGTGATGGCCCGGCTTAGAACGGTACGATTCCCTTCTTTGATACCGGCAACATATTCAGCGACGGAAAGCGTCTTTTTACGTTTTTTAAATCGATTTAATCCTTTGGGATTGATAGAGCTATTCTCTTCAACGCCCTTATTTACGGAAAGGGAGGAATCGTTATTTTTGCTAGAATTTTTTGGCATAAACGACAAATATATAAAACACTTTACCCTCCGGCATAATATCGATGTCGGAGTGCTTCCCTCGAGGGAAGATGGTCTTAATCCCTCCTTGCCTGTCCCAAATTTTTTCGGGGAGGAGAGTGTCCTGCACATGCGTTTATGTGCGGGACGGGAGGTGTTATGTACTTAAATCTTTTGTCCGTCAATTAAAATTTGAAGGATTTTCTGTGCAGCCAGTGAAATAACGGTACCCGGACCGAAAATTCCCACCACGCCTTTATCGTAAAGAAACTCATAATCCTGCTCCGGAATCACACCGCCT
>DATFLI010000122.1:0-2253 GCA_035267805.1 Balneolaceae bacterium | reverse complement strand
CAAATGGTCTCTCGTTTCATCAACAGAAGAATGGGCATAAATTAGAAACTTAATATAATCTTGTTTATACCGCCTTCTGCCGTATCCCTCTACAATATTAGAGCGGATCGATTTTGATGAACGCCTAATCTGACTTCCGGTTTCGTATAATTCAAACTTCGGCAGGGCCATTGTCATTTTATGAATACTTATCGAAAGCTCTCTCGATAATCTCCAGATTTGAAGTTTTTTATAACTCATATCAGAATACTAATTAGTTACTCTTTTATGAGTAAGACCATCTTCGAACCGTTTCCTTGCAAAATAACTTATCCGGTTAGAGATAGGTCTGATATAGAAACCTGCATCTGGTTTAGCATCCTGTATCTTGAATCTTGTCATTCATAGAAGTAGGGACAGCCTATTTTTTCAACAGGTCACTTCGGGATTTTAAAACGCTGCGATCCCATGAGCTTTTGTTTAACTTAAAGACATATGGAAATCCTTGAGCAACCCCGATATAATTATTGGTATCTGCCGGCATAGTTTTCAGACGCAGGCGATGCTGTTCGCCACTTTTTAACTGTAGCTGAATGGCGTACTGCTCGGTACCGAAATCATTAACGGACAGGGAATCAACAAAACCATCCGCACGTAAAGAAGACAATTCGCGCAATGTGGAACTTGTCGATCCACCGGAAAGGGTATCCCCATCGGACGTCCAGCTGTTGGCACCCGCTTTTTTAATGCTAAACGAACTGTCGGCGGGATACATGAAATTAACCTGCGAAATATCGCCTTGGTCCACATCCCATACCAGTTTATTGCGCCAGTCATCCAGCTTCTTCGAAAAAGCAGGGCCCAAAATACCTTTGACCGAATAAACCGTTTTATCTTTGGGGCGACGGACATAATTATTGAAATCGCGACGACTTTCGATCTGGGGTGCCCCGATAATCAAACTGCTCAGCTGCTTATCCCCATTAAACAAGGTTATCTTGGTGCCCGTCGAATCTACTTTGTAGCGGGTATATTTTTCGGGATCCCGGGTAGCCACAGAAGACACTTGCAGTCTGTTCAATTGGCTGAATGCCCGTTTTATCCCACTTGGGGATGCAGGATATTGCTTACCATTCCCGGCAGAAACCGTCCATTCATTTTTCGATTTTGAAAGCGTTATTGTGGCTGCTTCAGGCCTGTTAATGACAATCTTATTAACCTGGCTGGTATCAACCGAAACCAGCTTGGACTTAAAAGCCTGACTTGCCGCCGGTCCCGACGACATTTCTACCGCGGCCGTAATAACCGCCAGTGCCACAAAAATGATACCGAGTGATTTCGTTGCGTTCGTCATAATCGTTTAAACTTTTTTACCGGGATATTCACAAACAATTTTTTGAGAATCTCATATTTGAGTAACTCCAATCTATTGTAAGCCTTCAAATGTCATGCTGAACCCCGACAGCAACCGGGTCAGGCTTGTTTCAGCATCTTTTGCTTAGACACTTAAAGAAGCTTTTAACTAACAATTCAAATATTCAACATGTAAGTAATCCTTTTCAATAATAACTCGGGTTAAACCCCTTCTTCAATCCATCTTCTGCGTCGGGCTTTCCTACGCTGATATCGGTAGAACCCATATCCCAACACAAAAAGTATGGGCAAAAACAAGTTCAGATATTTTAGGAATGCCTTGGTAGTATCTTCGATTTGTTCCAGAGGCCTGTTTGTAACTCCCTGGGTACGCAATGCAATAAGCCCCGTGTCATCGGCCAGCCAATCCACAGAATTGACCATCAGGTTGATATTATCATCCGATAACCGCTGTTGACGCTGTCCCGAACCGTTGACGACAAAATCGCCGTCACCGATGACTACGATAGATGTATTTTTACTCTTTTTGAGAGGAAGATTCACGGAATCAACATTAGCAAAAGCCGATTGAAAGGAACCTTTTACCGCGGCAGCCAGTGGCAAATAAGATTCATCGAAATCGCTTCGGCTCCAATTACGCATAGGATTCAGGTTAAATCGACCGCGGGCCTCGCCTGAATTTTTGGAACTTCTGGCCAGTACGGTGAGAGATTCAGAGGAATCAACTTCAGTTGTATCGAGCGAAGATACAAACTGAAAGCGCACCGTCTCCAGGCCTTTACTGATCGGATGATCGGCAAAATTGGATATAGCCGGGATGTACGGGTACTGCACATTGTTGACAATGCTGAATCCTCCCTGGCGCTGCTGCACCCTGATGGTGCTGGAACTTGCATCATA